>NZ_JAILXP010000254.1 GCF_020740895.1 Streptomyces sp. UNOB3_S3 | reverse complement strand
GGGGTCCAGAAGGCGACGGCGCCGCGCTGGGCGGCGGTCGTGTGCGCGGTCGCCGGGGCCCGTTCGGCCCCGGCCGGCGCGGCGCCGGACGCGGTGGCCGGAGCGCCCAGGGCGAGCAGGGCGCCGGTGGCCAGCAGGATGCCGGGGGTGCCGTGGTGGGGACGTCTCACGCGTACTCCTTCTGCCGAGGCCGGGCGCGTGGGGCGCGGGGCCGTGTGGGGGGCCGGACCGGCTGCCGGGTCCGGGCAGACGAGTGGTGCGGATTCGACGGTGCGTCAGGAAGCGTGCCACGCACGGCGTGGGATTGACAGGGGCGCGTCAATAGCGTCCGGTCGGCCCGTCCGTTTTCCGCCGCGTGATCCCTCCATGGGCCGGGGACGCGACGCTCCGCCCGTGGTCCGGGCCCATCGCATACGGTTCCGGTATGAAGAATTGGTCGCATTCCGGCGTTCCGGCCGCTCCCGGCGAAGACGACGGCCCCAGGACCCTGGTCGTCGGCGCGGGGATGGCCGGGCTGTACGCCGCCCGGGAACTGCGCCGCGCCGGCCACGCGGTGACGGTCCTGGAGGCCCGGGAGCGCGTCGGCGGGCGGCTGTGGACCGAGGAGTGGGAGGGGCTGCGCGTCGACCTGGGCGCCTCCTGGATCCACGGCGTCGAGGACAACCCCGTCGCGGAGCTCGCCGAGGAGGCCGGTGCCGCCACGGTCGTCTACGACGTCGGCACCCTCGACTACGGCAGCCAGGACGGCACGGTCTCCTACGCCCCCGGCGGCCGCCGCCTCACCCGCGCCGAGGCGACGACCCTGGCCGAGGACCTGGAGGCCGCCGGCGGCGCGCTGGAGGAACTCGCGGCGCGGGCGGAGCCGGGGCTGTCCCTCGCGGAGGGGCTGCGTACGGTGCTGGGCGTCGTGGGCCTGGAGCCGGCGCGGGCCCGGCGGGTCGTCGAGGCGTGCGGCCGCATGGCGGAGGACGACTGGGGCGCGGGCATCGGGGAGCTGGCCCTGACCGCCGTGATCTGGGGCAAGGACTACGAGGGCGTGGAGGCCGTCTTCCCCGGCGGGTACGGGCAGCTGACGGACCATCTGGCCAGGGGGCTGGACGTACGGCTGGGACACCGCGTCACCCGCGTCGAACACGGTGGCGACGGGGTGGAGGTGCACACCGACGGCCACGGCGTCTTCACCGCCGGCCGCGCCGTGGTCACCCTTCCCCTGGGTGTGCTGAAGACCGGCGCCGTCACCTTCGCCCCGGAGCTGCCCGAGGCCAAGGGGCGCGTCATCGAGCGCATGGGCATGGGCGTCTACGACAAGCTCTATCTGCGCTTCCCGGCGGCGTTCTGGGACGACAGCGACGTGATCCGCCTGGAGGACACCCCGCACGGCGCCTTCGCCAACTGGTTCGACCTCCGGCACGTCACCGGGGCCCCGGTGCTGGCCGTCCTGCACGGCGGGCCCGTCGCCCGCCGCCTCGAAGGGCTGGACGACGCCACCGTGGTGGGCGACGCCCTGGCCGCCCTGCGCGGCGTCTACGGCGAGAGGGTGCCCGACCCCCTGGCGTACCGGCTCACCCGCTGGGCGGCCGACCCCTTCGCCCGGGGCTCGTACTCCTTCCCGGCCGCCGCCTTCGAGCCCGGCGACCACGACGTCCTGGCCGAACCCGTCGGGGACCGCCTGTACTTCGCGGGCGAGGCGACGAGCGCCGACCACAGCAGCACGGTCCACGGCGCGCTGCTCTCCGGCCGCCGCGCGGCCCGGAGCGTCCTGGCGGGCTGAGCGGGCCCGCGTCCGTACGGGGTCAGCCGGCTCTGTCCGCCCGGGGGACGGTCCGGTCGCTCCACGCGAGCTGGATCGACTCCAGGAGCCGGGCGTTGCAGCGGGTGGGGTCGTCGCTGAAGCCGGTCAGCCCGGCGGCCCAGTCCCGGATCCGGGCCAGGTCGGTCGTCACCGGCCTGGTGGTGGGGTGCTGTTCGGCGAGGCCCGCCGCGATCTCTTCGATGTCCGTCCATCGCATGGGCCAGAGTGTGTCGGAGGGCGCCCGCGAGGTCCAGAGAGCCCTCCGGCCGTGGTCGGGGCGTCGCGGGCCGACCTGCGGCGATGACCGGACGGTTACCGCGCGGTGGGCCCTGTCGGCAACGCCGTCGCGTTTACGCGGTGGTGTGTCGTCACCGGGTGGCGAGGCCGTCCACCAGGGCCCGGAGCCCGTCCGAATAGGTGTCCTGGGCGGTCAGCGTCTCCCATCGGTCGGCGACTTGCGCCAACCGGGGAACCTCTTCGGGGTCGAGGTCGGCGAAGACGCTCTCCCGGTGGACGGGACGGTCGTCCTCCGCGCGTCGCCGGGCCGCCGCCCGGACCATGATCTCTCCGGCCGTGTAGTACCAGATCGCGCGGTAACCGTGCACGGCCCGGTCGGGGGTCAGCCCGCAGTCGACGAACCCGTCCACGATTTGCTCGACAAACCACAGCGCGGTCTTCGACAGCAGGTCGTCGGCGGTCAGCACCGTCACGATCCAGGGGCAGGCCGCCAGTACCTCGTGGATCGCCTCCGCGGCGACGATGACCCGCTCGCGGGGCCGGTCGGGCAGTCCGGGCCGGCGCAGTGTCCGTGTCGCGTAGTCGTCCAGCAGCAGCACGAGCAGCTCGTCCTTGTTGCGGACGTGATGGTAGAGCGCCATGGGCGTACTGCCGATCTCCGTGGCCAGCCGACGCATCGTCAACCGGTCCACGCCTTCCTCGTCCAGGATCCGAAGGGCCGTCCCGATGATCTCGTCGCGGGAGATCCGGGGAGGTCGGCCGGGTGTCTTGCGCGGTGCGGGCGGTTGCGGCATGCCCCCATCCTCCCCTGGGTGTCGACACCGGGGCGCACCAGGGGCTAGTTTTCTTACATGTACAGAAACTTACGGGGGCGTCCCGGAGCCGTGCTGGCGGCGGCTGCCGTCGCGCAGTTCGTCGTCGCCCTGGACATGTCGGTGGTCAACGTCGCGCTGCCCGCGATCCGCCTCGCACTGGGGTTCACCCCGCTCGGCCTCTCCTGGGTCGTGCACATCTACGCGCTCACACTCGGCGGACTTCTGCTGCTGGGTGGCCGGGCCGGCGACCTCTACGGCCGGCGTCGGCTCTTCACACTGGGCCTGGCGGTCTTCGGGCTGTGCTCACTGGCGGGCGGGCTGGCCCAGGCGCCCTGGCAACTGGTCGCCGCCCGGGCCGGCCAGGGCCTGGGTGCCGCCGCGGCCGCTCCGGCCGCGCTGGCCATGCTGACCGCCACGTTCCCCGAGGGGCCTCGGCGCACCCGGGCGCTCGGGGTGTGGAGCGCGGTGAACGCGGCGGGCGGCGCACTGGGTGTGCTCGCGGGAGGGCTGCTGACGCAGTACGCGGGCTGGCGGTGGGTCATGCTGATCAACCTGCCCATCGTCGCGGCGGCTCTCGCACTGGTCCTCGCGGGCGTGCCCGCCGACGCGCCTCCCACCCGGCGCGAGGCTCCGGACATGCTCGGCGCCGTCCTGGCGACCGGCGGAACCGGGCTGCTGGTGTTCGGCGTTGTCCGCACCGACACGGTCGGGTGGGGCTCCCCGGCCACGCTGGTGGCCCTCGCCGCCTCGGCCGTACTGCTGGCCGCCTTCGTGGCCACCGAATCCCGGACCCCGGCACCGCTGCTGCGCCTCGGGCTGCTGCGCAGCCGCTGGGTTGCCGGCGCCAACGTCCTGGTGTTCCTCGCGGCGGCCGGGCAGTTCACCGCCTTCTACTTCGTGTCCCTGTATCTGCAGCAGGTCCTGGGCATGGGCGCCGCTGCCACCGGTGCCGCGTTCCTGCCCTTCTCCGTCGGCCTGGTCGCGGGCACCGTCGCCGCGACCCGCATCACCTCCTCCCGCTCCCCGCGCGCGGCTCTGGTGCCCGGCGCGCTGCTGGCCGCCGCGGGGCTGGCCTGGTTCTCCACCATCGAACCGGACGGCGGCTTCCTCGCCGACGTACTCGGCCCCTCCGTCCTCACCAGCATCGGCACCGGACTGGTCCTGGCTCCGGTCGCCGCCGCCGCGACCACAGGCATCACCCCCCGCGAGGCCGGCATGGCATCAGGCGTCTTCAACAGCTCCCGCCAACTCGGCGGCTGCATCGGTCTGGCCGTCCTCGCGACCGTCGCGGCGCACCGCACCGGCGCGGCCACCGACCCCGCCGCTCTGAACGACGGCTACGCCCTGGGCCTGGCGGTCACCGCCGCGCTCTTCCTGCTCGCCGCGGCCGTGGCGATCGCCGTACTGCCCCGTCACCGCGCTGCGCCGACCACCCCGCAAGCCGCCACCCCCACAGAGAATCAACTGGAAGGAACACCGTCATGACGACGACACCCATCGACCTGTTCGCCTCGGCACTGCTGTTCCACCCCGACGGCGATGTACGAGCCGCCGAACGCCGAATGGCGAGCAGCGACTCAGGCGCATGGCAGATCGCGACCTTCCACGTGGAGACCGACGCCGACGTCCACGCCGACCACTGGGAAATGCACCCGGAGGCGGACGAGGCGGTGTGCTGCCTGGCGGGCGGCGCCCGGATCCACTTCCGCCCCACCGGACCCGGCGAATCCAGCGAGGCGGTGCGGTTGCCGGCGGGCGCGGCCGTGATCGTTCCCCGAGGCCGCTGGCACCGCCTGGAACTGGACTCTCCGAGCGACCTCATGTCGATCACCCTTCGCCGCGGCACCCGCCTCGAAAGGCGCACCGACACCCACTGACCGAAGTGCGGCCCGGCAGCCCCTGCTGCCGGGCCGCCACCACTGCCCAGGGCTCACGGCAGCCGCGCCGGCGTCGGCCCTATCGATAGGTGCGGATCAGCCGGGCCAGGTGCCGGCCCGCTGTCAGCAGGGGCGCCTCGCTCCGCAGCACCTGCGCGGTCAGCTCGGCGCCCTCCAGGGTGCTGATCACCGCGCAGGCCAGATCACGGGCGGTGTCCTCGTCGAGGCCGCCCTCGCGCAGCTTCTCCGCGACCAGGTCGGTCCAGTGGCCGATGGCCTCGGCACAGGCCTGCTGGATGGCGGGGGCGCGGCCGACGGTCTCCAGGGCGGTGGCCGCCACGGGGCAGCCGTCCAGCCAGTCGGACTGCCGCAGATAGTCGGCGAGCAGCCGGGTGCAGGTGGTGATCGCCTCGGCGGGGTCCTCGTCGGTGGCCAGTCCGTCGCGCAGGATGTCGGCGAACTCGTGCTCGCCGTGCTGGATCGCGGCCACGGCGAGCTCCTGCTTGCCGCCGGGGAAGAAGTGGTAGACGGAGCCGAGGGTGGCTTCGGCGTCGCGGGCGATCTGCTTGATGCCCGTCCCCTCGTAGCCCTGGCGCTGCAGCAGCCGGGCCGCCGCCCGGACGATCCGGTCCCGGGTGCCGACGACGGCGCCCGTTCCCTCGGTGGCGTCGTGTCGCGGCTTGATCGTCTCCATTCCCCGAGTTTAACGGATAGAGCGTTCGTTCTAGCGCTGTGCTACGTTGATCCAAGTAGAGCGTTCGTTCTAGTCATGCGAGGAGAGCCAGTGAGCAAGCAGGCAGTGACCGTCATCGGGCTGGGCCCGATGGGCCAGGCGATGGTGGCCGCGTTCCTGGAGAACGGCCACCCTGTGACCGTGTGGAACCGGACCGCGAGCAAGGCCGCAGAGCTGGTCGCCAAGGGTGCCGTTCTGGCCCCCTCGGTCGAGGACGCCCTCAGGGCCAACGAGCTCGTGGTGCTGAGCCTCACGGACTACGACGCCATGTACGCCATCCTCGAGCCGGCCACGGCCGCCCTCGACGGCCGGGTGCTGATCAACCTCAGCTCGGACACCCCGGAGAAGGCCCGCGCGGCCTTCGCGTGGGCCGCCGGCCATGGCGCCCGGCATCTCACCGGTGGTGTCCAGGTGCCCCCGCCCATGATCGGCAAGGAGGGGTCCTCCACCTACTACAGCGGTCCGCGCGATGTCTTCGACACGTACCGGGAGACCCTCGCGGTGCTCACCGGCACCGACTACCGCGGTGAGGACCCGGGCCTCGCGGCCATGTACTACCAGGCCCAGATGATCATCTTCTGGACCAGCATGCTCAGCTACTACCAGGCCCTGGCGCTGGCCAAGGCCAACGGGGTGTCCGCCGGGGAGCTGCTCCCCTACGCCTCCGGCATGATGACGATGATGCCGCACTTCCTGGAGCTGTACGCCCGCCACGTCGACGACGCCGAGTACCCCGGCGACGTGGACCGGCTGGCGATGGGCGCGGCCAGCGTCGACCACATCCTCCACACCAGCGAGGACGCGGGCGTCGACACCACCCTGCTCAAGGCCGTCCAGGACGTCTTCCGGCGCGGCATGGACCGGGGCTTCGAGGACAACAGCTTCTCCAGCCTCATCGAGGTCCTGAAGAAGCCCTCCGCCTGACCGTCCGCCTGACCCGCCGGGTCGCGCGCGAGGACCGGCGGAAAATCCCGCCGGTCCTCGCGTGTTCACGCCACCGTTGACACCGTCGCCGCGTTCGCCGCGGCGGCGGATCAGAGGTAGTCGGTGCCCGGCTCGAGGCCGAGGAGGACGCGGCCGTGCGCCTCCAGCGAGCCGATGGGCGTCATCAGGCCGTGCAGCGACAGGGCCGCGATGTCACGGAAGCTCCGCTGGAACGGCGTGCTCCGCAGGATGGCCGAGGCCGAGCTGACGCCGAACAGAGTGTCGACGGCCTCCTTGGTCGCCTGGACGACATAGCCGACCTGGCCACGGACGGCCGCCTTCTCCTCCGTGGTCATCTTCTCGCCGGCGTCGGCGGCACGCTGGATGTTCTCCAGCCAGACCTTCTGGAACGCCTCGCACGCCGCGATCTTGTTGGCGGCGTGGCCCACCTGGACCTGGATGTAGGGGTGCTCGGCCTGGTCCGCCCAGTTGCTGTAGGACATGGGCTTGCCCGGGGTGCGCTCCAGGTACAGCTCCAGCGCGGCCTTCGCCAGACCGAGGTACACCGGGGCGCAGGTGGCCACGATGTAGCTGGTGAGGTTGTAGTTGCGGCCCTTGAGGTCGGCGTTCCAGCGGTCGCGGGTCGAGGCGTCGTACACGTCGACACCGACGATCCGGTGCGCCGGGACGAAGACGTCCTTGGCCGTGGAGGTGGCGCTGCCGGTGCCGGAGGCGCCGAAGACGTCCCAGTCGTCGGCTATCTCGATGTCCGAGGTCGGCACCATCGCGAAGAGCTCTTCGTGCTCACCGTTCTCGTGCTCCACCAGCGCCGCGTGGACGTTCCACTGGGCACCGCGGATACCGGTGTTGAAACGCCAGGTGCCGTTGAGGAGGTAGCCGCCCTCCACGGGCTTGAGGGTGCCGCCCGGGGTGAAGCCGCCGGAGATGCGCACCGAACCCTCGGCGTAGATCTCCTCCTGGGCCTTGTCGGGGTAGAGGCTGGCGATCCAGGCGGTGGAGATCCACACCATGGAGACCCAGCCGGTCGAGCCGCAGCCCCGGGAGATCTCGGAAAGGATCTCGGCCTGGTCGGCCACCGGGAGGTCCAGGCCGCCGAATTTCTTGGGCACGGCGATACGGAACACGCCCGCCTTTTCCAGCAATTCAAGATTGTCGGCCACAAGCCAGCGCTGGTCCTCGGTCTTCCGGCCATTGTCCCGGAGCGTCGGAACAATGTCCCGGACCGCTGCCAGCACTTCGGCGGCACCGATTTCTGACGCGCTCATCCTGCCTCCTGGCATTGATAATTGGTGCATGGTCCGCCCCGGCGGGCGTCCCTTTCAGTCCAGCGGTGACTGTACCCGCGCGGCGCCAGTAAACGGTGCCCGGACGGTAACGCCACGGTCATCGCGACAGTGGCCGGTGAATCCCCGATGACCGCCCGGTGAGCCCCTGATGGGAATTACCGTCATACCGGTGAAGAGGTATATCCGGCGCTGTCGCGCGATGCGCCGAATGGCCTCCGGAGGGTTGGCAACGGCCCGTTCGCCGCTTCACCCCTGTGGGTGTATTCCGCGGCCCGGCGAATGCCCCTTTCCGGGGTGGGAATAGCCAGTATGTCCGGGACTGTTCCGTCGGGCGGCCCGGCCGGCCTCCGGCATGAGATGAGGACGTGAACGAGCATGAACGCTTCCTTCCCGGAGCTGTCCCCGGCCGAGGGGGCCGCTCCCGCCCGCCGCACCGGCGGCGCGGTGCACGACTGGTCCGTGGACCCGCTGCCCGCCCTCGAATTCGACCCCCTGCTCCACCGGTTGCTGCGGGAGGAGCCCGTCGCCCGCGTCCGGATGCGCTTCGGCGAGGGGGACGCCTGGCTGGTGACCCGGTACGAGGACGTCAAGACCGTCGCCTCCGACCCCACGCTCAGCCGCGCCCTGACCGTGGACCGGCCGGTCACCAGCATGACCCCGCACGTGGTGGCCCCCGCCGGCGGCATCGGCCGCACGGACGCGCCCGATCACACCCGGCTGCGCCGCCTGGTCGCCCAGACCTTCGGGCGCAAGCGGGTGGCCGCCCTGCGCCCCCGGGCCCAGGAGCTCGCGGACCGGATGACCGAGCGCATGGCCCGCCAGGGCCCGCCCGCCGATCTGACGGAGTGCCTGACGGGCCCGCTGCCCGCCCAGCTGATCGGCGATCTGCTCGGCGTGCCCACCCGCGACATCGACCTGCTCCAGACCTGGCGCGCCGTCATCCTCTCCAGCGACCACACCCAGGCGGAGAGCGAGGCGGTCAAACGCGAGATCGCCGGCTACTTCCGCGCCCTGGCCGACCGCCGCCTCACCGACCCCGGCGACGACCTCTTCAGCGCCCTGGTCGCCGCCCACGCGCAGGAGGAGCTCAGCCGCGCCGAGCTCGTCTCGCTCGCCGTGATGCTGGTCCTCAACGGCATGGACGCGGTGCGCAACCAGGTCTCCAACATGGTCTACGCGCTGCTCACCCACCCCGAGCAGCTGGAGCGGCTGCGCACCGAGCCGGAGCTGCTGCCCGGCGCCGTGGAGGAGCTGCTGCGCTACATCCCCCACCGCAACGGCGTCGGCCTGCCCCGCATCGCCACCGCCGACCTGACCGTCGCGGACACCACCATCCGCGGCGGCGACGTCGTCTACGTGTCCTACCTGGCCGCCAACCGGGACTCCTCGGTCTTCACCGAACCCGACCGGCTCGACCTCGGCCGGGACGAGGCCCCCAACCTGTCCTTCGGCCACGGCGCCCACTACTGCGTGGGCGCGCTGCTGACCCGGATGGAAGCCGAGGTCATGCTCTCCACCCTGCTGGACCGCTTCCCCCGGCTGCGGCTGGCCGTCGAGCCGAAGGACATGCGCTGGCGACGGGGTTCCATCAACAGGGGCCCCGAGACCCTGCCCGTGGCCTGGTGAGCGCGGGCGGCCGCCCTCGATCGCCCTCAGCCGCCGTCCGGCGGGCCCGGCTCCAGCCGCTTCAGCTGCTCGGCCGTCACGCCCTCGGGGACGGGCAGCGGCGCCGGCGTCCGCAGCGGCGGCTGCCAGCCCGTCTCACGGTCCCAGGTGCGCACGATCCGGGCGGGTGCCCCCGCGACCACCGCGTGGTCGGGCACCTCGCCCCGGACGACCGCGCCCGCCGCGGCGACCACGTTCCGGCCGAGCCGCGCGCCGGGCAGGACCACCACCCCGGTGCCCAGCCAGCTGCCGGAGCCGATCTCCACGGCCTCGCTGCGCGGCCACTGCTTGCCGACGGGCACTTCGGGATCGTCATAGCTGTGGTTGGTCGTCGTGATGTACACGCCCGGGCCGAAGAAGCAGTCGTCCCCGATGGTCAGCGGCGCGTCGGCGATCACATGGCTGCCGCGCCCCAGCACCACGCCGTCGCCCAGCCGCACGATCGTCTCCCGCCCCAGGTCCAGGCCGGGCAGCATCCCGGCGGTGAGGGTCACGTCCTGGGCGATGACGCAGTGCTCCCCGATCTCGATCCACGGCTCCCCGAAGATGGTGCCCTGCGGAAAGGCGAGCCGGGAGTGCCGGCCGAGCCTGCGGAAGCGGTACGGGCCCGGGCACTCGGCGGTCACGGCCCCGGCCTCCCGCACCCAGCGGGCGCCGCGGTGGACGGCCGCCGAAGCGGCCCGGCGCCGCCAGCGCGCCAGGGTGGGGAACAGGTTCTGCTTCGGCACCCGCTCACCGTACTCAGCGCTCCACCGGCCGGATCCCGCACCGGCCTGTGATCTTCGCCCCACCCCGTCCGCCCCGTGACCACCGGCCGCTCCCAAGGAGACCTCCTGATGCCACGTCGTCCGTCCTCCCCGGTCCGTTCCGCCCTGCTGCGCGGCGCGCTGGCCGCCGCGCTCGCCACCACGGCCCTCCTCGCCCCGGCGGACCGGGCGACGGCCGGCGCGGGCGGCACCTACCTGAGGTTCACGAAGTACACCCCGGACGACTCCCGGCTGACCTACGTCCGGCACGGCCGGCCCGTCGTCACCTACCGCGCCGGCTCGGGCCGGGTGCCCGACGAGTGCCTGCGCGGCCGGGGCTGGCTGCCCGACGGCACCTACGCCCTGGGCCCGCACCACACCGCGTACGACGGCAACCTGATCAAGGGTTACGCGGTCGAGCTCGGCACCAAGCGCTGCCACGACGGCACCGACCGCACCGAGTTGTTCATCCACAGCCAGATGACCCGCTCCGGCGGTCAGGGCCGGGGCGGCTACCAGCGCTGGGACGGCCCCACCGACTACACCTCCCACGGCTGCGTCAAACTGCGCCCCTCCGACATCAAGGAGCTCTACCGGGTCCTCGGCCGCTACGGCTGGCCCGCGACCCTGCGGGTGACCGGCGGCTGAGCCCGACGGGCCGCCGCCCGCCGCCGGTTCGCCCC
>NZ_JAILXP010000253.1 GCF_020740895.1 Streptomyces sp. UNOB3_S3 | reverse complement strand
GTCCGCCACCCCGTCCCCGGTCCACAGCGCCACCACCCCGGCGCCGGAGCCGCCGCCGACCTACCCGCCCCTGCCCAAGGGCTACCACCTGGTCGAGGAGAAGAAGCTCGGCGTCTCCTTCCCCGTCCCCGACGGCTGGACCCGGCAGGAGAAGTCCTCCCGCGAGGTGGACTACATCGACCGGACCGGGCTCGTCGGCCTCAAGATCAACGTCCTGGACTTCGCCGGCCGTGACCACGTCCAGCACTGGAAGGACGTGGAGCAGCAGCTCAAGGACTCCTCGGAGATCCGGAACTATCGCCGGGGCCGGCTCCAGGAGACGACCTTCCGCGGCGAACCGGCGGCGATCTGGGAGTTCACCTGGTCCGGCCGGGCCCGGGACTTCCAGGCGGTCGACCTGGGCTTCGGCCGCGAGGGCGGCGCCGAGTACGCCATCTACCTGTCCGCCCCGAAGGCGGACTGGGAGCGCCACCGGCCCGTGTTCGACGTGGTCCGCGACGGCTTCCGCACGGGACAGCGGCCCTGACCGGCCCTGACCGGATGCTGACCCTCCGTCATCGCGTCCCGTCACCCGCGATGTTCCCGCGACGCTCCCACAGCATTTCTCCCCGGCTTTCCCGGGGTCCCGTCAGGGTCGACCCTGATGTCCGGACGGGGCCGCCCGTGTGACGATCAGTGCATGACCACCGTTCCGCACCCCGACGGCCCGCCCCTGCGCAAGCTCTACCGCAGCGACGAAGGGCGGATGCTCGGCGGCGTGGCGCGCGGTCTCGCGGGGCATCTGGGCATGCCCGTGTCCTGGGTGCGGCTCGTCTTCGTCGCGCTGTTCATGGGCCACGGCATGGGCGCGCTGCTCTACGCGGTGTTCTGGTTCGTCGTGCCGCTCGGTGTCGGCGGCGTCGAGGTGCCGCGAGCGGTGGCCACCGAGGTCACCCCGGACGGCCGCCGCAGGCTCGTCCGCAAGCCCGACCGGGGACAGGTCTTCGCGCTCCTCGCCATCGTCATCAGCGCCGCGGTCTTCCTCGACCGCCTGGAGCTGGGGGGCGCCAACACCTACGTCTGGCCGCTGCTCCTCATCGGCGCGGGCGTCGCCCTCGTCTGGCGCCAGGCCGACAACGCCCGCCGCTCCCACTGGATGGAGGTGAGCCGCCGCAAGCGCGTCCTGCCCCTCGCGCGGGCGGGCGCGGGCGTGGTGCTGGTCGGTGTCGGCGCCACCGGCGTCGTCGTCCTCCAGGGCTCCGTCGAGCACCTGGGGACGGTGCTCCAGTCGTCGCTCGCCATGGTGGTCGGCATCGCGCTGCTGGCCGGGCCCTCGGTCGTCCGCATGGCCCAGGACCTCTCCGCTGAGCGGACCATGCGCATCCGGGCCCAGGAGCGCGCCGAGGTCGCCGCCCACGTCCACGACTCCGTCCTGCACACGCTCACCCTCATCCAGCGCAACGCCGAGGACGCCCGCGAGGTCGCCCGGCTCGCCCGAGCCCAGGAGCGCGAGCTGCGCAACTGGCTCTACGACCCCGAGGGCCGCGGCAAGGAGGAGGCCGAGGAGCCCAGCACCCTCGGCGAAGCCGTCCGGAACACCGCCGCCCGCGTGGAGGACCACCACGGGGTGCCCATCGAGGTCGTCGTGGTCGGCGACTGCCCCCTCGACGACCGGCTCGACGCCCAGCTCCAGGCGGCCCGTGAGGCCATGGTGAACGCGGCCAAGTACGGTGGCGAGGGCGGGGCCGTGCAGGTGTACGCCGAGGTCGAAGGGCGTACGGTCTTCATCTCGGTGCGCGACCGCGGACCCGGTTTCGATCTGGACGCGGTCCCGGAGGACCGGATGGGCGTCCGGGAGTCGATCATCGGCCGGATGCAGCGCAACGGCGGCACCGCGCGCGTGCGGCCCGCGCCCGGCGGGGGGACGGAATGGGAGCTGGAGATGGAGAGGGCGGAGAACGCATGACGACCGAGCAGACGGCAGGGGAGACGGCCGAGCGTCACGTCAGGGTCGTGCTGGTCGACGACCACCGGATGTTCCGCACGGGCGTGCAGGCCGAGATCGGGGCCACCGACCGTACGGGCGTCGAGGTCGTCGGCGAGGCCGCCGACGTCGACCAGGCGGTCACGGTGATCACCGCGACCCGCCCCGAGGTGGTGCTGCTCGACGTCCACCTGCCCGGCGGCGGCGGAGCCGAGGTGCTGCGCCGCTGCGCCGCGCTGATGGCCGGACAGGAGTCCCCGGTCCGCTTCCTCGCCCTGTCCGTCTCCGACGCCGCCGAGGACGTCATCGGCGTCATCCGGGGCGGCGCCCGCGGCTACGTCACCAAGACGATCACCGGTGGCGACCTGGTCGACGCCATCTTCCGGATCAAGGATGGCGACGCGGTCTTCTCGCCCCGCCTGGCCGGCTTCGTCCTCGACGCCTTCGCCTCCACGGATGCCCCGCCCGTCGACGAGGACCTCGACCGGCTGACCCAGCGCGAGCGCGAGGTGCTGCGGCTGATCGCCCGCGGCTACGCCTACAAGGAGATCGCCAAGCAGCTCTTCATCTCCGTGAAGACCGTGGAATCGCATGTCTCGGCGGTGCTGCGCAAGCTCCAGCTGTCCAACCGGCACGAGCTGACACGCTGGGCGACGGCGCGTCGCCTGGTGTGACCCCCGCCCGTCGGGCTGCCGTCGGCGGAACCTCCCGGAGCTCCTCGCCATCTAGTCACAGGCGACGAACAGCACCGGAAACGAGAGTCCGATGATCCGATGAGCCTGACGGGGACACCCTTCCTTCTGATCACGATCGCCCTGGTCGGGGTGGCCCTCGCGCTGCCGCTCACCCTCTGGGGCCGAATAGGCGGGCCGCGGCTCGTCCGGCACGCGACGCGTTTCCTCATGCTGCTGTTCGCGCAGGCCACGGCGATCGTGATGGTCTTCGTGATCGTCAACAACTCCAACGGCCTCTTCGACACCTGGGCCGACCTCCTCGGCACCGGCGACCACGTCAGGGCGGCCGCCGACCTCGGCCCGGACGGCACCGGCGGCAAGACGCCCGACCAGACGCCGAAGACGGTCGCCAAGTTCAAGCCCGCCTCCGACAAGCGCATGGGCCCCGGGGTCCTGGAGACCGAGCTCAAGGGCCACATATCCGGTGTGGAGGGCGAGGTCTACGTCTGGCTGCCCCCGCAGTACGACGACCCCGCGTACAAGGACAAGAAGTTCCCCGTGGTCGAGGTGCTGCCCGGCTTCCCCGGTTCGGCGAAGGCCTGGTTCGGCACCCTTGAGGTGAACACCCAGCTGGGGCCCATGATGCGGCGGGGCGAGGTGGCCCCCTTCATCATCGTGGCGCCGCGCACCGCCCTCCTCGGCGACACCGATACCGGCTGCGCCAACATCCCCGGCAAGGTCAACGCCGACACCTGGCTCAGCGTCGACGTCCGCAAGATGGTCACCGACACCTTCCGCGCGGACGACCGGGCCGACGGCTGGGCCGTCGCCGGCTACTCCGCGGGCGCCCACTGCGCCGCCAAGCTGGCCGTCGCCCACCCCGACCGCTACCGCGCGGGCGTGAGCCTGTCCGGCTACAACGACCCCGCCGGCGAGCCCGGCGCGCTCACCACGAAGACACCGGAACTGCGCGACGCCAACAACCCGCTGAAGATGCTCCAGCACGCCGCGACCCCGCCCAAGGTGGCGCTCTTCGTCTCCGGCGCCGAGACCGACGGCTACCAGGGCGGGCAGGCGCTCAAGCAGGCGGCCAAGCCGCCGACGACCGTGGAGACCGTCCTGATCCCGCCGGGCGCGGGCGGCCACGGCACGGCCGTCTGGAAGCGGCAGGTCCCGGACGTCTTCAAGTGGCTGACGAAGCAGGTGGCCCACTAGCCCGCGCGACAGCCCCGCACGACAGCTCCGTACGCCCCCGGGGATCACGCCGGCCGCGTGGCCCCCGCGAACGGCATCTCGTCGATCGGCGCGACCCGCACCGGGGCCCCCGGGTGCGGGGCGTGGACCATCTTGCCGTCGCCGACGTAGAGGCCCACGTGGCTGATCCCGGAGTAGAAGAACACCAGGTCCCCCGGGGCGAGCCGGTCCCGGGAGATCCGCCGCCCGGCGTTGATCTGGGTGTAGGTGGTGCGCGGCAGCGACACGCCCGCCGCCTGCCACGCGGCCTGGGTGAGCCCCGAGCAGTCGAAGGACGCCGGTCCGGTCGCCCCCCACTCGTACGGCTTGCCGAGCGCGGAGTACGCGAAGGCCACCGCCCGCGCCGCCCGTCCCGACACCGCGCGGGCCACTTCGCCGACCGCCTCCGAGCCCGTCGCGACGGACGCCTTCGCGGTGTCCGCCGCCCGTGCCACGCCCGTGCCGGCGGCGTCCGTGCGGATCGCGGTGGCCTCCTCGGCGGGCAGCTCGCTCAGCAACTGCCGGGCCCGGTCCAGCTTGGCCTCGATGGTGCGCTTGTGCGCGGCGAGCGCGCTCTCCTCGCGCCGGATCTCGGCGAGCCGCGCCTCCGCCGTCGTCCGCACCCGCATGACGTCCCGCAGCTCCTGGTGGACCCGGGAGATCGCGGCGGCCTGTCCCTGGCCCGCGCGGTCGGCGAGGGAGGCGCTCTCCAGGAAGCGGTCCGGGCTGGTGGAGAGCAGCAGCCGCATGCTGGTGGGCATCGAGCCGCCCCGGTACTGGGCGGCGGCGAAGGAGCCGAGGGCGTTGCGGGCGGCGTTGAGGCGCTCGGTCTTGCGGGCGGCCTCGTCCTGGAGCCCGGCGAGCACCGAGCGGGCGCGGTCCGAGCGCTCCTTCACCCCGTTGTACTGCTCGGTGGCGGCCTCGGCCTGCTGGTAGTACCGGGCCACCTGGGCCCTGGCTTGCGCGGTGGTGGGGGAGGGGGCGGCGTGGCCGGTGCCCTCGAGCACGGTGGCGGTGGCCGCGCCCGCGAGGGCGAGCGTGGCCGCGGTACGGGCGGTGCTGCCGGCGAGAGGGTGCTGCTTGGGCTTTCGGTGCGTGGCCACGGCGGCCGTCACTTCCTTCCGTCCGGCAGGGGTGCCCGGCGGTGGCCCGCACGAGGGGGGTGAGGGCGGGCCACCGCCGTCTGCAGGAGGACGCTAAACCTCGGGATCACCGCGAAACGGCCATGACCGCTATTGCCCTGAATCGGTTGTTTGGCGATCGCACCTGGCGGGCAGCCCTCGACGACTCGGAAGGACGGTGCCGGGGACTGACCGAGGTGGTGTCCCTGCCCCACCTTGATGCGGAGTGGTGCTATGGCCCCGGTTAGGGTCGGGCCCATGGACGTTCTCCTTCACGCCGTCGTCGGCCTCCACATCATCGGCATCGCCTCCCTGCTCGGCGGGTTCCTCACGCAGATGAAGGCCATGGGCAAGGGCGAGGCCCGGATGGTGCCCGCGATGCTGCACGGCGCGCTGACGATGCTGGTGACGGGCGTCGCGCTGGTCGGCATCCACCAGAGCCAGGGCGACACGATCAACACCCTGAAGATCGGTGTGAAGCTCGCCCTGCTCGTCGTGATCCTGGGCCTGGTCTATGTGAAGCGGGACGAGGAGAAGGTCGAGGCGGCCGCGTTCGGCACGGTGGGCGCGCTGACGGCGACGAACGTCTTCATCGCGGTTCTCTGGGTCTGACCCGCCCCGCCACGGGCGGCTCCGCCCATGGCGGCGGGCCGCCCGGGCTGTGGGCCCGGCCACTGTCGGGCGGATCCCGGCTCGGCTGTCGGTGGGGCGGCCTAGACTCGGGAGGCGATGAGCAGCCTCTTTGACGACAGCTTCCTGGCGGACCTGGCCCCTGCCGAGGAGGAGCCCCCTCCGCCCCCGGAGGACACGGCTCCGGAGCCCTTGCCGGACGACCTCTTCGGCGGCGCCTTCGACGCGCCCGTGCCCAGGGAGGCGTTCTACCGCGACGGCGCCGCCCGGCCCGTAGTGGACCCCGCCGCGCTGCTGGAGGGGATGAACGACCAGCAGCGCGAGGCCGTGGTGCACACGGGCTCCCCGCTGCTGATCGTCGCGGGCGCCGGCTCCGGCAAGACCCGGGTGCTCACCCACCGCATCGCGTACCTTCTGGGCGCGCGCCAGGTGCACCCGGGGCAGATCCTCGCGATCACCTTCACCAACAAGGCCGCCGGCGAGATGAAGGAGCGCGTCGAGCAGCTCGTCGGCCCCCGCGCCAACGCCATGTGGGTGATGACCTTCCACAGCGCGTGCGTGCGGATCCTGCGCCGCGAGAGCAAGAAGCTGGGCTTCACGTCCTCCTTCTCGATCTACGACGCGGCCGACTCCAAGCGCCTCATGGCGCTCGTCTGCCGGGACCTCGACCTCGACCCGAAGAAGTTCCCGCCGAAGTCCTTCAGCGCGAAGATCTCCAACCTCAAGAACGAGCTCATCGACGAGGAGGCCTTCGCGGCGAAGGCCGCGGACGGCTTCGAGAAGACGCTCGCCGAGGCGTACACGATGTACCAGGCGCGGCTGCGCGAGGCCAACGCCCTGGACTTCGACGACATCATCATGACCACCGTCCACCTCCTCCAGGCGTTCCCGGACGTGGCCGAGCACTACCGCCGCCGCTTCCGGCACGTCCTGGTCGACGAGTACCAGGACACCAACCACGCCCAGTACACGCTGGTGCGCGAGCTCGTGGGCACGCCGGAGACGGCGGGCGAGGAGGGCGTCGGCGAGCTGTGCGTCGTCGGTGACGCCGACCAGTCGATCTACGCCTTCCGTGGCGCGACCATCCGCAACATCCTCCAGTTCGAGGAGGACTACCCGGACGCCACCACGATCCTGCTGGAGCAGAACTACCGCTCCACGCAGACGATCCTCAGCGCGGCCAACGCGGTCATCGAGCGCAACCAGAACCGCCGCCCCAAGAACCTGTGGACGCAGGCCGGCGCGGGCAGCTCCATCACCGGCTACGTCGCCGACACCGAGCACGACGAGGCGCAGTTCGTCGCCGACGAGATCGACCGGCTGACGGACGCGGGCGACGCCAAGGCGGGCGACGTCGCCGTCTTCTACCGCACCAACGCCCAGTCCCGTGTCTTCGAAGAGATCTTCATCCGCGTCGGCCTGCCCTACAAGGTCGTCGGCGGAGTGCGCTTCTACGAGCGCAAGGAGGTCCGTGACGTCCTCGCGTATCTGCGGGTGCTGGCCAACCCCGAGGACACCGTGCCGCTGCGGCGCATCCTCAACGTGCCCAAGCGCGGCATCGGCGAGCGCGCCGAGGCCATGATCGAGGCGCTGGCCCTCCGGGAGAAGGTCAGCTTCGCGCAGGCGCTGCGCCGCGTCGACGAGGCCTACGGCATGGCCGCCCGCTCGGCGAACGCGGTCAAGCGCTTCAACGTCCTGCTGGAGGAGCTCCGCACGGTCGTCGAGTCCGGCGCGGGCCCCGCGACCGTCCTGGAGGCGGTCCTGGAGCGCACGGGCTATCTCGCCGAGCTCCAGGCGTCCACGGACCCCCAGGACGAGACCCGCGTGGAGAACCTCCAGGAGCTCGCCGCCGTCGCCCTGGAGTTCGAGCAGGAGCGCACGGAGGAGGAGCCCGGCACGCTCGCCGACTTCCTGGAGAAGGTCGCGCTCGTCGCCGACTCCGACCAGATCCCCGACGAGGACGCGGAGGGCACCGGCGTCATCACGCTGATGACCCTCCACACCGCGAAGGGCCTGGAGTTCCCGGTCGTCTTCCTCACCGGCATGGAGGACGGCGTCTTCCCGCACCTGCGGGCCCTCGGCCAGGCCAAGGAGCTGGAGGAGGAGCGCCGGCTCGCCTACGTGGGCATCACGCGCGCCCGCGAGCGGCTGTACCTGACCCGGGCGAGCATGCGCAGCGCCTGGGGCCAGCCCGCGTACAACCCGCCGTCGCGGTTCCTGGAGGAGATCCCGGAGCAGCACCTGACGTGGCGCCGCACCGGGCCCGCGACGCCGTCGGCGTCCTCGCTGGGCGCGGGTTCCGGCTCCCGGACGGGTTCCGGCATCTCGTCCGGCTTCGGCCCGTCGCGCGGCGGCAAGGCGGCGTCGAGCGGGTTCGCCACGCGGCGTGCCAAGGACCGCGAGGTCGTGGCGCTGGCCATCGGCGACCGGGTCACGCACGACTCGTTCGGGCTGGGCACGGTCGTGGCGGTCAAGGGCAGCGGTGACAACGCGGAGGCGACGGTCGACTTCGGCGGGGAGAAGCCGAAGAGGCTTTTGCTGCGGTACGCGCCGGTCGAGAAGCTTTAGCTTTTCGCTCGGCCGCGGGTCGTACGTGGCTGGTCGCGCAGTTCCCCGCGCCCCTTCGGGGCGCGGGGATTCTTACGTCGGGTCCAGGTCGTGGCTGCGGAGCCAGGGGAGGGGGTCCACGGCCGAGCCGCCGGGGTGGACCTCGAAGTGGAGGTGCGGGCCGGTGGAGTTGCCGGAATTGCCGGAGTAGGCGATGACGTCCCCGGCCTTGACCGGCCCGGAGCGGAGCTTGTAGCTGCTGAGATGGCAGTACCAGGTCTCGGTGCCGTCCGACGACGTCACCTTGGCCATGTTGCCGTAAGCCACGTTGTACTGCGTGCTGACCGTGCCGTCGTTGGCGGCCATGACGGGCGTGCCGTAGCTGACGGGGAAGTCGATGCCCGTGTGCACCGACATCCAGTTGACGCCCGCCTGGCCGTAGTAGGCGCTGAGCCCGTGCTGGTCGACGGGCAGGGCGAACTTGGGGCGCTCGCGCTCCTTGCGGGCGGCCTCCTCGGCCTTGCGCTTGCGCTCCTCCTCCTGGCGGACCTTGAGGTCGATCCGCTCCTGGGTGCGGCTGGCGCGGGAGGCGAAGTCGTCGGCGCCCTGGCTGAGGCTGGCGAGCTGGGTGTCCAGCTTGCTGTTGGCGGCGGAGAGCTTGACGGAGTTGTCCGGGGCGGAGGCCGCGGTGGTCTGCTGGGTGTCCTTCTGCCCGCCGCCGGTCATGACGGACGCGGCCGCGATCCCGGCCACCCCCATGACGGCGACCGAGGGGACGGCGACGGTGAGCAGCGCCTTGCGGCGCGGGCGGTAACCGGCGCGGGCGGGGGCGCCCTTGCGGCGGCTGCCGCGGGACTGGTGCGGGACCTCGGCCCGGCTACGGGCCCGGGACGGTGCGGGCGCGGGGTCGTCGTCCCCGGTGGCGCCGGCGTTTCCGATGCCCTCGGTCTCCTCCGGCAGCGGGGTGATCACCATCGCGCGGGTCTCGGCGTCGGCGACGCCGGCGGCCTCGGAGAGGCCGGGGACGCCGGAGACGTCGACCATGACGGTGGGGGTGTGCTGGACCTCCGGCTGCTGCTGCTCGGAGTGGAGCCGGTCCTGGGCCTGCGGCGCGTCGGCGGTCGCGTACGCGCTCGCGTCCCAGGTCTGGGTGGCCGGGGCGCTCATGTCCCACTGGCCGGAGTCCCACTGCCCGGACGTGTCCCAGGACTGGCCGGACGCGTCCCAGGCCTGGACCGGCTGGACCGGCTGGGACTGGGCGGGCTGGGTGAAGTATTGATTCTGCCCAGTGGCGTCCCACTGGCCCCACTCGCCGGAGTGGTGCTGGCCCGTGTCATAGGTCCCCGCCGCTGAACCGGCGGCGCTCCAGGCACCCGTGTCCCACTGCCCGGACGGGTGCGCGGACGCGGCGGCAGTGCCGGAGAGGTCCCACTGGCCGGATCCGCCGGATGTGTCCCACTGCTGGGCGGCGTACTGTCCCGTGCTGTCGTGGCCGAGGTCGTAGCCGCTGAAGTCCCAGGTCTGGGTGTGGCCGCCGGCGCCCCACTGGCTGGTGGTGCTGGTGTCCCAGTGGCCCGAGGCGTGGTCGCCGTATCCGGCGTAGCCCTGCGGAGCGTATGGCTGCTCGTACGCCGCGTACTGCCCGTGCCCATAGGGGGCGTCGGGAGCGGGAACGGACTGAGCCGGGCCCGCCGACGGGTGACGGTCGTTCACCACCACATCCATTTCGCCTTGGCAGAGGAGAATTAGCGGCGACTGTACCCGGCGGTATGCGACGACGACAATCTTCCCCACGTTTCGGTCACCGAACCGCTGGGCATTTAGCCGCCTTTTGGTGGACTGGGCCATGATGAGTCGACTTGACGTTCGATATGCGTTCGATGTTTTTGTGGAACTCAGGCGACCGAGGCGGCTCCCGCCGCGCCCGCCGACGGCTCCTCCGTGGCCAGCGCCTGCCTGATCCCCGCGGCCACCTCCCCGTGCACCGGGAGGGCGAGATGGCCCACGCCGCACACCCGGACGTTGCGCGCGTGGAGGTCGGGGTGATCGATACGGGCGGTTTCGACGGGAACCATGATCTGATCCAGGTCGCTCCAGAAACCGATGAATTGTGTTGTGCAATGCGGGGAGGGCCCGGCCAGTTCGGCGATGACGTCCGAATCGGGCCGCATCTGCCGCACCAAAGGGTGGGCTGTCATCAACGGGGCCACCAGGGTGCCGCTGTGCGGGGTGCCGAGGGTGACGAGCGTCCGGACACGGGCGTCGCCGCCGAGCCGCTGGATGTAGTAGCGCGCGATCAGTCCGCCCAGGCTGTGCCCCACCATGTCGACGTGCTCCCGGCCCGTGCTGACACAGACCTCTTCCACATGCCGGCCGAGCATTGCCGCCGCCTTGCGGATGTCGCAGGTCAGGAGCGAGTAGTTGAGGGACCACACCTCGTCCCAGCCGTGCCGGCGCAGCGAGCGGCGCAGCAGGACGAACACCGAGCGGTTGTCGATGAAGCCGTGGAGGAGCAGGACGGGCGGGCGCTCCGCCACCGGGCCGGTGGGCGCGCCGGGCGGTTCGGACGGTTCGGGCCGTTCCGCCGGTGCGGCGGGGGAGGGGCCGGCGGAACGGCCCGAAC
>NZ_JAILXP010000252.1 GCF_020740895.1 Streptomyces sp. UNOB3_S3 | reverse complement strand
GCGCTGGCCCGCCTTCGCCGACTCGCGGGGGCGGGTGGCCGGGCAGGCACTGGAGGAGGCCCTGCCCGAACTGCACTCCCTGCGCGTCCTGAGCTGGGACCGGGGCGACTGCCCGGCCGTCCCGCCCGAGGCGATGCGCGCCGTCCTGGCCGCCGCCCGGCGGCGCGGCGGAGTCGTGGTCGTGGATCTGCCGCGCAGGCTGGACGAGCCGGCCGTCGAAGCCCTGGAACAGCTCGACCTGGGGCTGCTGGTGGTCCCCGCCGAACTGCGGGCCGTCGCCGCTGCCCACCGGATGGCCTCGACGCTGGGCATGCTGCTGAGGGATCTGCGGGCCGTCGTGCGCGGCCCGTTCGGCTCCGGCCTGGAGGCGGACGAGATCGCCCGCCTCCTGGGGCTCCCCCTCGCGGGTGAACTTTCCCTGGAGCCCGGTCTGTCGGACGCGCTCGACGCCGGCCGGCCACCGGGCGGTGCCGAGCGGGGGCCGCTGGCCCGCTTCAGCGCGGAGTTCTGGGCCAGGGCGCTCCCCGAGGCCGAAGGGGTGCCGGCATGAGCCTCGCGTTGCTGGACGCCGTACGGCTGCGGCTGGCGGAGAGCGGGGCGGATCCGACCCCCGCCCGGGTCGCCGAGGCGCTGCGCCGGGAGGGACGGCTCCTGGGCGACGCCGAAGTCCTCGGCGTGGCGGCCCGGTTGCGCTCCGAGCTGGTCGGCACGGGCCCTCTGGAACCGCTGCTGGCAGCACCCGACGTCACCGACGTCCTGGTCACCGCCCCCGACCGGGTCTGGATCGACCGGGGTGCGGGCCTGGAGCGCACCGACGTGACTTTCCCCGATGCGGCGGCGGTACGCGGCCTCGCCCAGCGCCTCGCCGCCATCGCCGGACGCCGGCTCGACGACGCCCGGCCCTGGGTGGACGCCCGCCTTCCGGACGGCACGCGCCTGCACGCCGTCCTGCCTCCCGTGGCCGTCGGCTCCACCTGTCTCTCGCTGCGCGTCGTCCGGCCGCGCGCCTTCGCCCTGGCGGAGCTCGTGGCCGCGGGAGCGCTGCCCCCTGGAGGGGAGCGGCTGCTGCGCGCCGTTCTCGACGCCCGGCTCTCCTTCGTCATCAGCGGCGGCACGGGCTCGGGCAAGACCACTCTGCTGTCCACCTTGCTGGGGCTGGTCGCGCCCGACGAGCGGATCGTCCTCGCTGAGGACTCCGCCGAGCTGCGGCCGGACCATCCGCATGTGGTGCGGCTGGAGACCCGCCCCGCGAATCAGGAGGGCACCGGCCTCGTCACCCTGCGGGACCTGGTGCGCCAGGCGCTGCGGATGCGACCGGACCGGCTGGTCGTCGGTGAGGTGCGCGGTCCCGAGGTCACCGATCTCCTGGCCGCTCTCAACACGGGCCACGAAGGAGGTGTTGAACGCCTAGATTGATTGCACCTACGCGGTAGAGGTTGCACCTGTCCTGCACCTACGCGGTGATCATTGCACACCAGCTGCTTGGGCGAGCCCTGACAGGGAGCCCGCCCCCGGGGCCACGACCAGTTGCCACAATCTGTCGTGTGCCTCATAGAACGAAGATCGGTCTCCCACGACGTCTCCCGCTGGTTCCAGTGCCAGTCCCTGGTGAGTCGTTGCTGAGCTGGCTCGGCTGCATGGGGCGCCTCCTGGGCGTCAACCGGGGTGAGGCGGCATATGTCAGTGGTGTGTGGCATGTGGCCGACAGACGCGTTGTGTCCGGAGTGTCGCTCACTAATCAGCGGTCGGCGATCTTTGGTCTGGATGACGAATCGGTCGAGCGAATCAATGCGGCTACGGGTCTATCCGCTGCTGCTGCTCGGGATATGACTTGGACTCGATTTACTGGCACCGCGTTGCCAGTCGAATTTGGGCATTCCGATCCCAGTCGGAAGCAGCGGATGCTGAAAGAGAACTGGGTCAATCCAGCCAGCTTGAGCCTCTGTCCGGGCTGCTTCGACGACAGTGACGGCAGATGGTTGCTGCGGTGGTCCTTGCCGTGGGCCTACGCCTGCCTGGAGCATGACTGCTATCTGGTGACTGCGTGCCCGACCTGCCGCTACCGCGTCGATGAGGCGGCCGTGGTGCGCGGTACGTGTGGCGGTTACCTCAGAGACAGAAGTGGTTCCGTACAGCGCTGCTCAACTGAGTTCCGCCATGTTCGAGCGACGCGCATACGTGATGTCGAGTTGCTACGACTCCAGCGTCTTCTGGATGGTCACCTCCAGGCTGCGGGAGAGCTGGAGATGAATCAGGCCCGCGCAGACTTCCAGGATCTTGTTGCGCTCGGGGTCATGGCTGTCTATCTTGCTACACCCGATCATCTCGACGGTGCCGATGCGGTAGTCCGTGATGCGCTATCGGTGTTCTCACGCCGCTACTGGGTGAAGTACGGCAGAAACATGAACCGGAGTGACATTGATAGCCCGCCGAAGATGGTTCAGGCGGCATTCTTGAGGGTCGCTGCACGAATTCTTTTCGCCAATGATCCGTTGGCCGCCGCCAGCGACCTGGTCGATCTCGGCAAGAACCCGATGGACCCGTCCCTCGTGCCTCTTCACCGATCCTGGCTTCACCGGCAGCCGGAGGTCACAGAGCGGGTCAAGCCGATCGTGGAAGCGATACGTGCCGCCAGGATTGAGGCGCGCGGGGTGTCACTGTAGCCCGAGCCCCCGCCGCGTCCGGTGACGGTTGTACGGCGGAGGCTGCGGGCATAGGTGCGACTTGCGGCCGGTCCGGGCGCCTAGGGCAGCAACGGCAACGGACGAGAAGCTGCTCGGGGAACCTGTGCCAGGCACGGTCAGCGATTCACTCTGGGCAATGTCTCCGGGGTGTGGAGGTATCTCTCAAAGGGTCTCGGCCTGGCCCTCGATGAGCTGGGCAAGCTGCTGATCACGGACGAGCCCTCCACTGCGGCCTCCGCTCGATTCCTCCACGAAACTCCGCCAGGTAGGGCCTGGTTCGGCCACACTGGATCCTATGCAGCTGATCGTGGAGGTGCTGGGCGCCCCGCAACCGGATGTGGAACTGGAATCGCTCCGGCGCACCCTGCGCGCTGACCCCGACCTGCGCTCGGCCACGGTCACCTCGCGGCCCGCGCGGCCGGTGGTCGAGGGCGCGATGAGCGCCGTCACCGACGGGCTGGTGGTGGTTTTCGGGGCCGGTGGCATCGGCGTGGCTCTGGTGCAGTCCGCCACCACCTGGCTGGCCGGGCGTCGAGCCGGGGTACGGCTCCGGATCACCCAGGGCGAGCGGACGGTGGAAGTGGACGTCAGCCGGGCAAGGCGGCTGGAGGACGTGCTGGCCCTGCTGCGGACGCTCGACGCTCTGCCGGCGGCGGAGACGGACGGCTCCGCCGTCACGGACGCCTCCGGTCCCCGCGACCGCGGGTGACCTACCTCCCGGACCCGGGGCGGTCGCGGGCCGTGCTGGTCGGCGTCTCGCAGTACGCCGACCCGGATCGCTGGCCAGCCCTGCCTGCCGTACGCGCCAACATCGCGGACCTTCGGGCGGTGCTCACCGACCGGGGGCTGTGGGGGCTGCCAGCGGAGCACGTCAGCGCGCTGGTCGACCCGCGGGACACCGGCCTGGTCATGGAGACCGTCGCAACCGCAACGGAGGCGGCCGAGGACACCGTGGTCTTCTACTACGCGGGCCACGGCTCCCCCGCCGAGTCCGATCTGCTGCTCCCGCTGGCCGCCACCACCACGCAGAACCTGAGCTGGCGCAGCCTGCGCTACTCCGCCGTCCGCGAGGTGCTGCGGCAGCGGCGAGCCGCGCACTGCGTGGTCCTTCTCGACTGCTGCTTCAGCGGGATGGCGCACGCCATGGCGGACGTGGACTCCTTTATGGATCTCCAGATCTCCGCAACCAGCGCTTACACCCTCACCTCCGCCGCCCGCGACTCGATCTCGCTGGCGCCGCCGGGCGATACGTACACCGCTTTCACCGGGGAGTTGCTCGGGATCCTGCGGGCCGGGCTTCCGGGCGGCGGGCCCGCGCTGCCCCTCGGGGAGGTTGCCCGTGCGGTGACCGCCGGGCTGGGCCGGCGCGGCCTGCCGTTGCCCCGGCACAGCCACACAGGCCCGGGCGACCAGCTCGCCCTGGTCCGCAACCGGCAGTGGCCCGGCGACGCCACGCCCCGCAGCGAGCACGAGGACGGCGTAGCTGCCACGCCCCCACCGCCTCCGCCTGCGCCCGAAGAGCCTCCGGCCGAGGCGCACCAGGCCGTTCTTGCGCTGCTGGAACAGTCCGGCCCGCTCCTCAGGCGGGGACGGGAGCTCGGGCTACTCCTTCCCCAGCTGGCACGCAAGTGGCACCGCATCCCGGCCTCGGAGCCCATCGTCGCGATGAGCGTCCCCGACGCGGGGGTCACGCGCCGCTTCTTCCCTCAGAACCTCCTGGTCTTCACCGACAGAGCCCTCTACGTGGGTAACCCCAGAGTCGTTGTGCTGGCCTGCGGATACGACCAACTGCCGCAACACAGAGTGTTCGTGGCGACACTCTCCGAGGGTGCCGGGGATGGCACCGGCCCAAACCACCACCTGGCGCTGGTCTTCCCGAGGCACGTCACGCTCCACGGCCCGTGGCACGAGCACCGGGCCCAGGCCCTGCTGAAGCTGCTGCACTCGCTCCAGCAGGCGGTCGGCAACAGCTGAGCCGGACAGACCCCCCGTCACACCTCGCGGTATGCGCGGGCATCATCCGCAGCCGCGAGGACCGCGTCCAGGGCCGCGCCCACGGCGGCGGTGAGGTGGCCACGCCCCCCTGCGCACACCAGGGGCAACCCAGGCGCCCGCTCCGCCGGAGAGGCGGGGGACGGCGGCCGCGACTTCCTCACCAGCGCCTGAGTCACGCGCCGGGAGCCAGTGTGGCGCGGCGTACCGACGGGGACTGTCACACGCTGGGCCGATCTCGGCATCCAGGGCGCCAAGGTCTTCGCCTACGGCCACGACCGGGACGGCCACGCAACCGGTGCCCTCCTTCGCTCGGGCTGGCCCTCCTCGGTGGCCGGCGGGTCAGGGCTGGCCGAGCGAGCCCCTGGCGACGCGCTCGACGAAGGCATCCCACTGGCCTGTGTGAAGCAGGAGTGCGGGCTTGCTGCGGTCCTTAGAGTCGCGAACCGCGACGCCACTGCCGATGGCGGCGACTTCGACGCACGCTCCGTTGCCGGAGCTGTAGCTGCTCTTGCGCCAGGCGGCGCCGCTCAGATCAACCTCGTGAGCCGGTCGCCTGTCGTTGGTGCTCATGTCTTCTGCATCTCCCTTGCGATGTTCTCCAGGATGGCGGGTGTCTCCTGCGGGTCGGGACCCGCGGCTCGTACGAGGTCGAAGGTCTGGATGAACTTGCGGACATCGCGCTCCTTCTCCAGGTACACGTTTCCGGCGATCGAATCGACGTAGACCACGGTCGGTGCCTTCGTGCCGAACTCCAGCAGCGCGAACGTCCCGGCCATGGCCGCGTGGGCGCCCTTGGCGGTCGGCATGACCTGGATGGTCACGTTCGGCAGGGCGGCGGCCTTGATGAGGTGCTTGATCTGGGCCGCCATAACCTGCGTCCCGCCGACGGGCCGCCGCAGGGCGGCTTCCTCGACGACCACCCACAGCTCCAGCGGGTCGGGCTTGCGGATCAGCAGGTCCTGTCGCTGCATGCGGAAGCGGACCAGCCGCTCGACCTCCTCGGGCTCGCCCGGCCGCACCGCCGCGATCACGGCTCTCGCGTAGTCCTCGGTCTGCAACAGCCCGTGGACGAATATCGGCTCGTACGCGCGCAGGGCGACCGCGTCGGACTCCAGCCCGGCATAGGTGGCCATGCCGGACGGCAGGACCTCTTCGTAATGGGCCCACCAGCCCTGTTGCTGGGCGTCCTTGTGGATCTGCATCACGGCCTCCACCTGGTCGGGGTCCTCGACGCCGAACCAGGCGAGGAGGTCGCGCACGTCCCGGGCCTTGATCGGGGCCTGTCCGGTCTCCACCCTGCTGATCTTCGACATCGAGCACTCCAGGTGCTCGGCGACGTCCTCGATCCTCTTGCCGGCGCTCTCGCGCAGCCTCCGCAGCTCGGCTCCGAGCTGGCGCTTGCGTACGGTCGGTCCGCTGGCCGTGGCCATCACCCCTCCTTGACGCGCCCCCGCGTACGGCAGGTTGCCGTACGCAAGTGTGCCCTAACAGTGCCAACTCCTACCGTGCTACCGGCGTTTGACACCAGAGAGCAACAGCCGGGCCAGGCATATGCCCACTTGTTCCACGCACTTGCGTGAGAGAAGTGCACGGGGTCATTCTGAGGGCGCTTCACGATCCGTAGCTCCGCTGTCGCTGATCGTCGGCGCCAGCGTGCACGGATGCCGCCTCGGACCGGAAGGAGCCCCGGCGATGCACGCGGTGCCAGGCCAACGGCGCGAACGACCGACGGACGAAGTCGACGATGACCCGCTGGCGGCGGTGACCGACCGCTCGCTGTACTTCTCCGTCCCGACCGTCCCGGGGGCGGTGCCGGCCGCCCGCCGCGAGGTCGCCGCCCAGCTCGGCCTGTGGGGCCTGCGGCCCGGGGCCGCCGTCACGCAGACCGCCGTCCTCGCGGTCAGCGAGCTGGTTACCAACACCGTGCGGCATGCCGCCGAGGCATCCGCCCGCACGGACGTCCATATCGGCCTGAACGACCGTCACCTGATGGTCGCGGTCCACGACCGCGACCCGCGCATGCCCCGCCGGATGGAGGCTCCGCACCTCGACGGCAGCGGCGGCCGGGGCCTGCACCTGGTGGAGACCCTGGCCGCCGAGGCGGGCGGCAGAACCTGCGTCCCAAGGGACGCGGACGGCGGCGGCAAGACGGTGACGGTCCTGCTGCCGCTGTAGAGCACGTCGGCGGGCCGCGGCATGTTCCCGCAGAGGCGTCGCCGCCCGCCGAGCCGCACCCCGCTCCGACCGGGGGTGCGGCGGGCGCCGGAAAGCCCTCCCCTCACGGCGCCATCGGCGGGGCCCGGCCCTCCCGGGCCGGGTCCCGCCCCCAGGACATTCCCCTGGTACCCCCTGGCCAAGGAGGCTCGGTGACCACACCACCCACAACCGCCCCAGCCGCACTCGCGCTCACCATCCGCCCCGGCCAGCCGCTGGCCGGCGTCGTGGCCGTGGACGGCTCGAAGAACGCCTGCCTGCCCCTGCTGGCCGCCGCCGCGGCCACCAGGCGGCACGTCAAACTCAGCAACGTGCCAGCCGGCGCGGATGTGCGGACGCTGCTGGAGCTGTTGCAGCGGATCGGCTTCCGCCTCTCGTATCCGGTGGGCGAGCCCGGGAGCCTGATCGTGTGGCCCGGCTCCTTCGGCCCGGCCGTCCCGGACCTGCCGGATGCCGCCCGTATCCGGGCCTCCTACTACCTGGTGCCCGCCCTCCTGGCCGTGCACGGCACCGCGCGGCTGCCGTGGCCCGGGGGCTGCCGGGTCGGTGACCGGGGCATGGACGAGCACTTCCGGGTGTACGAGACCTTCGGCGACACCGTGCAGCGCGACGATCACCATTACACCGTTGCGACGTCCAGCCGGAGGCCCGGCGCGGTCAGGCTCGACCTCCCTTTCCGCTCACGCGGGGCGAGTATCGCCGCCGTGCTCCGGGCCGTCGTCGCCGAATGCCGCCTGGTCCTGGGCAACCCGAACCTCTCCCCTGAGACGACCACCCTCCTGGCCTCCCTCCAGGAAGCGGGCTGGGACCTCCATGCCAGCGAGGAGAAGATCACCCTCGGCCCGCCGACGGACAGCACAGGCGGCGGCCTGGACTGGTGGGTACCCGGCGACAAGATCGAGGCGGGCACCCTGGCCTGTGCCATCGCGGCCACCGGCGGCACCGGGCGGATCGAGGGCCTGCGCGGTCCGGACGTCCGGCTGCTGGCCGACTTACTCACCCAGGCCGGCATCCCGGTCGCCGTCGCCCCCGACGCCATCGGCGTGCACCCCGCCACTCAGCTGACCGGCCACCCGGTGCGGGCGATCGCCTCCCTCGCCCCGAACGGCCTGGACGCCGACTTCGAACCCGCGCTGATGGCCCTCGCGCTGGGCCTGCCGGGCACCCACTTGTTCGGCGACTCGATCAACCCCGGCCGCCACGGCAACCTGCTGCCGCAGCTGGCCCGGCTCGGGGCCCGGATCGAGGCGCTGTCCCCGGCTCAGTGCCGCCTGACCGGCCCGCAGCGGCTGACCGGCGCTCTGGTGGAGGCCACCGACATCCGCACCGGCTCCGCGCTGCTGATCGCCGCCCTCACCGCCCGGGGCAGCACCACGCTGACCGGGCTCGACCAGCTGCGACGGGGGCACGCGGACCTGCCCGGCAAGCTCCGCACGCTGGGCGCCGACCTCGCCGAGGTCGCCCCATGACGTCCGTACGCGTGCTGGAGCGGATCGTGGCCACCACCGACGTCCACTCCGCCTTCGATCGGGCCGACGGCATGCTCGCCTACCTCCACCGGGCCCGGCCCACCTCGCTGATCGCGGACTGCGGCGACTTCTTCGAGGGCAGCGGCTACTACCGGCTCGCGGGCGGCGCCATCGAACGGGCCGTGCTCGCCGGGCTTTACGACGTGCTCGCCCCCGGCAACCACGGCTGGCCTCACCACTTCGAGCCCGAACTCCGCCCGCTGACGGTCTGTACGAACGCCGTCGACGACGCCAGCGGGCAGCCGCTCTTCCGCCGCCTGCGGACCTTCCGCATCGGCGGGCGGCGCGTGGCCGTCACCGCCGTCATCGGCCCGGACGCCTTCATGGACATCCCCGCTCACCAGCGCCAGGGGCAGCGGGTCACCGATCCGGTGCGGGCTCTGCGGGAGCTGATGCTGGCCCACCACCACGAGGCCGACGCATGGATGCTGCTGTCGCACTCCGGCTTCGAGCAGGACCTGGCCCTGGCCGCCGAGTGCCCGTTCCTGGACGTCATCTTCGCCGGACACTGCCACAGCGACCACTACGCACCCGAGCCGGTCGGCGACACCCTCGTCGTCAAGGGCGGCGAGCTCGGCGCCGGATACGCGCTGGCCGAACCGGTCGGCGCCGGCTGGGCCGCCCGCACCTGCACCTTCCCCACCGGCCCGGCCGCCGTCCCGCACGAGCTGGCCTCCGTCGTCCGGCAGATCGGCGCCGTGCGCGAGAAGCTGACCGCCCCGTTAGGGCTCACCGCCGATGCCTACCGCGGCACGGTGCCCGACCGGCACCACGTCCTGGCCGAAGCCGCTCTCCGGCTCCACAGCGGGCTGGGGGCCGACGCTGTGGTCCTTAACGACACCGTGCTGCGGCCCCAGCGACTGGGCATGGTGCTGACCTTCGGGGACCTGCTGGCCATCGAGCCGTTCGCCAACCAGCTCGCCTACGCGCGCATCCCCGACTCCTACCTCCACGACCCCGGCGGCCTGACCGCCTACCTGACCGCGAGGGTCGGCCCGCTCGTCACCGCACCGGACCCGCTGCCGATCGGGCTTCGCACCGTGCTGACCACGGACTTCCTGGCGGGCAACTTCCTCGGCGACCACACCCGCCGGGCCGGGATGTCCCTCGGCCAGGCCGTCCGCCACGTCCTGACGGGCGCCCCGTCCTCTACCGTGATCGAAAGGCCCTTGCCGTGATCCTGACCGGACCCGAAATCACCGCCGCCGCCCTGGATGGCCGGCTGCGGATCGAGCCCTTCGACGCGGACCAGGTCAACCCCAACAGCTACAACGTCCGCCTCGGCACCACCCTGGCCACCTACACCACAGCCGTCATCGACGCCCACCGCCCCAACCCCACCACGACGATCGCCATCGGCGGCGACGGATACGTCCTCCAGCCCGGCGAGCTCTACCTCGGCCACACCTTCGAACAGATCGGCTCCGACCTGTTCGTGCCGCTGTTGTTCGGACGCTCCAGCGTCGGCCGGCTCGGCCTGTTCGTCGAGATCACCGCCCCGATCGGCGACATCGGATTCCACGGCCAGTGGACCCTGATGCTCACCCCCGTCCGGCCCCTGCGCGTGTACGCGGGCATGGAGATCGGGCAGGTCATGTTCTTCGTGGCCAGCGGAGCCGTGGACCTCTACGCGGGCAAGTACCAGGGCTCGACCGGCCCCCAGCCCTCCCGGGCCTGGCAGGACCTGATCCCGGCCCAGGCGGCAGCCTCATGATCCTCACCGGGCCCGCCATCGCCTCCGCCGTCGCCGCGGGCGAGATCAGCATCGACCCCTTCGAGGCCGACCGGCTCTCGCCGAACGCGTACGACTGGCGCCTGGGCGAGACCTTACGGATCTGCGACGGCAACCTCGACGCCGCCCGCCCCACCGCCTTCACCGAAACGACCATCCCGCGGGCAGGGACCGTGCTCGAGCCCGGAGTGCTCTATCTCGGGATGACGTACGAGCAGACCGGCTCGGAGACGTACGCGCAGATGCTCAACGGCGACCGCACCACCGGCTCCCTGGGCATCTGGGTCCACGTCTCCGCACCGCTGGGCCACGTCGGGCACGCCATCCGCTGGACCCTGGAGATCCGCGCCGCCAAGCCGGTGCGGATCTACCCGAAGATGACCTTCGGCAAGCTCATCTTCCTCGCCACCATGGGCGACCGCGCCAGCTACCAGCGGCCCGGGTCGAAGTACGCGGCCACCGAGGGCATCGACATCTCCCGCCTCTACACCGAAATCGCCGGAGGCCCCCGATGACCACCGTCACCGGCCCGCTGGCGGCCACCGTCCTCGACCTGCCCGTCGGCAGCCCCGGCGGCAGCGTCGAACTCTTCCTCGACCTCTACACCGGCCCCGCCCCGCTGATCCCGGCCCGGCCCTTCATGC
>NZ_JAILXP010000251.1 GCF_020740895.1 Streptomyces sp. UNOB3_S3 | reverse complement strand
CGCCTCCGCCCGGCGCGCTCGTCTGGCGGACCCGACCGCCCCCGGGGAAAATGGTGATCACGAGTTCCCTCGGCGTCGTGGGCTCTCCCGGCGAGATGCGGAGTTGGATGCGGGTGTGAAGCTCTTCGACGGTCCGGTCGAGTCCGCCGCGCCGCTCGCGCCCGGTCCCGGGGCCGGCGCCAAGGGGCTGAGGGCCGGTGCCCTGGGGCTGTTCTCCTCGGTCGCCATGGGCATGGCCTCCACCGCCCCGGCGTACAGCCTGGCGGCCACGCTCGGCCTGATCGTGGCCGGCGTCGGCCTCCAGGCGCCGGTCGTCACCATGCTGGCCTTCGTCCCGATGCTGCTGATCGCGTACGCCTTCCGGGAGCTCAACGCCACCGACGCCGACTGCGGGACCACCTTCACCTGGGCCTCCCGCGCCTTCGGCCCGCGCGTCGGCTGGATGGGCGGCTGGGGCATCATCGTCGCCGACATCATCGCCATGGCGAACCTCGCGGAGATCGCCGGCATCTACGGCTTCCGGCTGCTGGGGTACGACTCGCTCGCCGGGAGCCGGCTGTGGACCACCGTCGCCGGGGTCGCCTGGATCGCCGTGACGACCGCGGTCTGCTACGTGGGCATCCAGGTGTCGGCGGTCCTCCAGTGCTGGATGGTGTGCGTCGAGGTCGCGGTGCTGGTCCTGTTCGCGGTCGCCGCCCTGGTCAGGGTCTACGGCACCGGCGCCCCGCCGGCGTCGGTCCCCGTCTCCGCCTCCTGGTTCAACCCCCTCCACATCCCCTCCGCCAAGGCCCTGACCGAGGGCATCGTCGCCGCGGTCTTCATCTACTGGGGCTGGGACACCGCCGTCGCGGTCAACGAGGAGACCGCCGACAGCAGGAGCACCCCCGGACGGGCCGCGGTCGTCTCCACCGTGCTCCTCCTCGTCGTCTACGCCCTGGTGGCGACCTCGGCGCAGGCGTTCGCCGGCATCGGCGCCGAGGGCACCGGCCTGGGCAACAAGGCCAACTCCGGGGACGTCCTCTCCGGCCTGGGCGGTGCCGTCTTCGGCACCCAGGGCACCGGCTGGTTCCTCACCAAGCTGCTCATCTTCACCGTGCTGACCTCGGCGGTCGCGTCCACCCAGACCACGATCCTGCCGCTGGCCCGCACCGTCTTCTCCATGGCCGCCCACAAGGCCGTCCCCTCGCGCTTCGCCCGGATCCACCACAGGTTCCTCACCCCGACCTGGTCGACCGTCGGCGTGGGCGTCGTCTCCATCGGCTTCTTCGCCCTGCTGACCGTGATCAGCGGTGACGTGCTCGCCGACTCCATCAAGGCCGTCGGCCTCGCGATCGCGTTCTACTACGGCCTCACCGGCTTCGCCTGCGTCTGGTACTACCGCGCGGTGCTCACCCGCAGCCCCCGCGACCTGCTCTACAAGGGGCTGCTCCCGGGCCTCGGCGGGCTCATGATGCTCTGCCTGTTCTGCTACGCCGCCTTCGTCGTCTACGCCGACCCGGGCTACGGCGCGACCTCCTTCGACCTGCCGCTCGTCGGACGGGTCGGCGGGGTGAGCGTCGTGGGCCTGGGCGCCCTGCTGATCGGCGTCGTCCTGATGCTGGTCATCACCCGGGAGCACACCGCCGCCCTCAGCCTCCAGCGCGGCCTGCTGCCCCACCACCTGCCGGCGCTGACCGGCGTCGAGACGGCCAGCCGCTACGTGCCCGCCGACAGCCGCTCCGGGGTGGGCGGCGACTGGTTCGACGTCATCCCCCTGTCGAGCACCCGGGTCGGCCTGGTGGTCGGGGACGTCATCGGCCACGGGCTGAGCGCCGCCGCCACCATGGGCCGGCTGCGCACGAGCGTGCGCGTCCTGGCCCGGCTCGACCTCACGCCGGACGAACTGCTCGCCCGCCTGGACGACGTGGTCGGCCGGACCGCCGAGGAGGGGGCCGCCGAGGAACGGGCGCGCGGCCACGGCCGGGGCGGTCCGTGGGCTGGCCGCGACGAGGCCCTCGGGGTCACCTGCCTGTACGCGGTCTACGACCCGGTGACCGGGCTGTGCAGCATGGCGAGCGCGGGACACTCACCGCCCGCCGTCGTCGACCCGGACGGCGGCGCCGTCGGCCGTCCGGACCTCCCGGCGGGCCCGCCCCTGGGCCTGGGCGGCCCGCCCTTCCAGAGCGCGGAGCTCCAGCTGCCCGCCGGCACCCTGCTCGCCCTGTTCACCGACGGGCTCGTCCAGACCCCGGACCACGACACCGAGACCGGGCTCGGCCTGCTGAGCGGCGTCCTCACCCACCACCACCGCCCCCTGGAGGAGCTCTGCGACCGCACCGTCGCCGCCCTGCTGCCCGGACCGGTGGACGACGACGCCGCCCTCCTCCTCGTCCGCACCCGGCGGCTCGGCGAGCACCAGGTGGCCGTCTGGGAACTGGACGCCGAGCCGGCGGCCGTCGCGGACGCCCGGGCCGCCACGACCCGCCGGCTGAGCGAATGGGGGCTCGACGACCTGGCGTTCACGACCGAACTGATCGTCAGCGAACTGGTCACCAACGCCGTCCGCTACGCCGCAGGCGGACCGGTCCACGTCCGCCTGATCCGTGACCGCAGCCTCGTCTGCGAGGTCTCCGACACCGGCCACACCTCGCCCCACCTGCGCCACGCCGCCGTCGACGACGAGGGCGGCCGGGGCCTGTTCATCATCGCCCAGATCACCCAGCGCTGGGGCACCCGCTACACCCCCACCGGCAAGACCATCTGGACCGACCAGCCCCTGCCGACGGCGGAGTGAGCGCTACTCCCTGCTCCCGAAGTCCTGGGTCCAGAAGGGGCCTTCGGGAGCGGTGGCGATGCCGACGCCCATCTCCTTGAACGAGCAGTCGAGGATGTTCTCCCGGTGCCCCGCGCTGCGCATCCAGGCGTCCATCACCGCGGCCGGGGTCGCCTGGCCCCGGGCGATGTTCTCCCCGTAGGCGTCCCAGCGATAGCCGGCCGCGGATATCCGCGCCCCGGGGTCCGCGCCGCCGGGGTCGGTGTGGCCGAAGAAGTGCCGTTCGGCCATGTCGTCGGAGTGCTTCTGGGCGGCGGCGGTCAGCTGGGGGCTGATCCGCAGCGGGGCACAACCGGCGGCGTGCCGATGGGCGTTGACGAGGGTGGTTATCTGCTGTCGCAGGGATGCGGTGGTGTCGGCCCCGGCCGGTGCGGCCCGGCTGAGGCCGACGACGAGGACGGCGGCGGTGGTGAGGACGAGCGACGTCGGACGAGGACGCACGAGGGCTCCCGGTGGCCGGAGCGGTGTGACGGCGGTTCCAGGATTCCCGATGCCCCCGGGGCCGGTGAACCGGCGTTCCGCCGCTGACGGAGGCGCGAGGCGGGGCCCGTGCGAGGCCGTGTGGCATCAGGCCGCCCGGTGGGGCGGCCGGGACGGAAAGGGCCGGGCGTCCGCCCGGAGGGTCAGGTGTCCCAGGTCCAGTCGGCGACCTCCGGGAGGTCGGTGCCGTGCTCGCGGATCCAGACGTGGTGGCGGGCGCGGGCGTCCTCCATGGCCTGCCGTACCCCGGCGGCCCGGACGGCGAGGCCGGGGATGCGGTCGATGACGTCCATGGCGAGGCGGTAGCGGTCGAGGTCGTTGCGGACGACCATGTCGAAGGGCGTGGTGGTGGTGCCGATCTCCTTGTAGCCGCGGACGTGCAGATGAGGGTGACCGGTGCGGCGGTAGGCGAGGCGGTGGATGAGCCAGGGGTAGCCGTGGTAGGCGAAGACGACCGGCCTGTCGGTGGTGAATAGCGCGTCGTACTCGGCGTCGCTCATCCCGTGCGGGTGTTCCCCCGGGGGCTGCAGCCGGGCCAGGTCGACGACGTTGACCACGCGGAGTGCCAGGTCCGGCAGGTGACGGCGGAGGAGCTGGGCCGCGGCCAGGACCTCCTGGGTGGGGACGTCCCCGGCGCAGGCGAGGACGGCGTCGGGTTCCCGGGTGCCGTCCTCGGTGCCGGCCCACGTCCAGACGCCGGCGCCCCGGGCGCAGTGCGCCCGCGCCTGGTCCGGGCCCAGCCAGTCGAAGCAGGGCTGTTTGCCGGCGACGACGACGTTGACGTAGTCGCGGCTGCGCAGCACGTGGTCGGCAACCGAGAGCAGGGTGTTGGCGTCCGGCGGGAGGTAGACCCGTACGGCTTCGGGGCTCTTGTTGAGGATGTGGTCGATGAAGCCGGGGTCCTGGTGGGAGAAGCCGTTGTGGTCCTGGCGCCACACATGCGAGGTGAGCAGGTAGTTGAGGGAGGCGACGGGGCGGCGCCAGGGGAGGCGGCGGGTGACGCGCAGCCATTTGACGTGCTGGTTGACCATGGAGTCGACGATGTGGACGAACGCCTCGTAGCAGGAGAACAGCCCGTGCCGGCCGGTGAGCAGATAGCCCTCCAGCCAGCCCTGGCAGGTGTGTTCGGACAGGATCTCCATGACGCGGCCCTGCCGGTCGAGGTTCTCGTCCACGGGAAGGATCTCGGCCTGCCAGGCCTTTCCGGTGGCCCGGTAGACGGCCTGGAGGCGGTTGGAGGCCGTCTCGTCGGGGCCGACGAGACGGAAGTCCCGGCGCTCCCGGGTGGCCTCCATGACGTGCTCCAGCAGTTCGCCCAGGACACGCGTGGGCTCGTGGCGGGTCGTGCCGGGCTTGTCGACCGGTACCGCGAAGTGCTCCAGCGGGGGCAGGGGCAGCTCGCGCAGCAGCAGGCCGCCGTTGGCGTGCGGTGTCGCCCCCAGCCTGCGGGTGCCCTCGGGCACGCAGGCGAGCACCTCGGGGCGCGGGCGGCCCTGTTCGTCGAAGAGCTCCTCCGGGCGGTACGAGCGCAGCCACGCCTCCAGTCGCCGCAGGTGCTCCGGGTTGTCGCGGACTCCGGCGAGCGGTACCTGGTGGGCGCGCCAGGTGCCCTCGACCGGCAGGCCGTCGACTTCGGCGGGGCCGGTCCAGCCCTTGGGGGTGCGCAGGACGACGACCGGCCAGTGAGGGCGCTCGGTGGCCCCCTCCCGCCGGGCCGCGCGCTGGACGAGGGCGATCCGGTCGAGGGCGGTGTCCAGGGCGGCGGCCATGGCCCGGTGGACGGTCAGGGGGTCGTCGCCGGAGACGTGGAGCGGCTCGTGGCCGTAGCCGCGCAGCAGGTCGTCGAGCTCCTGCTCGGGGAGGCGGGCGAGGACGGCCGGGTTGGCGATCTTGTAGCCGTTGAGGTGGAGGACGGGCAGGACCGCCCCGTCGTGCACCGGGTCGAGGAACTTGTTCGAGTGCCAGGAGGCGGCCAGCGGCCCGGTCTCGGCCTCGCCGTCGCCGATGACGCACGCGACGACCAGGTCCGGGTTGTCGAAGGCGGCTCCGTAGGCGTGGGAGAGGGAGTAGCCCAGCTCCCCGCCCTCGTGGATCGACCCCGGGGTCTCGGGGGCGACGTGGCTGGGCACGCCGCCGGGGAAGGAGAACTGCCGGAACAGCCGCTCCATGCCCGTCGCGTCACGGCTGACGTCGGGGTACGTCTCCGCGTACGTCCCCTCCAGCCATGAGTTGGCCAGCACCGCGGGCCCGCCGTGTCCCGGCCCCCAGACGCACAGGGCGGAAAGGTCCCGGGCGCGGATGACGCGGTTGAGGTGGGTGTGGACCAGGTTCAGGCCCGGCGAGGTGCCCCAGTGGCCCAGCAGCCGGGGCTTGACGTGCTCGGGGCGCAACGGCTGCCGCAGCAGCGGGTTGCCCATCAGGTAGATCTGCCCGACGGCCAGGTAGTTCGCGGCCCGCCAGTGGGCGTCCAGGTCCCGTAGCTCCCGGTCGGTGAGGGCGGTGGCCGGGGCGGTGCTCTCCCGCATGACTGCCTCCGAGAAGGGGTGAGGCGTGCCGGGCGTCTCTGTCCGGCCCCCAGCCTGCTCCGGGCCGGAGGACATCGCCAGGGCCGGTCGGCCTCCGTGTCCCGGCCACGACGGCTCGTTCAGGAGGGCCCCATGGCCCCGACTCCGCCGATCAGCTCCCGCAGCGCCTCCGGGCTCGGTGCCACGGTCTCGGCGAGCCTGGAGCCGCCGCGGAACGCGACGAAGGCCGGCACGGGGCCGACGCCCGCCTTCTGGACGACGTCGTAGGCCTCGTCCACGTCGACGCTGTGGAAACCGACCGTGCCGGAGAACTCGGGGAGCTCCGAGAGCCGCTCGAAGACCGGGGCGATCGTCCGGCAGAGATTGGCCCAGGTGGCGCAGAAGCAGATGACCACCGGCCTCTCCTGGGCGATGGCCCGCTCGAACTCGTCCAGGCTCGTCAGCGGCGTGACCGGCATGCTCCTGCACCCCTCGGCGACGGATCGGCTCTCGTGATGGCCCGCGGGGCCATGCAAAACCGTTCCACGACTCCGGCCGCTCCGCACCCCGGCGGGAGCGCGGCGGTCATGTGCCGTCCGCGGCCCCGGCCAGCAGCCCGGCCAGTTCCTGGTGCCCGGAGCGGTCGGCGTCGTCCAGGGGGGTGCCGCCCCAGCGGTCCACCGGCCGGGGGTCGACCCCTCTGGACAGGAGGAACTCCACCACGTCCCGGTGCCCTTCGGCCGCTGCCAGATGGAGGGCGGTGCGTCCGTCGTAGTCGGCGGCGTCGAGGGGGACGTTGCAGGCGGCCAGCCGGCGGATCTCGTTGACGTCGCCCCGGCTGGCGGCGAAGCACAGGCCCACGATGCCCTCGGTGGCGCTCTGGTGGCGCTTGAGGCGGGGGTCGCGTTTGCCGGTCTCCGCGCCGGTGCCGGTGAGGAGGTCGTAGGTGTGGACGTTGTAGCAGTCGACCAGGCGCCGGCAGACCTCGATGCCGCGCACCGAGTTCCCGTGGCCGTCCAGCCGGGGCGACCAGATGGCGATGCCCATCAGCTGGGGGACGACCAGCATCAGCGCGCCCGAGACGCCGCTCTTGGCGGGCAGGCCGATGGTGAAGGCGAACTCGCCGGAGAAGTCGTACATCCCGCACGAGGACATCAGCGACAGGCAGTGGCGCACGGTCTGCGTGGAGAACACCGGGTCCTCCGTCAGCGGGCAGACCCCGGCGTTGGCCAGGGAGGCCGCCGCGACGGCCAGTTGGCGCGCGTCGACCTCGATGGAGCAGCACTGGATGTAGAACTCGAGGGTGGCCAGCAGATCGGTGCCGGGAGGGAAGGCGCCGCGTTCGCGCATCGAGTAGCCGAGGGCGAAGTTGCGGTCTGCGGTGCTGCGCTCGGACAGGTAGACGGAGTTGTTGAACCCGACGCTCCGCCCGCCGGCCAGCCGCTTCCAGGTCTCGGCGACGAAGTCGAAGCGGTCCGCGGCGTCCAGGCCGCGCTGGATGAGCGCGCAGCTCATGATCGCACCGGCGTTTATCATCGGGTTGTGCGGCAGCCCGGCCTTGTTGAAGGTCAGCTCGTTGAAGCCCTGGCCGCTGGGCTCCCTGCCCATGTGACGGTGGACGGTGTCGGGACCGTGCTCCTCGAGGGTCAGGCAGTAGCCGACGGTCTTGGACACCGACTGGAGGCAGAAGTTGACCTCCGCGTCGCCGATGGAGAACCGCTGCCCGTCCACCGTGCACACCGAGATCGCGAACTGGTCCGGGTTCACCCGCGCGAGCTGGGGGATGTACGCGGCGACGGAGCCGCTCCGGTCGGCGCGGACCTCCTCGTAGATGCGCCGGAGGTCGGCCACCAGCGCGGGGAAGTCCGGAACCATGAGTTCCCCGCAGGCGGCCCGCTCGATGATGCCCCGGTTGTGCTGGGTCGCGGCGGTGAACTCCTCGGCGGTCAGCAGCAGCGGCTCGGCCGCCGCCGACGGCGTGGGCCGCACACGGTCCAGATGGGCGACGGTCTCGGCGATCCGGGGGTCGTCGCGCAGGATGCCCGCCTCGCCCAGCACCTCCAGCAGCCGGCCGGGGGAGAGCCGGCCGGAGGCGTCCAGGGCGAAACAGCCGAGGACGTCCGCGTCCGTCTCCCCGCCCCGGTCGGCGGCCCTGGGCGCACAGGAGACGGCCGTGGTCCGCTTCCCGCTCTTCGCAGCAGGCATGGCACCCCTCCGGCCCCGGGAATCTCCGTCGCGCCGACGATTCCCGGCCACCGGGGGCGAAAACCAGCCAGACCGTGGTCCGTTCGCCCGGGCCGGTGGTGCGGTGGTGAGCGCCGGTGCGCGCTGCGCCGTACGCGCCGCACGCCCCCGGAACGCTACGGCGCCGCCGGGGTCCTCGCTCAGGAGGGGCGCCGTCGCGCGGTGATGTAGCTGAACGGCGCGGACACCCCGGCGCTGTGGTGGCCGGCGGCCGTGAGGGCCAGGGACAGGCGTGCGCGCGGCTTGAGGTCGAAACCCGCGGTGGCGTGCAGCGCGCCGAGCGCGATCTCGCCGCCGCAGCCCACGGCCGCGTAGCCGTCGGCGGGTTCGCCTATCTGGTAGTCGTCGAAGACGGTGAACAGGCGGCCGTATATGCCGACGAGGAACGTCCCGGCCTGTTCCTGCTCGGAGTCCTTGCGCGCCCAGCCGCCCTCCTTGAGGCAGGAGCGCAGCTTGTCGACGAAGACGGTGGCCATGAACCGGTCCAGGTCGCCCTTGGGCCTGGGCGCCTTGAACGCGTGGTGCAGCAGCTGTCCCATGCGGAAGCTGCTGGTGAAGCCCATGGCGTAGGGACCATTGCGGAAGATCTTGGTATCCCGGCGGACGGTGATTCTGAGCCCGGCGACACCTGCCGAGTCCCCGCCCAGATGCACCCGCCCGTTGTGCACGAGCCCGACGATCACGGTCATGGCCGCCCCTTCCCCGGGGCCCTCCCTCGGTGCCCCCTTTCGATACTTCGCCGGGGGAAACGGGCGGAAACCGGGCAACGGCACCGGCCCCCTGTTGGCGAGTCTGAATTGCGGTGAGTGATGCATATGCCTACGCTTTTGTCCGTCTGCTGAAAATGCCATCGAGGAGTGAGCCATGGGAAACCGGACGATCTCTCCCGACCGGACGCTGCCCTCCTTCGAGGAGGCCGAGGGCCTGGGGCCCGAGGACAGCCAGTTCGTACGCGACCTGGTGGCCGTGCTGGAGAAACACGGGAATCTCGACCGCTTCGGCCTGTGCCTGCTGCACGCCCACTTCCCCGTCGCCGCCGACGAGGTCCTGGTCGAGACCCACGACATCGCGGCGCGCACGCTGCGCATCCAGGTCGAGAAGGCCACGGCCACCGGCCACACCCGGCCCTCCCAGTGGCGGTTCGTCAAAACGGGTGGTGACGGCGCAGGAGCCGAGGGACAGGTGTGTCAGGTGATTCTCCAGTGCACTCCGGTCAGCGGCTGCCCGGCCGACAGGAGCAGGCTGTCGTGAGAACGGGCCGGGTGCCGCGCGGCCCCGGAGAGCGGCGCATGCCGTCGTGACGGGGGGCCCGTGGCGGCGCTGTGCCGTGGTGCTGCTCGCCTGCCTCGTCTGCTGGGCGGCCGGGTGGCCCGCACGGGCACACGCCGACGGGGCCCCGCGGGCCGAAGACTGTCATACGGCGCAACTGGCCGATGCCCGCACGCAGGTCGATCTGCGGCTGGAGAACCACGCTCGCTCCGTCGCCGAGGCCAAGGGGACGATGACGGTACAGGTGCCGACGGCCTGGCGATACTCCGACGATCTGTTGCTGAGCGAGGATTCCGCCGGCTACCGGCATGCGATGCGCTGTCTTCTGCGGGATCCGCAGTCCATGAAGCGCCCCGAGGAGTGGCGCACGCACAGCCCACAGGTCAAGGCCGGGGCGTCCCGGGTCGAGGTCCGCTACGAGACGCTCTTCTTCTTCAACAAAGGCGGGCTCTCCCACGTCGGGCCTTGGGGGGTGGACGTCCACAGCAGGAAGTGGGACCTGGAGCTCATCGCCCCACCGGCGCTCAAGGGCGCTCACTGGGATCGCCTGCAGATCGACCTGGGCGGGCTCGACGCCAACAAGTTCAATCCCATGCCGTCGACCGCGAGCAACGGGCGCATGGTGTGGACCGGGCTCGGCGCGTCCGCCGGGTCGCGCCCGATGGTGGCGGTCCAAGTGGTGCCGCCCTGGCAGCGGGGCTGGGCGGCGAGCGACGATGCCGCGACGTTGCTGGTCGCCAACGCGGCCGGTGTGACCGCCTGGTGGTTGGGCACGTCGGTCGTCATCGTCCTGGCGGCCCTGCGCGCCCGTCGTCAGCCCGCCGGGCCGGAGCTCACCGCCCTGGAACGGAACAGTGGCACCGCCTTGTGGCAGTGGGGCTTGCTCAAGGCTGTCCTGGGCGTCATGGTCCTGCTGCTGTTCAAGACGATCCTCGCCGTCGTCGACGTTCCCGCCCTCAAGCGCCCCGACTGGATCGGCGACAGCGTGCTCATCGGCATCCTGGCCGGCTGGCTGCTCGTCGTCACCTCCCGGCCGAGGAGGTCCTTCCTGGTGGCCTCGTCGGTCATCGCGGTGGCAGCGGGACTGGTGGCCATGGCCCCGTCCCTGTTCGGGCTTCCCGTGCAACTGGCCGATGCCAAAGGCCGGACCGGCTCCGCCGGCTTCGCCGTGCTGGTGGCGCTGGCGGCGGCCGTGCAGTGGCTGTGGCTGGCTGGCTTTGTGCTGTGGGGCTGGACGCTCGCCCACAAAGGCGGGCTGCTCCGCCTGAAGGCGGCCCCCTGGCGGCTGCGTCGCCTCGGCCCCGTACTCGTCGTGGTCGTCGCCTTGTTCATCACCTGGGCGGCCTGGTTCGACGAACACAAGTGGCAGCGGACCACCTGGCTGATGGACCGCAGTGCCGGCGTCTATCACTCAGTCCATGTCACCGCACTCGTCTATGACGCGGTTCACTACGCGGCTCAGGTCCCGCTCTGGTACTACACCCACGTCTGGGTCCTGACCGGTCTCGCGATCGTCGCCCTGCTCCGGGCCAGGGACCTCGCCCCCGCCGTCCCCTACGCC
>NZ_JAILXP010000250.1 GCF_020740895.1 Streptomyces sp. UNOB3_S3 | reverse complement strand
GAACAAGTGGGGGGTGCGGGCTCAGCCCACGGTCACCTTGGGCCGGAAGCGCGCGGCCACCCAGACGCCGCACAGGGCGAAGGCCAGCATGATCGCGGCCACGCCGGCATAGCCGGTGCCGAGCGAGACCTTCGCCGCCCGGCCCACGGCCGGCATCAGCAGCACGGAGCCCAGGCCGATGGCCAGCAGCCGCAGCGAGGCCATCTTGGCCTTGTCCCCCTCGCCCGCGTGCTGCTGGAGCGATGCCAGCAGCCATACGAGGCTGTTGAGGTTGGCGAAGCCGCCCAGCAGGAACGCCGCGAAGTGCACGGCCGGGTTCCCGCTCATGGACAGCAGCAGCGCGATCGCCGCCTGCGCCGCCAGCCAGAACGGCAGCAGCTTCTGTTTCGCGGTGCGGGAGGTGAAGAAGGAGGCGGTGACCATGCCGACGCCGAAGGTGGCCTCCAGCGCGGAGACGTACCAGCTCCTGCCGTCGTAGAAGCGGTCGACCAGCGGGACGACCAGGGTGCTCATGCTGTTGGCGAAGAGGAAGTCGGCGGCGCAGGTCACCACCATGGCGAAGACGACGGCCTCGCCCCGGTAGCGGCGGAGCATCTTCCCCCAGTCCCCCAGCATGCCCGTCAGCGCGGCGCGCAGCAGGGCCGGGGACAGCGGCTGGGTGTTCTCCGTCTTCTCCAGCCGGACGCCGGAGGCCACCTTGGCGCACAGGGCGGAGGCGGCCACGCTCACCAGCAGCGCCCCGGCGGGGGTGCCGAGGGCGAGGACGACGCCGAGCAGCGCCATCCCGATCACCACCCCGACCTGGAAGGCCATGCCGGTGACGGCGTTGAACCGCACCACCAGGCCCCGGTCGATGTGGTGCGCCGTGAACTTGAACAGCGCGGCCCGCTCGATGTTGTCGAAGACGGCGAGCAGGACGGCGGCCGCCATGATGAACGGCACCGGGTCGCCGACGGGCGCGGCGGCGAAGCCCGCGATGGCCAGCACGCAGACGGCCTTGCCGAGGGCCGCCGTCACATAGACGCGCGTGGAGCGCAGCGCGTCCACGACCGGCCCGCAGAAGGGCAGGACGCAGATCGCGCCGATCCCCTGGGAGGCCAGGACGGTCACGAACGCGCCGGTGCTGCCGGTGAGTTCGAAGAGGAGCTGGCCGAGCGCGAGGACGTTCAGGCCGAAGCCGAGGCTGGACATCAGGATCGCGCCGAGCATGCGGCGTGCCCTCGGGTCCTGCCAGACGGTTCTCATCTCACCCACCGGCCTTGGCGGGCTCGATGACGATCGTCCGGGCGCACTCCCGCAGGAACGCCCCCAGCTCCTCCGGGTCGTCGTGCGACGCCTCGATGAAGACGGGCACCAGCCACTCGTGGTAGGTGACGTGGTCGGGCAGCGGCCGCTCGCGGTCGAGGACGTACAGCGCGTCCACGGCGGGGTGGTCCCGCAGCTCCGGGGGCACGTGGATGGTGTGGCCCGGGGCGGGGTCGAGGTGGTGGCCGGGGACGGCCAGCCAGCCGTGGTAGCGGCCGCTGGGCTCGGCGGGGGCCGGGCGCTCCAGCCCCAGCCGGATGGCGATCTCGTGGGAGGGCAGGTGCACCCCGGTGTGGCGCAGGTGGGCGTCCACGACCCCGGCGCCGCCCATGCGGTTGGCGACCTCCAGGAAGACGAGCTCGCCCTCGTCGGTCTCGAAGAGTTCGAGGTGGAGGGTGCCGGCCTCGATCTCCAGCGCCTCGACCACGCGCGCGGCGAAGTCCCGGTAGCGGCCGTGGCGGTCGGGTACCTGGTGGGAGGCGAGCGGCGCGCCGCCCAGGTAGTCGACGGGCTTGTTGACGTACCGGCTGACCGCCAGCTCGACGAGCGTGCCGCCGCTCACCAAGCCGTCGGCGTGGAGGATGGCGCCGTCGATGTACTCCTCCAGCTGGAAGTCCTGCCGGTGTTCCAGCTTCCAGTAGGCGGTCAGCGCCTCACGGGCGGTGTCGTGGACGGTGACGCCCTCGCTGGAGGCGCCCTGCCGGGGCTTGATGACGGTCCGGCCCGTCCAGGGCAGGGCGTCGCAGGGGGCGGGGGCGGCCTCGAAGCGGGGGTAGCGGATGCCGGAGTCGGCCAGGGCCCGCTTCATGCTGACCTTGTCGCGGACCCGTTCGAGGTGTTCCAGCGAGGGCCCGGCGAGGCCGAGGTGGCGGCGGATGTGCCAGGACTCCAGCATGCCGAACTCGGAGAGGGACAGCATCCCTTCGTAGCCGTCGGCCCGGGAGACGCGGGCGGTGACGCCCGCCACCAGGTCCTCGTCCTCGGCGAGTTCGATCCGCCGGCAGCGCAGGTCCGCGGGGAGGTCCGCCATGCGCGCGGGGTGCCCGATGTAGGTGACCTCGTGCTGTTCGTGGTCGAGGCCGAGGTGGTAGGAAATCTTGCGGTACGGGACCTGATGGATGACCAGAATCTTCATGCGTGAAACTCCAAGGCCGTGATCCCCCAGCTGAAGCCCATGGCGCTGCTGGCCAGCAGCACCAGGTCGCCGCGCGCCAGCTTCTTGTCCGTGAGCAGGCCCTGGAGGGCGATGAGGGTGTCGGCTCCGCCCATGTGGCCCAGCCGGTGGTAGTTGAAGACGCTCTTCTCCCGGGGCAGGCCGATGGTCTCCAGGAGCCGCTCGTGCATGTCCTTGTCGCCGTGGTTGATCAGGAAGTAGGCGACGTCCTCCAGCCGTTTGCCCAGGGCCGTGAGGGTCTCGTCGACGAGCGCGCCGAAGTTCTCGACGTAGGCGTCGGCGAGGCCCGCGCGGTGCGCGGCCCGGCGGATGACGACCCGGTTGTCCCGGTGCTCGCCGTAGTAGTAGTCGGACCAGGAGGGGTCGGTGCGCATCGCCGAGTGGAGCAGGGAGAAGGACAGGTCGCCGCCGGAGAGGAGCACGGCGGCCGCGGCGTCCCCGAAGTTGAACAGCGCCTTCGAGCCGGGGTCGGTGTGGTCGACCATGCGGCTGAGCCGGTCCCCGATGAGCACCAGGGTGTATCCGGTCCGGCCCAGCCGGATGGCGTCGGTCGCGATCCGCAGCGCGGTCATGCCGGCGTTGCAGAAGTTGGCGACCTCGAAGGCGTGCGCCCCCTCGATGCCGAGCGCGTCGGCCACCCGGGCCGCCGGCGACCAGAACGGCTTGTCCCAGTCGCCGGAGCCCGCGTAGATGACCTGCCCGATGTCGGCGGGGCGGACGGCGGTGCGGGCCAGTACGGCCCGCGCCGCCTCGGCCGCGAGTTCCCACGCCTGCTCCCGCTCGCCGAGGGCGGGAAAGCCCTCGCCGTGGGTGATCCGGCGGATCCCCTCCTCGGGCACGCCCGAGGAGGCGGACATCTCCCGTACGCTCAAGGAAGACGCGGGGAAGCGGACGTCGAAGTCGACTATGCCGCCCACGGCTCACTCACCCGCGTCGATGCTGACCCGGTGGACGGTCCGGGAGACGCCCGGCTCGACGGCGGTGGCCTGGTGGTAGGTCGTCTTCGTCTTCCACACCACGAGGTCCTTCGGGGTCCAGCGGTGGGTGTAGACGTGGTCCTCGTCGGCGAGCAGCTCGTCGACGACCGAGAAGAACTCCTCGTTCTCGTTGGGGTCGAAGCCCGCCACCGAGTCCATGTACTCGCGGGAGCCGTAGAGGTACGGCCGCCCGGTGACCGGGTCGGTCTGCACCAGCGGGTGCTCCACCTTGGGGTGCTCGATGTCGATGAGCGCGCGGAACTCGGCGACCGACAGGCCGACGTGCTCGGGGCGGATCCGCAGCCGCTTGCCGACGGTGTGGACGCCGGTGCGCCCGGCGAGCTTGTCCTTCCACTCCTGGGGCAGCCGGTCGTAGAGGTCCAGCGCGCTGGCGTAGAGGGTGTGCCCGCTGGTGCCGGGCACGTTGACGCCGTGGAGCATGGTGTACGGCGCCGGGTCCGCGACGAACGTGGAGTCCTGGTGCCAGAAGTTGCCGACGCGGGCGACGCCCAGCGGCTTCTCGTTCTTGACCTCGTTGGACGAGATCATGATCTCGGGGTAGTCGGGGTGGCGGTACTTCTGGATGACGAACGGCACCGGCCGGCCGAGGCGCGCGGCCAGGGATATCTGCTGCTCAGGGGTGATGTCCAGCTCGCGTACGACGACGAGCTCATGGCGGTGGAGCCGGTCGGCGAGCTCCTGGAAGACCTCGGGGCGCGTCAGGTCCTCGTAGGTGACGCCGGTGAACTCGGCGCCGATGAACGGGGTGATCTCACGGATCTTCACGGTGTCTCTCTCAGTCCTCTGCCAGGCACTGCTTCAGCGCGCCGACGAATCGATCGATCTGCTCATGGGTGCGGTAGGGCGGGGCGGTGACGCGGAAGCGCTCGCCGCCACGGGGCACCGAGGGGAAGTTGATGGGCTGGACGTAGATCCCGAACTCGCCGAAGAGGCGCTGGGAGATCCGCCGGACGCGGTCGCTGCCCGGCACCATCACGGGCACCAGATGGCTCTCGGCGTCGATGAAGTCGATGTTCTCGGCCCGCAGCCGGGCCTTGAGGTACTCGGCGTTGGCCATCAGGTCGCGGCGCAGGTCGTTGCCGGTCTGGACCAGTTCCAGGCCCCGGAGGGTGGCGTCCATGCCGGCCTTGGGCAGCGCGGTGGTGAAGATGAAGCCGGGGGCGGTGGAGCGTACGTAGTCCATCGCGACGTCGGGGCCCACGACATAGCCGCCGACCGTGCCGATGGCCTTGCCGAACACGCCCTGGATGAAGGTGGCCCGGTGGTCGCCGAGCTGCTCGGAGAGACCGGCGCCCGTGGCGCCCATGATGCCGATGGCGTGGGTCTCGTCGAGGAACGTCAGGGCGTTGTGGCGCTCCGCCAGGTCGAGGATGGCGGACAGGGGCGAGCAGTCACCGTCCATGGAGTACACGGACTCGAAGACGATCAGCTTCGGGCGGTCGGGGCCGTAGGCGGCCAGCGCCGTCTCCAGGGCCTCGACGTCGTTGTGCGGGAAGACGACCTTCTCGCAGCCGCTGCGGACGATGCCCTCGATCAGCGAGCGGTGGTTGAGGGCGTCCGAGAAGACGACCATGTCCGGGACCGCCGCGATCAGGGTGCTCAGCGTCTCGAAGTTGGCCACATAGCCGCTGGAGAAGATGAGGGCGCGCTCCTTGCGGTGCCAGGCGGCCAGCCTGGCCTCCAGCTCGACGTGGGTGGAGCTGGTGCCGGCGATGTTGCGCGAGCCGCCGTTGCCGGTGCCGTGGAGGCCGGTCGACTCGGACTGGATCTTGATGAGGTCCGGGTGCTGGCTCATGCCGAGGTAGTCGTTGCTGCACCAGACCTGCACCCGGCGCCCGTGGTGGAGCGTCTGGCCGGGGTCATCGGCGAGATGGCCCACCGGAATGAATTCCCGGTAGAGGCCGTCGCTCTTCAGCTGGTCTATCTTCCGTCGATACACATCGAATACCGCGCCGGAATCAATGGCGCGTACAGCCGTCGTCACTTCTTTATCTCCGATTTCGTCAGCGGTTTACGGGCCCGGGTCGCCGGCCGTCAGCCCCAGGCCGAGTCGCCCGGGGCGGCCGGCGCCTGCGCGGTGTGCGCGGGCTGTACGGCCTGAGCAGCCTGTGCGGCCGCCACCGGAGCCGTGGCCCCGCCTGTCGGAGATATCGCGCCGAGGGCCGCGACAAGAGCGACCGTGAACGCGCCAATAAATTTCCGCAAAGAATTCGTGAGCCGCATGGCCCCCGTCCCCCTATTCACCGGCGGGGCGTGATCGCCCTCGCTTCGATAAATCGATCCTGCCCGAGGAACCGAATCGGAGGACAGTCGTCACTGGCATCATGATCGTGCAATTGAGGAACCTGAAGGGGGAGCAGATGTGTGCAAAGGGGAGCAATCCAGGTGTAGTCGACCTCGTCGAGGTGTGCCCGGCGGGCCTGGATGTCTACCGGCAGGCCCTGGAGGAGGGCGGAGCCGAGGGTGAGGTGCCCGAATGCCTCACCGTCCTGGGCCTGCTCAGACCCGTGCCCGGTGCCATCGGCCGGTTCCTGCCCGTGGCCCCGGACGTCGCGGCGGCCGCGCTGGCCCGCCCCGTCGAGCGCGCCCTCCTCGAACACCAGCAGGCCCTGGCCGCCATCCGGGACTCCGTCGCCGGCGCGGAGGCCGTCCACCGCGCCGCCCGGCCGCGTGGGGACCAGTCCGTCCGGCTGCTCCAGGGGAAGGAGGCGATCAGCGCCGCCCTGGAGCGGGCGGTGGGCGCCTGCCGCGAGGAGATGCTCACGGCCCAGCCCGGCGGCGGCCGGGCGCCGGAGCTGCTGGCCGAGGCGCTCCCCCGGGACCTGGAGCTCAGCGAGCGCGGTGTGCGGCAGCGGACGCTGTACCAGCACACCGTGCGCAGCCACGGCCCGACCCTGGCCTACATCGAACGGATGTCGGCGGCGGGCGCCGAGCTGCGCACCCTCAACGAGGTCTTCGACCGGCTGATCGTCTGCGACCGGACGATCGCCTTCATCCCCGATCACCGCTATGAGCGGAGCGGCGCGGCCCTCGCCGTCGAGCACCCGGGGATCATCCGCTTCCTGGTCACGGCCTTCGAGAACGCGTGGGCCCGTGCCGAGCCCATCGTCTACACGCCCAGCCACCAGCGCCCGCAGCTGCTCACCAACGAGACCCGCCGCACGGTCCTGAACCTGATGGTCAGCGGGTACACCGACGACGCCATCGCCGGCCGCCTGGGCCTGAGCACCCGCACGGTGGCCACCCACATCAAGAAGACGGCCGAGACCCTGGGCAGCCGCAGCCGGGCGCAGCTCGCCTATCTCGTGGCGCGCTCCGGGCTGCTGGAGGAGGAGCCTCCGGTGTCCGGATAGGCCGAAGGCCCGGCCCCCGCGGTGCGGGTGCCGGGCCTTCGAAAGCGGACGCCGGGGCGTCAGCGCTTGGCGCGGGAAGCCGTGCGGCCGCGCTCCTTCTGGTCCAGGACGACCTTGCGGATGCGGACCGCCTCCGGGGTGACCTCGACGCACTCGTCGTCGCGGCAGAACTCCAGGGACTGCTCCAGCGACAGCTTGCGCGGCGGGACGATCGCCTCGAAGGAGTCGGCGGAGGAGGAGCGCATGTTGGTGAGCTTCTTCTCCTTGGTGATGTTGACGTCCATGTCGTCGGCGCGCGAGTTCTCGCCGACGATCATGCCCTCGTACACCTCGGTGCCCGGGTCGGTGAAGAGGACGCCGCGCTCCTGGAGGTTCGTCATCGCGAAGGCGGTGACGGCACCGGCGCGGTCGGCGACCAGCGAACCGTTGTTGCGGGTCTTCAGCTCGCCGAACCACGGCTCGTGGCCCTCGTGGATGGAGTGGGCGATACCGGTACCACGGGTGTTCGTCAGGAACTCCGTACGGAAGCCGATGAGGCCACGGGACGGGACGACGAACTCCATGCGGACCCAGCCGGAGCCGTGGTTGGACATGTTGTCCATGCGGCCCTTGCGGGTGCCCATGAGCTGGGTGACGGCGCCCATGTGCTCCTCGGGGACGTCGACCGTGAGGCGCTCGACCGGCTCGTGGGTCTTGCCGTCGACCTCCTTGGTGACGACCTGCGGCTTGCCGATGGTCATCTCGAAGCCCTCGCGGCGCATCTGCTCGACCAGGATGGCCAGCGCCAGCTCACCGCGGCCCTGCACCTCCCAGGCGTCGGGGCGCTCGGTGTCCAGGACGCGCAGCGAGACGTTACCGATCAGCTCGCGGTCCAGACGGTCCTTGACCTGGCGGGCGGTGACCTTGCGGTCCTTGACGGCGGACTTGGCGTCCGCGCCCTTGCCGGTGCCGCCACGGCCGACCAGCGGCGAGGTGTTGGTGCCGATGGTCATGGAGATCGCGGGCTCGTCGACCGTGATCAGGGGCAGCGCGACCGGGTTCTCCGGGTCGGCCAGGGTCTCACCGATCATGATGTCGGGGATACCGGCGACGGCGCAGATGTCACCGGGGCCGGCCACCTCGGCGGGCTTGCGGGTGAGGGCCTCGGTCATCATCAGCTCGGTGATGCGGACGTTGGAGACCGTGCCGTCGCGCTTGATCCAGGCCACGGTCTGGCCCTTGCGCAGCTCGCCCTGCTCGACGCGGAGCAGCGCGATACGGCCGAGGAAGTTGTCGGCGTCGAGGTTGGTGACGTGGGCCTGGAGCGGCGCGTCCTCCTCGAACGTCGGGGCCGGGACGTGCTCCAGGATGGTGGAGAAGAACGGCTCCAGGTTCTCGCTGTCGGCGGGGACGGTGCCGTCCTCCGGCTTGGTCAGCGAGGCGATGCCGTCACGGCCGCAGGCGTAGACGATCGGGAACTCGATCTGGTCCTCGTCGGCGTCCAGGTCGAGGAAGAGGTCGTAGGTCTCGTTGACGACCTCGTCGATCCGGGAGTCCGGGCGGTCCGTCTTGTTGATGCACAGGATGACCGGCTTCCGCTGCTGGAGCGCCTTGCGGAGCACGAAGCGGGTCTGCGGCAGCGGGCCCTCGGAGGCGTCGACGAGCAGGACGACCGCGTCGACCATCGACAGACCGCGCTCGACCTCACCACCGAAGTCGGCGTGGCCGGGGGTGTCGATGATGTTGATCGTGATCGGGGCCCCGCCGTCCTTGGGGTGATACTTCACCGCCGTGTTCTTGGCGAGGATCGTGATGCCCTTCTCACGCTCCAGGTCGTTCGAGTCCATGACCCGGTCGTCGACGGAGTCGAGCTGGTGCGCGGCGAAGGCGCCGGCCTGCTTGAGCATGGCGTCGACGATGGTCGTCTTGCCGTGGTCGACGTGGGCGACGATGGCGACGTTACGAATGTCGTGGCGCGTGGGCATACTTGCGGCGCTTCTCCCGGAATCGTGGATGGCGGCGCGTACGGTCCGGTACGCGTGCCTTGCCGGGCAGATCACGCCACGGCCTCACTCCATGGTACGGGGCGCCGCCGCGATTGGCTTTCCGGGACCGTGATCAGCCCTGCTGACCTGCGGTTTTATATGCTTCAGACCGGGGCCGGAGCCCCTCTCACCGCTCGAAGCCGATGTCCTGGTAGCGGGGGCTGGCCAGTCCGAAGGCCCCGGCGTTGACGACGGTCCGCCGGACCCCCACCAGCTCCGGCCGCTGGTACAGCGGCAGCGACGCCGCCACCGCCCAGATCCGCGCGTCCGCCCGGCCCACCAGATCGCGCGCCGCGTCGGCGTCGAGTTCCGTGGACGCCTGATCGAAGAGGCGGTCGATCTGGTCGGTGCCGACACGGGTGTAGTTCTGCTCGACGACCAGGGAGCCGTCGGCCGCGGGCTGGGGCTTGGCGAAGACGGGGCGGGCCTCGATGGCCGGGAAGGGTCCGGTGGGCCAGCTGTAGAGGGCCAGGTCGAAGTCGCCGGAGGCGATGTGGTCCTTGAAGAAGCCGCCGTCCTCGACGGCGACGAGCTCCGTGCGGACCCCGATGGCGTCGAGCTGGCGGGCGATCCGCTCGCCCACGGCCCGCAGCGGCTCGGCGCCGCTGCCCTTGGGGAGGATGAAGCGGAGGACGAGCTTCTTGCCGTCCTTGAAGCGGGCGGGGGCGGCCCCGGCCTTGCCCCCGTTGTCGTACGCGGTGCCGTGGCCGGCCTTGCCGTCGGCGACGGCGCCCGCGTTGCTCTGGTCCTCGCCGCCCTCGTCGTCCTCGTCCCCGTCGTCGCCCTTCCCGTTGCCCGGGCCGGACACGCCGCCGGTGGCGGCGGCCTTCTTCCCGGGCGCGGCGCCCGGCCCCTCCTTCCAGCCCGCGTCGGTGAGGAGGGCCATGGCGGCGTGGGGGTCGACGGAGCCGACGGCGTCGCTGTTGTCCTCGTAGCCGGGCTGCCCGGCCACCAGGAGGTGGCTGCCGAGCGGCCGGGCGGGCAGGCCCAGGGGGTTGAGGACGTACTCGGCGAGGGCCTTGCGGTCCACGGCCCGGGCGATGGCGCGGCGGACGCGCTCGTCCGCGAGCGGGCCGGAGGCGGCGTTGAGGGCGAGCTGGGTGTAGGCGGGCTCCAGGGACTTGCGGACGACCAGGCCGCGCAGGGCGGTCACATCGGCGGCGGCGGGCTTGTTCGCCCCGTCCAGCCGGGTGCCGTCGGGGCGGGCCCGGCCGCCGGGCGCGGAGGGGCTGCCGACGACGGAGGGGTGACCGGCCGGCGGGGTCACGGGGGAGCGGCTCCCGGTGAGCCCCGGCGAGCGGCCGTCCTTGTCGGACTTGTCCTTGTCCTTCGGCTGGGCGGTGACCTTCATGATGCGCTCGGCGGCGGCCGGGGTGATCTCGGCGAGGTCGGCCCTGCCGCTCGCCAGCGCCTCCACGCGCTGCTCGCGCGGGACGGCCCGGAAGACCAGCTTCTCCAGCCGGGCTGGCTCGCCCCACCAGCGGGGGTTGCGGGCGAGGGTGAGCATGCCCTGCCTGTCGTCCCGGGCCGCGACCCGGAAGGGGCCCGCGGCCTGGGGCGCCTCCTTGCGGAGGGAGTCGTTGAAGGTGCCGGAGCCGCCCATGACCGACTTCGGGTAGAGGGGTGTGAAGAGCGCGGGCCAGTCGGCGAGGCTCTTGGCGAAGGTGACCTTGACCTCGCGGTCGTTCGCGCCGCGCTCGACGCGGTCGATCCGGTCGTAGCCGGCGTTGTGGGCAGCCCAGAAGGCGCTGTCCTTGCCGCGCAGGGCCTTCCACTGGGCCTCGAAGTCGGCGGCGGTGATCGCGCTGCCGTCGCCCCAGACGGCCTTGGGGTTGAGCTTGTAGACGACGACCTGCCGGGGGCGGCGCTGGGTGACGGCGGCAGAGACCAGATAGTCCGGGTCCCGCTGGGGGCGGCCGCGCTCGTCGAGGGTGAAGAGGGTGGGCAGCACCGCGCCGGCGACCCGCTGGGTCGCCGCGTCCGCGTCGGCCTGGAAGGCGTTGTAGGTGGCGGGCAGCGCGTCGACGGCCCAGGTCAGGGCGCCCCGGTCGGCGACCTTGGCGCGGGGGACGGC
>NZ_JAILXP010000025.1 GCF_020740895.1 Streptomyces sp. UNOB3_S3 | reverse complement strand
CCCTCACCCGGGTCGATCAGCCCCTCCTCCCACAGCACGTCCAGAGCCCGCGCCACGGTGACCCGCGCCGTGGACCACCGCGTCGTCAGCTCCGCCTCGGACGGCAGTGCGTCGCCCGGCGTGAGTTCGCCCCGGACGATGCGGTCCCGGATGTCGGCGGCGATCTGGTCGTACTTGGGCAGCGCCATCGGTTTCCTCAAGGGGTGGGCGTGGGGGAGTGGTGATTTCCGCTGTCACACGGTCGTAGCGGAGGCGAGGCGCGCGGGGCGGCGCGACGCGCCGGGTACGGCGTCACGCCTTGCGGACGAGCCGGTGCTGGGAGGATGGGCATCAGGGGGCCCGCGACAGCGCCTGTGCAAGGAGAACCCCGTGCCCCGTGTCCTGGACGGCAAGACCGCCATCGTGACCGGCGGGTCCGCGAATCTCGGGGCGCGGTTCGCCGCCGCGCTCGCCGAGGACGGCGCCAATGTGATGGTGCACTACAACAGCGACTCCAAACGGGACCAGGCCGAGGACGTGGCCCGGAAGCTCACCGGGCTCGGGGTGGGGGCCGCCACCCGGCAGGGGGATCTGACCCGGGTCGAGGAGGTGACGGGGCTCGTCGACGCGACGATCGACACGTTCGGGCAGTGGGACATCCTCGTCAACACCGCCGGGATGATCGTCCGCAAGCCCATCGCGGAGTTCACCGAGGGCGAGTGGGAGCGGATGTTCGCGATCAACGCGAAGATCCCGTTCTTCCTGATGAAGGAGGCGGCCACGAAGATGGCCGACCACGGGCGGGTCCTCAACCTCATCACGACGATCGTGGGCGTCACCGCCCCCACCTACGGCGGCTACGCCGGTAGCAAGAGCCCCGTGGAGCACTACACCAAGTCGCTCGCGAAGGAGATCGGCGGGCGCGGGATCACCGTCAACTGCGTGGCGCCCGGGCCGCTGAAGACCAGTTTCTTCTATCCGGCGGAGACCGACGAGAACATCGCCTGGCTCAAGAGCATGAGCATCAACGGCGACATCGGCGACCCCGACGACGTCGTGCCCGTCGTCCGGTTCCTGGTCTCGCCCGAGGCCAAATGGGTGACGGCGCAGACCCTCTTCGTCAACGGAGGGCTGGTCGGGACGGCCAGCTGACCAAGACGCGCGAGCCAACTCTTGCTTGGCCGAGCAAGAGCGCGCTATGTTTTGCTCATGCGAGCAAGAAGCAGCGCGGGGAAGCAGGAGGACGGGGGCGCGTCCCGGACGTTCACCGAGGCGGCCCGGCGGGCCCAGATCGTGGGGGCCGCCATCGAGGTCATCGCCGAAGTGGGGTACGCCAAGGCGACGTTCACCCGGATCGCCAAGCAGGCGGGGCTGAGCAGCACGGGGATGATCTCGTACCACTTCGCCGGCAAGGACGACCTGATGCGGGAGGTCGTCGCCGAGGTGTTCCGGGTGGCGGACGGGTACATGGTCCCGAGGATCGAGGCGCAGACCACGGCCGCCGGGCGGCTCCGCGCGTACATCGAGTCGAACATCGAGCTCATCGGCGAGTTCCCGAAGCATCTGCCCGCCGTGGTCGAGGTGCTGGCGAACATCCGGGGCGAGGACTCCTCGATGCGCGAGTTCTGCGCCGCGATGGACTCGCTCGTCGACATGCACACGCACTTGATCCGTGAGGCACAGAAGGCCGGCGAGTTCGGGGAGTTCGACCCGCGCGTGATGGCGCTCGCGATCCGGGGGGCCGTCGACGGTGTGGTGAGCCGCGCCGCCAAGGACCCGGACTTCGACGCCGTCGCCTGCGGCCGTGAGCTCGCCGACCTCTTCGACCGCGCCACAAGGAAATAACGACAAACGGGGGGAATGGCATGGGAACAGATCAGCAGACGAGTCGGTCCGTCGAGTCCGTCGAGGGGGAGGCGGCGCCACCGCGGACACAGGCGCAGAAGACCGCCGCCCTCCGCAAGCTCATCGTCCTCCAGCTCGTCTTCGAGCTCGCCCTGCCGCTCGGCGGCTACTACGGGCTGCGCGCCGCCGGCGTCGGTCAGTGGGCGGCGCTGGCGATTGGCAGCCTCCTGGCCGTGCCGTGGCTCGTGTACGGGATGGTCAAACGCCGCCGGGTGGAGGTCATGGCGGTCTTCACACTGACGCTGATGTTCATCGGCGCGCTGATGTCGATGGTGACCGGCGATCCGCGCACGCTGCTCGTCCGGGACAGCTGGATCGCCGCCCTCGCCGGGTTCTGGGTGCTCGGGACGCTCCTGACCCGGCGGCCGTTCATGATGACGATGGCCCAGGCGATCGTGGTGGCGAAGGTCGGCGAGGCCGGCTGGCGCGAGTGGGAGGCCCGCTGGGGGACGGAGCCCGCCTTCCGCCACGCCATCCGGGTGATCACCGCCATCTGGGGGACCGTGCTCACCCTGGACGCGGGGGTCCGCGTCCTGCTGGCGCTCACCGCTCCGGTCGACCTGGTGCCGACGCTGAGCACCGTCCAGTGGCTGGTCGTCCTGGCCGGGCTGCTCGCCTTCCACAACCGGTACATCACCCGGCACGGGCTGAAGGTCTAGGGGGAATCATGGACACCATGGATACCGACGTCATCGTCGTCGGCGGCGGGCCCACCGGGCTGACCGTCGCCAACGAACTGGGCCTCGCCGGCGTCCGCGCCGTCGTCCTTGAACGGCTGCCCGAGCGCACCGGGCAGTCCAAGGCGCTCAACCTCCAGCCCCGCACCGCCGAGATGCTCGACATGCGCGGCTGGCTGGACACCGTCGCCGGCCGGGCCGTCACCACCCTGCCCGGCGGCCACTTCGCCGGGATGCCCCTGGACTACACGGCGCTGGACACCGCCTTCCCGTACCAGGTGGGCATCCCGCAGGCCCGCGTCGAGGAGTTCCTGGAGGCGCACCTTGCCACGTACGGCATCCCCGTGCTGCGCGGCCACGAGCTCGCCGGGATCACCCAGGACGCCGACGGCGTCACCGCGACCGTCACCACGCCGGACGGGACCGAGCGGCGGCTGCGCGCCGCGTACCTCGTCGGCGCGGACGGCGGCCGCAGCCGGGTCCGCAAGGAGCTCGGCGTGGGCTTCCCCGGCCGGGACGGCCGCTACTCCCTCGTCGTCGCCGACGTGGTGCTCGCCGAGGACAGCGCGCTGCCCACCGAATGGCGGCTGCCGAACCCCGACGAGCCCGACGGCGACGACGTGTTCCTGATCCCGCTCGGCGACGGCGTCTACCGCTTCCTCTTCGCGGGCCCGGAGCAGCAGAAGCACGACCGCGACGACCCGGTCCCCGACGAGGAGGTCCGGGCGGCGCTGGCGGCCGCGAAGCGCTTCCGGCCCCGGCTCCTCGAGGTGCGCTGGGCGTCGCGGTTCACCGACGCCGCCCGGCAGGCCGAGCGCTATGTCACCGGGAGGGTGATGCTGGCCGGCGACGCCGCGCACATCCACCTCCCGGCGGGCGGCCAGGGCATGAACCTGGGTGTGCAGGACGCCTTCAACCTCGGCTGGAAGCTCGCCTCGGTCGTCCGGGGCCGGCTGCCCGAACGCCTCCTGGACACCTACCACTCCGAACGGCACCCCGTGGGCGCGGACGTCCTGGCGAACACCCGGGCCCAGGGCATCCTGATGTGGCCGGACGACGACGTGCGCGCCCTGCGCGGCATCCTCGGCGACGTCCTCGCCATGCCCGAGGCGAACCGGCGGATCGCCGGCATGATCTCCGGCATCGACATCCGCTACGACATGCCGGACGCCCCCGGCCACCCGCTCCTGGGCGCGCGGCTGCCCGTCCGCCTGGCGGCGGGGCGAGGCGCCCTGCTCGGCCCTGGCAGCGACGGGGTGGCGCGGCCGTGGGCCGGGCGCGTCGACGCGGGGCCGGCGCCCGAGGGCGTCGCCGGGACGGTGCTGGTCCGGCCCGACGGGTACGTCTGCTGGGCCGGACCGGCGGGGGACGACGCGTCGCTCCGGGCGGCGCTGGAGCGGTGGTTCGGGCCGGGGGACTGATCCCCTACTTCAGGAACGCCACCTCGGGGTACGCCGCCGACGGCCGCTCCAGCAGCGGGTTCGGCACACCGCGCAGGTGCCGGTCGAAGAAGGCGCTCACGTACGTCCGCGTGAGCGCCGTCGCCCGGTCGGCCTTCAGGGTGCCGAAGGCACCGGACTCGGACCCCGGCGGGAGGTTCGGCGGCATGCCGAAGCGCTCCACCAGCCAGGGGGCGTCGGTGAAGGTGAGGTGGCCGCCCTGGGCGACGTCGAGCCAGCGCTTCCAGCCCGTCAGGTGACGCCAGGTCCGCTCCCAGTCGTCCCGGTTCTCCGCTTCGCCGGCCGCCCGCTGGGCGCCCAGCAGCAGAACAGGGCGGTTCAGGTCGGTGGTGGGCTCGCTGAAGAAGTTGCCGTCCATGTTCACGGCGGCCTTCACCCGCCGGTCGGTGCGCGCGGCCTCCACCGCGCTTGCCCCGCCGATCGAGTGTCCGGCCACGCCGATGCGGTCGCGGTCGACGCGCAGCGGGCTGCCGGGGGCCGTGAGACGGTCGAGGACGAAGGAGATGTCCTCGGCGCGGTTGGGTATCACGGGGAGCCCTGCCTTGCCGCAGATCAGGCAGTCCTCCATGCGGCCGCCGGGGAACTCCACCGGAGCCTCGTAGGTGTGGTCGACGGCGGCCACGGCGTACCCGCGCGAGGCCAGGTCCTCGCCCAGCGCCGTCAGCGTGAGGCGGCTCATGCCGAAGCCGGGGGACAGCACGACGAGCGGCCGCGCCTTCGGGGCGGCCGGCGCGTTGAGGGTCGCGTGGGTGCGTACCGTGGCGGCGGCCTCGCTGCCGAGGAACTTCTTCGCCAACTCCTTCGAAGCGTAGGGGGCCTTCGGCCCGGCGGAGGGGAGCGCCGGGTACCACAGCGACACCATGAGCTCGCGGTTGCCCGCGGCCGGCTTCCACGGGTCGGGGCGCGAGGTGTCGACCAGGTGGAGCGTCTTCGTGCCGATCGGCGCCCGCGTCGCCGGCGCGGGCACCTCGGCGGGGGAGGCGGTGGCGGGACGGGGCGCCGCGACGGCGGCGGAGGACATCTGCGGGGCGGCGAAGGCGGTCAGGAGCGCGGCCGCCAGGAGCGACCTGCGTGTAGTGGTCATCGACATGATCATCACGCTAGGCGGCACGGCCGCTCCCGGCGTCCTCCTCAGGTGCGAGACGGCCTCCCTCGTTCGGGGGTTCTGTGCATGTCAGGGGAGCGTCGTATGGTGTGCGCTACTCAGGAACCACAGTCGTCAGCAAGACGGGAACTCCCTTATATGGGCAGAAAGTACAGCGTCGCGGCAGTAGCCACGTGTGTGGCGGCACTGATGGTCGGTGTCTCGGGCTGCGGCGGCGACGGGGGCAAGAAGAGCGGCGGCGACAAGCACGACAGCGCGAGCAGCAGCGCCGGTCCGGCTCCGCAGCAGTCGCCGCCGAAGCCCAAGGGTGAGGTGGACGGCCTGTCCGCCAAGGAGATATCGGACAAGGCCAAGAAGGAACTGCAGTCGGCCTCGGCCGTGCGCATCAAGCTGGACCGGGACAAGTCCGCCGCCGGGTCGGCCATGCACGCCGAGTACGCCATGGACAAGCAGGGCAACTGCGTCGGCAAGATCACGCAGGACGACGCCGGCTTCGAGATGCTCAAGCAGGGCGACGAGTACTGGATCAAGCCGGACGAGAATTTCTGGCGGAAGAACTCCGGCAGCTCGGATCCGGAGACGGCGTCCAAGCTGCTGAGCGGCCACTGGTTCCACGGCAACAGCAAGGAGGGCGACGGCGGCCCGTTCAAGGAATCGGGTCCGGTGTGCCAGCTCGGCGCCATGCAGGAGAAGCTGGCCAAGGGCGATGACGACGAGTCCGCCGACAAGTTCAGCAAGGGCGCGCCCACCGCACTCGACGGTCAGCAGGTCGTACCGGTCACCATCACCGGCAAATCCGTCATCAACGTGGCCGCCGAGGGCAAGCCGTACCCCGTGCGGATCGTGAGCCTCAAGCCGGGCGGTGGCACGACCGCCTTCTCCGACTGGGAGAAGCCGGTGACGGTGACTCCGCCGCCCGCGAACGAGACCCTCGACGTCTCCAAGCTGAAGCAGTCGCGCCACGCGTGACGCCGCGGCGCCTCCCGGACCCCGGTCCTCAAGCGCCGGACGGGCTGATTTCAGCCCGTCCGGCGTTTGAGGACAAAGCACAGCAGCCCGTCCGGCAACTGAGGGCCGGGGTCCGGGAGGCGGAGCCCCGGGACATCGCGCTACCGCGCGTTGAAGTACTTCGCCTCCGGGTGGTGGATCACGATCGCGTCCGTCGACTGCTCCGGGTGCAGCTGGAACTCCTCCGACAGGTGCACCCCGATCCGCTCCGGCTCCAGCAGGTCCGCGATCTTCGCGCGGTCCTCCAGGTTGGGGCACGCCCCGTAGCCCAGGGAGAAGCGGGCGCCCCGGTACTTCAGGGCGAACATCCCTTCCACGTCGTCCGGGTCCTCGGCCCCGAAGCCCAGCTCCGCGCGGACCCGCGCGTGCCAGTACTCGGCCAGGGCCTCCGCCAGCTGCACCGACAGGCCGTGCAGCTCCAGGTAGTCGCGGTAGGAGTCGGAGGCGAAGAGCTCCGCCGTCGCCTCGCCGATCCGCGAGCCGACCGTGACGACCTGGAGGCCGACCACGTCCCGCTCGCCGCTGTCCTCCGGGCGGAAGTAGTCCGCCAGGCACAGGCGCCGGCCGCGGCGCTGGCGCGGGAAGGTGAAGCGGGTGCGCTCGGTGCCGTCCTCGTGGAGGAGGATGAGGTCGTCGCCCTTGCTCACGCACGGGAAGTAGCCGTAGACGACGGCCGCCTCCAGCAGGTTCTCCGTGTGGAGCTTGTCCAGCCAGCCGCGCAGCCGGGGGCGGCCCTCGGTCTCCACCAGCTCCTCGTAGGTCGGGCCGCCCGTGCGGGCCTGCTTCAGGCCCCACTGGCCCTTGAAGAGCGCGCCCTCGTCCAGCCAGGACGCGTAGTCCTTCAGCGGGATGCCCTTGACGACGCGCGTGCCCCAGAACGGCGGCTCGGGGACGCGGTTGTCCACCGCCACGTCCGAGCGGACGGCGCCCTCGGGCTCGTCCACCTCCAGGACGGCAGCGTCCCGCTTGGGTACGCGCCGCTGCTTGAGCTCCGGCAGCGTCGCGCCCGGCACCCCGCGCTTGACGGCGATGAGCGCGTCCATCAGGCGCAGGCCCTCGAAGGCGTCCCGGGCGTAGCGGACCTCGCCCTCGTAGATCTCGTGGAGGTCCTGCTCGACATAGGCGCGCGTCAGGGCCGCGCCGCCGAGGATCACCGGGTAGGTGGCCGCCAGCTTGCGCTGGTTCAGCTCCTCCAGGTTCTCCTTCATGATCACGGTGGACTTCACCAGCAGGCCGGACATGCCGATGACGTCGGCGCGGTGCTCCTCGGCGGCCTCGACGATGGCCGAGACCGGCTGCTTGATGCCCAGGTTGACGACGTTGTAGCCGTTGTTGGACAGGATGATGTCGACGAGGTTCTTGCCGATGTCGTGGACGTCGCCGCGCACCGTGGCCAGGACGATCGTTCCCTTGCCCTCGGCGTCGGACTTCTCCATGTGCGGTTCGAGGTAGGCGACGGCGGTCTTCATCACCTCGGCCGACTGGAGCACGAACGGCAGCTGCATCTGCCCGGAGCCGAAGAGCTCGCCGACGACCTTCATGCCCTCCAGGAGGGTGTCGTTGACGATGCCGAGGGCGGCGCGGCCGCTCGCCAGGGCCTCGTCGAGGTCGGCCTCCAGGCCGTTGCGCTCGCCGTCGATGATGCGGCGCTGGAGCCGCTCGTCCAGGGGGAGCGCGGCCAGCTCCTCGGCCTTGCCGGCCTTCATGGACTTGGTGTCGACGCCCTCGAAGAGCTCCAGGAACCGCTGCAGCGGGTCGTAGCCCTCGCGGCGGCGGTCGTAAATGAGGTCGAGGGCGACCTCGCGCTGCTCCTCCTCCAGCCGGGCGATCGGCAGGATCTTGCTCGCGTGGACGATGGCCGAGTCCAGGCCCGCCTCGACGCACTCGTTGAGGAAGACGGAGTTCAGCACCATGCGCGCGGCCGGGTTGAGGCCGAAGGAGATGTTCGACAGGCCCAGGGTCGTCTGGACGTCCGGGTGGCGGCGCTTGAGCTCGCGGATGGCCTCGATGGTGGCGATGCCGTCGCGCCGGGACTCCTCCTGGCCGGTGGCGATGGTGAAGGTGAGGCAGTCGACGATGATGTCGGACTCGCGCACCCCCCAGTTGCCGGTGAGGTCGGCGATCAGGCGTTCGGCGACGGCGACCTTGTGCTCGGGCGTACGGGCCTGGCCGTCCTCGTCGATGGTCAGGGCGATCAGGGCCGCGCCGTGCTCCTTCGCCAGCCCGGCGATCCTCGCGAAGCGGGAGTCGGGCCCGTCGCCGTCCTCGTAGTTGACGGAGTTGATGACGGCCCGGCCGCCCAGCTTCTCCAGGCCCGCCCGGATCACGGCGGGCTCGGTGGAGTCCAGCACCAGCGGCAGTGTGGAGGCGGTGGCGAAGCGGCCCGCGATCTCGGCCATGTCGGCGACGCCGTCCCGGCCGACGTAGTCGACGCAGACGTCGAGCATGTGGGCGCCCTCGCGGATCTGGTCGCGGGCCATCTCCACGCAGTCGTCCCAGCGGCCCTCCAGCATGGCCTCGCGGAACTTCTTCGAGCCGTTGGCGTTCGTCCGCTCGCCGATCGCCAGGTAGGAGGTGTCCTGGCGGAAGGGGACGGTCTGGTAGAGGGAGGAGGCGCCCGGCTCGGGGCGGGGGGCGCGCTCCGGGGGGTTGAGGCCCCGGACCCGTTCGACGACCTGGCGCAGGTGCTCGGGCGTGGTGCCGCAGCAGCCGCCGACCAGGGAGAGCCCGTACTCGCGGATGAAGGTCTCGTGCGCGTCGGCGAGCTCGGCCGGGGTCAGCGGGTAGTGGGCGCCGTCCTTGCCGAGGACGGGCAGGCCGGCGTTGGGCATGGCGGAGACACGGGTGCGGGCGTGGCGCGAGAGGTAGCGCAGGTGCTCGCTCATCTCGGCGGGGCCGGTGGCGCAGTTCAGTCCGATCATGTCGATGCCCAGCGGCTCCAGCGCGGTGAGGGCCGCGCCGATCTCGGAGCCGAGGAGCATGGTGCCGGTGGTCTCGACGGTCACCTGGACCAGCAGCGGCACGTCCGCTCCGAGCGCCTCCATGGCGCGCCGGGCGCCGATGACGGAGGCCTTGGTCTGGAGCAGGTCCTGGGTGGTCTCCACCAGGACCGCGTCGGCGCCGCCCGTGATCAGGCCCTCGACGTTCCGCTGGTAGGCGTCGCGGAGGGTGGGGTACGGGGCGTGGCCGAGGGTCGGCAGCTTGGTGCCGGGGCCGACGGAGCCCAGCACCCAGCGGGTGCGGCCGTCGGCGGCGGTGAAGCCGTCCGCGACCTCGCGGGCGATCCGGGCGCCGGCCTCGGAGAGCTCATGGACGCGGTCGGAGATGTCGTACTCGCCGAGGGCGGCGAAGTTGGCGCCGAAGGTGTTGGTCTCCACACAGTCCACGCCGACGGCGAAGTACGCCTCGTGCACCGAGCGCACGATGTCCGGACGGGTGACGTTGAGGATCTCGTTGCAGCCTTCGAGCTGCTGGAAGTCGTCGAGGCTGGGGTCCTGCGCCTGGAGCATCGTGCCCATCGCCCCGTCGGCCACCACCACGCGGGTGGCGAGGGCCTCGCGCAGTTGCGCGATTCGGGCGGAACGGACGGTCGATGGCGTAAGCGAGGCCATGGATGTGCTCCCGGGTGTGCGACGGCTGTCGGCTTTGCGCCCTCGCTGAAGAGGGCGCACGCCGTCAGCCTAGCCGCCGGGGTGCCGGGAGGCCGAGGGGTGTCCACGGTCTGGACCACCGGGTGGACCGCCGGTGGATACCGTGCCCCCGGCCGGATTCGGCCGTACGCGTCCTGTCGGTGATCATGGTCTGGCCTGCTGTCGGGTATCCCCTGGTCGGCATCGGCCGATAGTGTTCAGCATTGCCGAACGGATACAAACGGATACAGCCGGGCGGCAGGCGCGTAAGGAGGGTGCTCGATGGCACGGACCATCCAGTCACTGGAGCGGGCGGCGGCGATGCTGCGGCTGCTCGCGGGCGGTGAGCGACGGCTGGGCCTGTCCGACGTGGCCTCCGCGCTGGGCCTGGCGAAGGGCACCGCCCACGGCATCCTGCGCACGCTCCAGCAGGAGGGGTTCGTCGAACAGGACCCCGCCTCGGGGCGCTACCAGCTCGGCGCCGAGCTGCTGCGGCTGGGCAACAGCTACCTGGACGTCCACGAACTGCGGGCGCGCGCCCTGGTCTGGGCGGACGACCTGGCCCGCTCCAGCGGCGAGAGCGTCTACCTCGGGGTGCTGCACCAGCAGGGCGTCCTGATCATCCACCATGTCTTCCGGCCCGACGACAGCCGCCAGGTGCTGGAGGTCGGCGCGATGCAGCCGCTGCACAGCACGGCCCTGGGCAAGGTGCTGTGCGCCTACGACCCGGTGGCGCACGCCGAGGTCGCCGACGCCGAGCGCGAGGCGTTCACTCCTTCGACGGTGACGGCCATGCCCGATCTGGAGGGCGTGCTGGACCTGACCCGCGCCCGCGGCTGGGCGTCGGACGTCGAGGAGACCTGGGCGGGCGTGGCCTCGCTCGCGGCCCCCATCCACGACCGGCGCCGGATGCCGGTGGGCGCGGTGGGCATCACGGGCGCCGTCGAGCGCGTCTGCGAGGCGGGCGAGATCCAGGCCCGGCTGGTCGCGGCCGTGCGCGACTGCGCCCGCGCGGTCTCCCGCGACCTGGGCGCCGGCCGCTTCTGAGGACCGCTTCCCCAAAAGGGGTCGCACCCGCGTTCACGGGCCCCGTAAAAACGGTCCGTCCGGTTCGCGAAAGCGCTTCGGAAGGGCCTTTCGGGGGCCGTCGAGACCGGGTCGTTACCCGTCGGTATCCGAACGTAAATTTACGGCCAGTTGGCCGAGAGTTTCCGGTCACAGAACCCTTGACGTGCCCTTAACCGTCCAGAAAACTGCCGTGCATCGGTCGGCATTGTCGAACACCTACCGACAATATTCGCTATGGTGTGCAGTGCCACGGGACCGATCGCCGCCCTCACGGAGGGCTCGGACCGCCGGAAACCCGCGGTTCGTCTTCCCCTGGACGAAGGACAAAGGAGTCGCGGGTGTCCAGCTCCGACATCTTCACCGGTGAGTTCATCGGTACCGCAGTTCTGATTCTGCTCGGCGGCGGCGTCTGCGCCGCCGTCACCCTGAAGCGTTCCAAGGCCCGGAACGCGGGCTGGCTTGCCATCACGTTCGGCTGGGGCTTCGCCGTCCTGGCCGGTGCGTACATCGGTGCTAAGTCCGGCGCGCACCTCAACCCGGCCGTCACGCTCGGCCTCGCCTTCGACGGCGCCGTCGAGTGGAGCGACGTACCGCTCTACATCGGCTCGCAGCTGCTCGGCGCGATGACCGGCGCGACGCTGGTCTGGCTGGCCTACTACGGTCAGTTCCAGGCCCACCTGACCGACCCGGAGATCGTCTCGACCCCGAACCCCAGCGAGGGCATGGTCGACCAGACCGCCGAGCCGCAGGCCGGCCCGGTGCTGGGCATCTTCTCCACCGGTCCCGAGGTCCGCAACGCGGTGCAGAACCTGGTCACCGAGATCATCGCCACCACGGTGCTGGTGCTGTTCATCCTCACCATGGGCCTGACCAAGGGCCTGGCCGTCAGCGGCACGGGCACCCTGATGGTCGCCCTGCTCGTCGTCGGCATCGGCCTCTCGCTCGGTGGCCCGACCGGCTACGCCATCAACCCCGCCCGTGACCTCGGCCCGCGCATCGTGCACGCGCTGCTCCCGCTGCCCAACAAGGGCGGCTCGGACTGGGGCTACGCCTGGGTCCCGGTGGTCGGCCCGATCATCGGCGCCGCCCTCGCCGCGGGCATCCACAAGATCGCGTTCTGAGCAGCATCCGCCGAGACCCTTCCGACTTCAGGAGCACACCCCCAATGACCGAGACCACCGGCACCCACGCCCAGGGCCCGTTCATCGCCGCGATCGACCAGGGCACCACCTCGTCCCGCTGCATCGTCTTCGACCGCGACGGACGCATCGTCTCCGTCGACCAGAAGGAGCACGAGCAGATCTTCCCCAAGCCGGGCTGGGTCGAGCACGACGCCATGGAGATCTGGGCGAACGTCCAGGAGGTCGTCGCCGGCGCCGTCGAGAAGGCGGGCATCACCGCCGCCGACGTCAAGGCCATCGGCATCACCAACCAGCGTGAGACCACGCTGCTGTGGGACAAGAACACCGGCCAGCCGGTCTACAACGCCATCGTCTGGCAGGACACCCGCACCGACGCCCTCTGCAAGGAGCTCGGCCGCAACGTCGGCCAGGACCGCTTCCGCCGTGAGACGGGCCTCCCGCTGGCCTCCTACTTCTCCGGCCCCAAGGTCCGCTGGCTGCTGGACAACGTCGAGGGCCTGCGTGAGCGCGCCGAGGCCGGCGACATCCTCTTCGGCACCATGGACTCCTGGGTCATCTGGAACCTCACCGGCGGTGCCGAGGGCGGTGTCCACGTCACGGACGTCACCAACGCCTCCCGCACCATGCTGATGAACCTCCGCTCCCTGGAGTGGGACGAGCGCATCCTCTCCTCCATGGAGATCCCGGCCGCCGTGCTGCCGGAGATCCGCTCCTCCGCCGAGGTCTACGGCACCGCCAAGGGCGGCGCCCTCGCCGGCGTCCCCGTCGCCTCCGCGCTCGGCGACCAGCAGGCGGCCCTCTTCGGCCAGACCTGCTTCGACCAGGGCGAGGCCAAGTCCACCTACGGCACCGGCACCTTCATGCTGATGAACACCGGTGACGAGCCCGTCCAGTCCTACAACGGCCTGCTGACCACGGTCGGCTACCGCATCGGCGACCAGAAGCCGGTCTACGCCCTCGAGGGCTCCATCGCCGTCACCGGCTCCCTCGTGCAGTGGATGCGCGACCAGATGGGCCTCATCAAGAGCGCGGCCGAGATCGAGACGCTCGCCAGCTCCGTCGAGGACAACGGCGGCGCCTACTTCGTGCCGGCCTTCTCCGGCCTGTTCGCCCCCTACTGGCGCTCCGACGCGCGCGGTGTCATCGCGGGCCTCACCCGCTACGTCACCAAGGCGCACATCGCCCGCGCCGTACTCGAGGCCACCGCCTGGCAGACCCGCGAGATCACCGACGCCATGACCAAGGACTCCGGCGTCGAGCTCACCGCGCTCAAGGTCGACGGCGGCATGACCTCCAACAACTTGCTGATGCAGACCCTCTCGGACTTCCTGGACGCCCCCGTGGTGCGCCCGATGGTCGCCGAGACGACCTGCCTCGGCGCGGCCTACGCCGCCGGCCTGGCCGTCGGCTTCTGGCCGGACACCGACGCACTGCGCGCCAACTGGCGCCGGGCCGCCGAGTGGACCCCCCGCATGGACGCGGACACGCGTGACCGCGAGTACAAGAGCTGGCTCAAGGCCGTCGAGCGGACCATGGGCTGGATCGAGGACGAGGAGTAATCATGACAACCCCGCAGAGCGTTCCGACCCTGGGAACGCACCCGGCTGCCGGTGCCAACCCGGGCCGAGCCGAGACCCGGGAGAGACTGTCCAAGGCGACGTACGACCTCCTGGTGATCGGTGGCGGCATCCTGGGCACCTCGGTGGCCTGGCACGCCGCGCAGTCCGGACTGCGGGTCGCGATGGTGGACGCCGGCGACTTCGCCGGCGCCACCTCCTCCGCGTCCTCCAAGCTCGTCCACGGCGGCCTGCGCTACCTGCAGACCGGCGCGGTCAAGCTGGTCGCGGAGAACCACCACGAGCGCCGGGTGCTGGCCAAGGACGTGGCCCCGCACCTGGTCAACCCGCTCACCTTCTACCTGCCCGTCTACAAGGGCGGCCCGGTGGGCGCGGCCAAGCTCGGCGCCGGTGTGTTCGCCTACTCGGCGCTGTCCGCCTTCGGCGACGGCGTCGGCAAGGTCATCACCCCGGCCAAGGCCAAGGCCGACAACCCCGGTCTGCGCACGGACAACCTCAAGGCCGTGGCGGTCTACTACGACCACCAGATGAACGACTCCCGCGTCGCCGTCATGACGGTCCGCGCGGCCGTCGAGTCCGGCGCGGTCGTCCTCAACCACGCCGAGGTCACCGGCCTGCGCTTCACGCACGGCAAGGTCACCGGAGCGGAGCTCAAGGACCGTGTCGACGGCACGGAGTTCGGCATCGACGCGCGCGTCGTCCTCAACGCCACCGGCCCGTGGGTGGACCACCTGCGGAAGCTGGAAGACAAGGGCGCCGCGCCGTCGATCCGCCTCTCCAAGGGCGCGCACATCGTGATGAAGCGCAAGTCGCCGTGGAAGGCCGCCATGGCCACCCCGATCGACAAGTACCGCATCACCTTCGCCCTGCCGTGGGAGGACCAGCTGCTGCTGGGCACCACCGACACCCAGTACGAGGGCGACCCGGCGGACGTGCGCGCCACCGAGGAGGACATCCAGCAGATCCTCGACGAGGCCGCGTTCTCCATCCAGGACGCCGACCTCGACCGCGACCTGATGACGTACGCCTTCGCCGGTCTGCGCGTGCTGCCCGGCGGCCCGGGCGACGTCGCCCAGGCCAAGCGCGAGACGGTCGTCTCCGAGGGCAAGGGCGGCATGCTCTCCGTCGCCGGCGGCAAGTGGACCACCTACCGCCACATCGGCCGTACGGTGATGGCCAAGCTGGCCAAGGTCCCGGGCAGCCCGCTGACCGAGGACATGGAGCCCGTCTCCAGCCTGGTCCGCCGCACCCCGCTGCCGGGTGTCGCCAACCCCAACGCGGTCGCCCACCGCCTGCTCGTGGACCGCGAGCCGGGCAGCCGCATGGACCCGCTGACCGCCCGCCACCTCGCCACCCACTACGGCTCGCTGTCCTTCGACATCGCCCGCCTGGTCAACGAGAACCCCGAGCTCGGCGAGCGGATCCACGAGGACGGCCCGGAGATCTGGGCCCAGGTCGTCTACGCCCGCGACCACGAGTGGGCCGAGACGGTCGACGACGTGCTGCGCCGCCGCACCACCCTGACCATCCGCGGCCTCGACACCGAGGACGTCCGCGCCAAGGTCAAGGCTGTGCTCAACAACGAGGCGCCGGGCGACAAGCGCTGACGCGAACACGCCCCGGAACGGGGAGCGGTGCCCGGCACCGCTCCCCGTTCCCGCGTTTCCGCACGTATGCGCGGAACCGGGCAACCGATGCCGGTCCTGACACGTCCCCTGGAGGGAAGAGGGGGACGAACACCATGAACGGGACAGCACCGGAACAGGCCACGCCGGCCACGAAGAAGTCCGCGAAGAAGTCCACGAAGAAGACCGCCGCGCGCGGGCCGCGGTGGCGCCGCGTCACCGTGCGCGTGGCCCTGGCGCTGGCCCTCCTCGTCCTCGTACCGGTCGTCGCGGCCGGCAGCGCGCTGCGCGCCTCGTACGCCGGGGCGCCCGCCGACGACGCCGTCACCCGGGGCAAGGACGCCCTCTGGCTCGGCCACGCCTGGCTCGACGGCCGCAAGGGCGACGCCGACCTCGCCCGGCTCCGCCGGAAGATCGCCGGCAGCGGCATCCACGACCTGTACGTGCACGCCGGACCGCTGGAGCACGACGGCACCCTGCCCGCCTCGGCCTACCGCAACGCCGGCTGGCTGCTGAACGCCGTCCACCGGGAACTGCCCGGCGTCCGGGTCCAGGCGTGGCTGGGGAACAAACTGGTCCGCCGGGGCGAGGGCGGCGGCCTGTGGCTGGGCTCGCCGGCCGCCCGCGACGCCGTCGTCGCCAGCGCCCGGCAGGTGATGCGGGCCGGATTCCAGGGCGTCCACCTGGACGTCGAACCCGTGCGCACCGGCGACCGCGACTTCCTCACCCTGCTGGACTCCCTGCGCCCGGCGGTGCGTTCGGAGGGCGGACCGCTGTCCGTCGCCGCCCAGCAGATCGACCCGCTGCCCTCCATGCACTCCGCGTCGGGCGCGTTCGGCAGTCCCAAGTGGTGGACGCAGAACTACTTCGGCGACGTCGCCCGCCGCGTCGACCAGATCGCCGTCATGTCCTACGACACCGCGCTGCCCTGGGAGAACCTCTACGGCGGCTATGTGGCCCAGCAGACCAGGCTCGCCCTCCAGGCCACCCCGGCCGGCACGGACCTGCTGATGGGCGTGCCCTTCTACCACACGGACAACCTGGGCCATCAGAGCCGGGCCGAGACCGCCGCGGCCGCCGTGCGCGGCGCCCGGCTGGGGCTCGGCCGCGAGGACCGCCACCGGCGGAACTTCGGGCTGGCGCTGTACGTGGACTTCGCGGCCACCGACGCCGACTGGCACGCCTACCGGGCTGGATGGGGAGCACGTGGCTGAAAGTCCCTCCCCCTTGGGGGCTGCGAAGGGGGGCCGCCGAAGTCGTAGGCTTGGGGCACACGCAAGACGAACGCAACTGCACGGAACGGCAACCGGTGGTGGCACGGGCGGAGCCCGTGGACCCCGGTCGGAAGGAGGCGCTGGGTGATCGAGCTTGAGGGGGTTCCCGAGCTGATCGACCCGGTCATGATCTGTGCCTTCGAGGGCTGGAACGACGCCGGCGACGCCGCCTCCAGCGCGGTGGCGCACCTCGACCGGGAGTGGAAGGGCGAGGTCTTCGCCGCGCTCGACGCCGAGGACTACTACGACTTCCAGGTCAACCGGCCCACGATCTGGCTGGACGGGGGCATCCGCAAGATCACCTGGCCGACCACCCGGCTGTCCGTGGTGCGCGCCGCCGGCGGCGCCCCGCGCGACCTCGTGCTGGTGCGCGGCATCGAGCCCAGCATGCGCTGGCGGTCCTTCTGCAACGAGATCCTGGGCTTCGCCCACGAGCTGGGCGTGGAGATGGTGGTGATCCTGGGCTCGCTGCTCGGCGACACCCCGCACACCCGGCCCGTACCGGTCAGCGGGGTCACCTCCGACCCCGACCTGGCCCGCACCCTCGATCTGGAGGAGTCCCGCTACGAGGGCCCGACCGGGATCGTCGGAGTCCTCCAGGAGGCCTGCGCCCACGCGGGCGTCCCCGCGGTCAGCCTCTGGGCGGCCGTGCCGCACTACGTCTCCCAGCCGCCCAACCCCAAGGCCACCCTGGCGCTCCTGAACCGCCTGGAGGACCTGATCGACCTGCGGGTGCCGCAGGGCGAGCTGCCGGAGGACGCCCGCGCCTGGCAGCTGGGCGTCGACCAGCTGGCGGCCGAGGACAGCGAGGTCGCCGAGTACGTCCAGTCGCTGGAGGAGGCGCGGGACACCGCCGATCTCCCGGAGGCCTCCGGAGAGGCCATCGCCCGGGAGTTCGAGCGCTATCTGCGGCGCCGCGACGGCCAGCCGGGGCCCGGCCAGCCGGGCGGGGTCGCGGCCGAGCCGGGGCTCACCGACGGCGGCCGGGACGCCTCGTACCTCCGTGACACGGCCAGCGGCCGCACCCGGCCGCCGCGCCCGCCGGCCAAGGACGAGGAGGGCGGTGCCGCCGGGGCCCCCGAGGAGGGCGCCGACGGTGCGGAGGGCGACGGCTGAGGCCCCGGTCCTCACCGGGGCGTGCCGCCCGCTCCCGGGCCCGTGGGGCCCGGCCGACGGATGAATTCGCGGGTTATTGACGCGACGCGCCGCAATGATCCGCCGTACACTTGTCTGCCCGGTGAAGGCCGGTTCGCCACCCGAGGAGGGTGGGGGGCCGGCCTTCTCGTCCCTCAGGAGGTGTGCGGATGACCAGCAGTGTTCCCGCGGTCGACACGCGCTCGGCGGCATCGGCCCTGCAAGCGGTCCTGCTCGACATGGACGGCACGCTCGTCGACACCGAGGGCTTCTGGTGGGAGGTGGAGACGGCGGTCTTCGCCGAGCTCGGCCACCAGCTGCTGGAGGAGTGGCGCGAGGTGGTCGTCGGCGGCCCGATGACGCGCAGCGCCTCCTTCCTGATCAAGGCCACGGGCGCGAAGATCGCCCTCGCCGAGCTCACCGCGCTGCTGAACACGCGCTTCTCCCAGATGATCGGGCAGGGCGTGCCGCTGATGCCGGGCGCCCGGCGGCTGCTCGCCGAGCTGGCCGCCCACGGGGTGCCGACGGCCCTGGTCTCGGCCTCCCACCGGGAGATCATCGACCGGGTGCTCCACAGCCTGGGCCCGGAGCACTTCACGCTGACCGTCGCCGGCGACGAGCTGGCGCGCACCAAGCCGCACCCGGACCCGTATCTGCTGGCCGCGGCGCGGCTGGGGGCCGACCCGGCGCGCTGCGCGGTCGTGGAGGACACCATGACGGGCGTGACCGCCGCCGAGGCGGCGGGGTGCCGGGTGGTGGCGGTGCCCTCGGTGGCACCGATCCCGGCCGTCGCGGGCCGTACGGTCGTGGGCTCCCTGGAAGAAGTGGATCTCTCTTTTCTGCGCGGATTGATCACGGTCTGAACGCGGCGCGTTCAAGGCCCGTTCCCAGGCGCCAGAAACTCTGGGCGCTTGAACGATTGTTTTCCGTGACGAATGCGCTGGCCGAATTACCCCGGCCGCCGAAGTCGTTCCGGAAGTGACGTTGGTCACCGGATCGGGAGCCTCCGGGGGGTTCCGCGCGCCCCCGGGAAGGCTCTCGCGCGGGCTGAAGCGCACCCTTGTGTCCGGATTGATCATCCCGTGCCTGAATCGTTCCGGCGTCCGAATATCGGACATCCGTCTTTCGTTATCGCGGTGTGATATCGCGTCGACTTCATCGTGTTCCGGCGGCACCGGCCATCCGCACTAATCTTTTCGCGAGAACTTCACGGCTGCCCGTATGACCGCCCTTCCGGTATCGGTAGGGTCCGGGCAACCGAACGCACCACAGGGAGAACCCCAGACAATGAACCGCAAGACGTTGGTCCTGCCCACCGTGGCGGGCCTGCTGGCCCCCGTGCTCGTCGCCTGTGGCGGAAGCGCGGGATCCGGCGGGAACAAGGCCATCGTCATCGGCACCACCGACCGGTTCGAGCAGACCACCGACGCGCCGGCGCCCTTCGACCCGGCCGCCGCGTACGACGTCGGCGTGTGGAACGTCCTCCACAGCGGCTTCCAGACCCTGCTGCGGCTGCCCCGCTCGGGCGCCGGGCCGGTCGCCGACGCGGCCGAGAAGTGCTCGTTCGGGGACCGCAACAGCGAGCAGTTCCGCTGCACGCTGCGCAAGGGCCTGAAGTTCACCAACGGGCACGCGCTCACCGCCGAGGACGTCAAGTTCTCCATCGACCGCGCCCGGGCGATCAACTTCGAGAACGGCCCGATCTCCCTGCTGAGCAACATCGACAAGGTCGAGACCCCCGGCGAGCTCGAGGTCGTCTTCCACCTCAAGACGCCGGACGCCACCTTCCCGCAGAAGATCGCCACCCCCGCCGCCGCCATCGTCGACAGCGAGTCCTACGCCAAGGACAAGCTGGACAACGGCTTCAACGTGGTCGGCTCCGGCCCGTACACGATCAAGACCGAGGTCAAGGACGACCGCGTCACCAAGGTCACCTTCACCCGGAACGACGACTACCAGGGCCCGCTGAAGCCGCAGAACGACAAGGTCGAGATGCGCTTCTTCGACGACTCCGCGTCGATGGAGAAGGCGCTCAAGGACGGTGACATCGACGTGATGAACCGTGCCCTGCTGCCCGAGCAGATCGACCGCCTGCGCACCGCCGCCGACCAGGGCGTCCGGCTGCACGAGTCCCCCGGCGCCGAGAGCAGCTTCCTGGCCTTCAACACCGAGGACCCGACGGTCAAGAACAAGGCCGTCCGCCAGGCCATGGCCCAGCTCGTCGACCGTCAGGCGCTGACCCGCGACGACTACCGCCGGACGAACGAGCCGCTGTACTCGATCGTGCCCACCGGCGTCGCCGGCCACCAGAACTCCTTCTCCAACAAGTACGGCGAGCCCAGCGTGGAGAAGGCCAAGGCCATCCTGCGCGGCGCCAACATCACCTCGGCGGTGCCGCTCGTCCTCACCTACGCCACGGACCACTACGGCGAGGCCACCGAGAAGTCCTTCAAGTCGCTCCAGAAGCAGCTCAACACCAGCGGCCTGTTCGACGTCAAGCTCCAGGGCGTGAAGTGGGCGGACTTCCGCCCCGAGGCCGCCAAGGGCAAGTACGCCGTCTACGGCATCAACTGGTTCCCGGACTTCCCGGACCCGGACAACTTCGTCGACCCGTTCGTCGGCAAGGACAACTTCCTCGGGTCGCCCTACAAGAACTCGAAGATCATCAACGAGCTGATCCCGCAGTCCCGGCTGTCCTCGCAGCGTGACGCGGCCGCCCGGTTCTTCCAGCAGGCCCAGGACATCGTCGCCGACGACGTCCCGGTGCTCCCGCTGTGGCAGGGCAAGCAGTACGTAGCGGCCCGGGACAAGATCACCGGCGCGGAGTGGGCCCTCAACGCGGCGGCCGAACTCCAGCCGTGGGAGCTCGGCCGCGGCGCCTGACGCCCCGTTCCGGGGAGCCTCCCCGGAACACCGACAGCTCCATCGCACCACCCGTTTCACCAGCTCCACCTGCTCCACCAGCTCCACAGAACGCGTTACAGCTCAAGACATCCCGTCAGCGAACCAAGAACTGTGAGGAATGCGCACGTGAGGAAACGTGACCAGTGGCTCGCCGCCCCGCTTGGCGCGGGGCTTGCCGCCGCCCTGCTCAGCGGGTGCGGTTCGGACGACGGCACGGCGGCCGGCACCGGGGAGTCGGTGGTCATGGGGATGTCGGACGAGGTGCAAGCCACCGACCCGGCCTCCGGTTACGACCCCGGTTCCTGGCTGCTCTTCAACAACGTCTTCCAGTCGCTGATGAGCTTCCCCAAGGGCAGCACCACGCCCCAGCCGGACGCCGCCAAGAGCTGCAAGTTCAAGGACGAGAACAGCACTGTCTACCAGTGCGAGCTCCAGGACGGGCTGAAGTTCACCAACGGCAACGACCTCACCTCCGAGGACGTCGCCTACTCCTTCCGCCGCACGCTGAAGATCAACGACAAGGACGGTCCGGCGTCCACGATGCTCTCCTCCATCAAGGAGATCAAGACACCGGACAAGTCGACCGTCGTCTTCCAGCTCAAGCGCCCGGACGCCACCTTCCCGCTGAAGATAGCCTCCGGCGCCGGCTCGATCGTCGACCACAAGGAGTACCCGGCGGACAAGCTCCGCACCGACGGCAAGGCCATGGGCTCCGGGGTCTACAAGCTGGACTCCTACGACAAGTCCAAGGCCGTCTTCAAGGTCAACAGCACCTACAAGGGCTCCGCCGTCGTCCAGAACAGCGGCATGACCCTCAAGCTCTTCCACGGCGACCAGGACGCCCTGAAGTCCGCCGTCCAGAAGGGTGAGGTCGACCTCGCCTACCGAGGTCTCGCCATCAAGGACATCGCCGACCTCGAGGCCACCTCCGGCGAGAAGGGCGCGGTCAAGGTCGTCGAGGGCAACAGCGCCGAGGTCCAGCACCTGGTCTTCAACACCAAGGACCCGGTGGTCGGCAAGGTCGGTGTGCGCAAGGCCATCGCCTACCTCATCGACCGCAGCACCCTCGTCCGTGATGTCTACAAGCGCACGGCCGAGCCGCTGTACTCGGTGGTCCCCAGCGGTATCACCGCCCACAAGACGCCGTTCTTCGACGTCTACGGCGACCGCCCGCAGCCCGACAAGGCCAAGGCGGCCCTCGCCTCCGCGAACGTCAGCGGCAAGGTGAAGCTCACCCTGTGGGCCACCCCGGTCCGTTACGGCCCGGGCACCGTGGCCGAGTTCAAGGAGATCGCCAACCAGCTGAACGCCAGCGGGCTGTTCGAGGCGGACGTCCAGAGCGTGCCGTTCGAGCAGTACGAGAAGGACATCGCGGCCGGCAAGTACGGCGTCTACGTCAAGGGCTGGGTCCCCGACTACCCGGACCCCGACAACTTCACCGCGCCGTTCTTCGGCGAGGAGAACGTCCTCGCCAACAACTACCAGTCGAAGGACATCGCGGGCATCCTGCCGGCCACCGCCGCCCAGGGCAGCCGCGCGGCGACCGTCAGCGACTTCGCCAGGCTCCAGAACGCCGTGGCCCAGGACGTGCCCGTCCTCCCGCTGTGGCAGGGCAAGCAGTACGCCGTCGCCAACGAGCGGATCTCCGGTCTCCAGTGGACCCTCGACGCCTCGACCGTCTTCCGTTTCTGGGAGATCAGCAAGGGCGGCAAGGGCTGACCCGGCCCCACTGACCCGGCACCCCGCCGAAACGAAGCGCCCCCGCGCACGATCCACTCGTGCGCGGGGGCGCTTCCGTATACCGGCCGGGCGGCCGCCGCGCTCACTGGGCGCCGGGACGCACCAGACCGCTCTCGTAGGCGTAGACCGCGGCCTGCACCCGGTCGCGCAGGCCCAGCTTCGTCAGCACATGACCCACATGGGTCTTGACCGTCGTCTCGCTGACGAACAGATCCGCGGCGATCTCCGCGTTGGACAGCCCCCGGGCCACCAGCTTCAGGACCTCGACCTCGCGGTCCGTCAGCGTGTTCAGGGTGTCCGGCAGCGGCTCCTCGCCCGACGGCAGATGCCCCGCGTACTTGTCCAGCAGCCGGCGCGTGATGCTCGGGGCCAGCATGGCCTCGCCGCCCGCCACCACCCGGATGGCCTGGACGAGCTCATGGGCGGGCGCGTCCTTCAGCAGGAAGCCGCTGGCCCCCGCCCGCAGCGCCTCCACCACGTACTCGTCGAGATCGAAGGTGGTCAGCACCAGCACCTTCGCCGGGCCGTTCCGCTCCGGGCCGGTGATCTGCCGGGTCGCCTCGACGCCGTCCATGCGGGGCATCCGGATGTCCATCAGCACCACATCGGGCTGGAGCGCCCGCACCTGCTCCAGCGCCTGCAGACCGTCCCCGGCCTCCCCGACGACCGCGAGGTCCTGCTCGGCCTCCAGGATCATGCGGAAGCCGGTGCGCAGCAGCGGCTGGTCGTCGACCAGTAGGACGCGGATCGCCACAGGAACACTCCTTCGTTAGACCTCGTCCATTCTGCCCTGAGCGTCGTCCGCCGGGGCAGCGGGACCGTCGCCCTCCGCCGCGCGCGGGGCCGGGACGACGGGCAGCGGATACGGCGGGGGAGTGCCGCCGAACTCCGGGCACACCGCCTGGTGGTCGCACCAGCCGCACAGCTTGGTGGGCCGCGGCCGCCAGTCGCCCGTCTCCGTGGCCAGCGAGATCGCCTCCCACAGGGCGCGCAGCTTGCGCTCCACCGCCAGCAGCTCCGCCTCGACCGGGTCGTACGTCAGCACATCGCCGCTGCCCAGGTAGACCAGCTGGAGCCGGCGCGGGATCCGCCCGCGCAGCCGCCAGATCACCAGGGCGTAGAACATCATCTGGAACAGCGGTGTGTCCCGGTACCGAGGGGCCGGGGCCTTGCCCGTCTTGTAGTCCACGATCCGCACGTCGCCGGACGGCGTCACGTCCACCCGGTCGACGATGCCGCGCAGCGTCAGGCCCGACGGCCCCGCGTCCGCCAGCACCGTCTCCACGAACAGCTCGCGCTCGGCCGGCTCCAGCCGCGTCGGGTCCTCCAGTGTGAACCAGCGCTCGACCAGCCGCTCCGCGTCCGCCAGCCAGGTCCCCAGCCGGTCCGCGTCGTGCGAGCCGTCCTCCCGCAGGAACAGCTCCGCCAGCTCCGGCTTCGCCGCCAGCAGCCGCTCCCACTCGCCCGGCACCAGGCCCCGGGCCCGGGGAGCCGTGCGCTCGGCCGCCGGGGCGTCGAAGAGCCGCTCCAGCACCGCGTGCACCACCGTGCCCCGCGTAGCCGCCGCACTGGGCTTCTCCGGCAGCCGGTCGATCACCCGGAAGCGGTAGAGCAGCGGGCACTGCATGAAATCGGCCGCACGGGACGGCGACAGCGAGGCCGGCCGGGCGGCGCCGGCCCGCCCGGCGGAGTTCTCGGTGGCGGTATCCATGACACAGACCCTACGGCCCGTCACCGACAGTCGGCCGCATACCATCGACGGTAGGCCCCATCACACTGCATGATCGGGAGAACACACCGGTCCCGCACCAGGGCCGGACGGGACGAGGGGACACCGTGGACGACAGCGGGCAGGGCCATTCCGGCGCGGGGAGCGCCGGCAGCGGAGCCGGGCCCGGGGACCGCGACCCGCGGCGCACGCCGGAAGCGGGCGGCGGGATCCTCATGGGCCGGCCCTTCGGCGTGCCCGTCTACGTCGCCCCCAGCTGGTTCCTCGTCGCCGCGCTGATCACCTGGGTCTTCGGCGGCCAGCTCGACCGCGTCCTGCCCGAGCTCGGCGGCGTCCGCTATCTGGTCGCCCTCTTCTTCGCCGTCGCCTTCTACGCCTCCGTGCTCGTCCACGAGCTCGCCCACACCGTCGCGGCCCTGCGCTTCAAGCTCCCCGTGCGCCGCATCCAGCTCCAGTTCTTCGGCGGCGTCTCCGAGATCGAGAAGGAGAGCGAGACCCCCGGCCGCGAATTCGTCCTGGCCTTCGTGGGCCCGCTGCTCTCCCTGGTCCTCGCGGGCGTCTTCTACCTCGCCATGCTCGCCGTCGAGCCCGGCACCGTGCCCGGCGTGCTGCTCGCCGGGCTGATGATCTCCAACCTCCTGGTCGCGGCCTTCAACCTGCTCCCCGGCCTGCCGCTCGACGGCGGCCGGATGCTCCGCGCCGTCGTCTGGAAGATCAGCGGCAAGCCCATGACCGGCACCGTCGCCGCCGCCTGGGTGGGCCGCGCCCTCGCCGTCGCCGTCCTCGTCGGCCTGCCGCTGCTCACCCACGGCGGTGACACCGAGCAGCTCGGCGGCATGGACACCCTCACCGACGCCCTGCTGGCCGCGATCCTCGCCGCGATCATCTGGACCGGCGCCGGGAACAGCCTGCGCATGGCCCGCCTGCGCGAACACCTCCCCGAGCTGCGCGCCCGCGCGCTCACCCGGCGCGCCGTGCCCGTCGAGGCCGCCACACCGCTCTCCGAGGCCCTGCGCCGGGCCAACGAGGCGGGGGCCCGCGCCCTCGTCGTCGTCGACGGGCAGGGGACCCCCAGGGCGCTGGTACGCGAGGCAGCCATCGGCGGCGTCCCCGAGCACCGCCGCCCCTGGGTCGCCACCGGCTCGCTCGCCCAGGACCTCACCGACGGCACCCGGATCTCCGCCGACCTCTCGGGCGAGGAGCTCCTGGAGGTGCTGCGGGCCACACCGGCGTCCGAGTACCTGGTGGTCGAGGGGACGGGCGAGGTCTACGGCGTGCTGTCGGCGGCGGACGTGGAGCGCGCCTTCGTCGCGGCGATGGCCCGGCCCTCGTCGTAGCGGGGGGGTGCGAGGGGGCTCCGCCCCCGTGAGCGACCATGTGTGGTCGGCGGCCCGCAGGGCAACCGGTACGCTGGTCACATGTCCGAACCGACCGGTGCCGCCCGCCGTCGCGGGCCCTTCCAGGTCGGGGACCAGGTCCAGCTCACCGACCCCAAGGGTCGCCACTACACGTTCACGCTCGAGGCCGGGAAGAACTTCCACACCCACAAGGGTTCCTTCCCGCACGACGAGCTGATCGGCGCTCCCGAGGGCAGTGTTGTCCGCACCACGGGGAACGTCGCCTACCTCGCGCTGCGTCCCCTGCTCCCCGACTACGTCCTGTCCATGCCCCGCGGCGCCGCCGTGGTCTACCCCAAGGACGCGGGGCAGATCCTGGCCTTCGCCGACATCTTCGCCGGCGCGCGCGTCGTCGAGGCGGGAGTGGGCTCCGGCTCGCTCAGCGCCTTCCTCCTGCGCGCCATCGGCGACCAGGGCATGCTGCACTCCTACGAGCGGCGTGAGGACTTCGCGGAGATCGCGAAGGCGAACGTCGAGCGCTACTTCGGCGGCCCGCACCCCGCGTGGCAGCTGACCGTCGGCGACCTCCAGGACAACCTGTCCGACACGGACGTCGACCGCGTGATCCTCGACATGCTCGCCCCCTGGGAGTGCCTGGAGGCCGTCTCCAAGGCGCTCGTCCCCGGCGGCATCCTCTGCTGCTACGTGGCGACCACCACCCAGCTGGCGCGGACCGTGGAGTCCATCCGCGAGATCGGCTGCTTCGCCGAGCCGCAGCCGTGGGAGTCGATGATCCGCAACTGGCACGTGGAGGGCCTCGCGGTCCGCCCCGACCACCGGATGATCGGCCACACCGGCTTCCTCGTCACCGCCCGTCGCCTCGCCGACGGCGTGGAGCCCCCGATGCGCCGCCGCCGCCCCGCCAAGGGCGCCTACGGCGAGGACTACGAGGGCCCCAACAAGGGCTGACCCGCCCGTCCGAACCACCAGTGCGCCGCCGCCGTGCTCCCCTCCCCGGGGAACTCGGCGGCGGCGCACGTGCGTTGGGTGATCCTCTGGGCCCCGCCCGCCGTTCACCGGCGCGGGGGCGTGTGGCACGATGCGGACGATCCCGGTCCCCGCAGCCCTCGGCAGGAGTCAGCGCGCGTGCAGCCCTCGGCAGGTCCCGACCGTCCCGACGCCTCCGCTCCCCTCCCGCACACCCGGTCCCGTCCGGCGCACTGGCTGGCCACCGCCGCCGCGCTGGCCGCGGTGGTCCTGGGCGCCGCGCTCGCCGGCCCCGGCGACGCCACGGCCGGGGCCACGGCCCCCGCGAAGGCCCCGGCGGGCCCACCGGCCGCCGCCCCGGACCCGGGCGCGGCCCACTACCCCGTCGACTGCGGCCCCACCCGCCCGGAAGTGGTCCGGCGGGCCACCGCCGACCTGGACGGCGACGGGCGGCCCGAGACGGCCGTCGAGGTGCGCTGCGCCTCCGGTGCGGGCACCCGGCCCAGCGGGGTGTACGTGCTCGCGGCCCCGGCCGTTCCCGGCGCGGCGCCCCGGGTCGTGGCGACCCTGGTGGACCCCGAGGAGGGGATGAGCGTCATGGGCCTGGAGACGGCCGGCCGGACGGTTTCGGCCACTCTGCTCGGCTACTCCGGCGCGGGCGTGCCGCGCTGCTGCCCGGATCTGCGCAGGGCGGTCAAGTGGCACTGGAGGGACGGCCAGTTCGTCCTGACGCCCCTGCCGGTCGCGGGGAGCGTCTGAATCGTCACATGGCGTGACGATGTGTTATTCGGCGTCCGGTCCGTAGACCTCGACCTTGTCGGCGACGCGCCGCACGTGAATGCAGTCGCCGGGGCACTCGTTCGCCGAGTCCCGGACGTCGTTCAGCAGCGTCAGCGGTACGGGGGTGGTGGCACCCTTGTCCTGGAGGAGCTCGTCGTCGGCGCTCTTCACATAGGCGAGACCGTCGATGTCGAGCTCGAAGACCTCGGGGGCGTACTGGGCGCAGATGCCGTCGCCGGTGCAGAGGTCCTGGTCGATCCAGACTTCGAGCTCTTCTTCCTGTTCCTGCGCGGTCATCTCGCCTGCCGTTTCCTGCGTTCGTGAATCAATTGGAGCCAGCCCTGACGGGTGTTGACCGAGTCGACGATACAACCGCCCGCTTTCCGATGTTGATGGGTGGGTATCCCCCTCACGTGAGGACGTGCGCAAGGGTGAAGATCGGACACACTCCGACCGGGTTTGTGATCTAGGGGTTTCAACCTGCACCGGCCCAGGTAGGGTCAGGAAGCGTCCAGCTCCCCTTGGAGGAGGTGAGGACCGTGGCAGCCCACGACGACGACATGAACCGCGGCATCCGGCCGGGACGAGGGTCTGAAGACCCCGCGGGCCAGGTTGCCTATCTCGAGCAGGAGATCGCCGTCCTGCGACGCAAGCTCGCCGACTCTCCGCGTCACACGAGGATTCTCGAGGAGCGGATCGTCGAACTCCAGACGAACCTGGCCGGCGTGTCCGCGCAGAACGAACGGCTCGCGAACACCCTCCGTGAGGCCCGCGACCAGATCGTGGCCCTCAAGGAGGAGGTCGACCGCCTGGCCCAGCCCCCGGCCGGCTTCGGGGTCTTCCTCCAGGCCGGCGAGGACGGCACGGCCGACATCTTCACCGGGGGCCGCAAGCTCCGGGTGAACGCGTCCCCCAGCGTCGACGTCGAGGACCTCCGGCCCGGCCAGGAGGTCATGCTCAACGAGGCGCTCAACATCGTCGAGGCCATGGCCTTCGAGCGCCACGGCGACATCGTCACCCTCAAGGAGATCCTGGAGGACGGCGAACGCGCCCTGGTCATCGGGCACACCGACGAGGAGCGGGTGGTGAGGCTCGCCGAGCCGCTGCTGGACATCACCATCCGCCCCGGTGACGCCCTGCTGCTGGAGTCCCGCTCCGGCTACGTCTACGAGGTCATCCCCAAGAGCGAGGTCGAGGAGCTCGTCCTCGAAGAGGTCCCGGACATCGACTACACGAAGATCGGCGGCCTGGGAAACCAGATCGAGCTGATCCGCGACGCCGTCGAGCTCCCCTACCTCTACCCCGACCTCTTCAAGGAGCACGAACTGCGGCCGCCCAAGGGCGTCCTGCTCTACGGCCCGCCCGGCTGCGGCAAGACGCTCATCGCCAAGGCCGTCGCCAACTCCCTTGCCAAGAAGGTCGCCGAGGTCACCGGGAAGCCCGCCGGGAAGAGCTTCTTCCTCAACATCAAGGGCCCCGAGCTGCTCAACAAGTACGTCGGCGAGACCGAGCGGCACATCCGGCTGATCTTCCAGCGGGCCCGGGAGAAGGCCGGCGAGGGCACCCCCGTGATCGTCTTCTTCGACGAGATGGACTCCCTCTTCCGCACCCGCGGCTCCGGGGTCAGCTCGGACGTGGAGAACACCATCGTCCCCCAGCTGCTCTCCGAGATCGACGGCGTCGAGGGCCTGGAGAACGTCATCGTCATCGGCGCCTCCAACCGCGAGGACATGATCGACCCCGCGATCCTGCGCCCCGGCCGCCTCGATGTGAAGATCAAGATCGAGCGCCCGGACGCCGAGGCCGCCAAGGACATCTTCTCGAAGTACCTGACCGAGACCCTGCCGCTGCACGCCGACGACCTCGCCGAGCACGGCGGGGACGCCAGGGTCACCGTCGAGGGCATGATCCAGTCGGTCGTCGAGCAGATGTACGCCGAATCCGAGGAGAACCGCTTCCTGGAGGTCACCTACGCCAACGGTGACAAGGAGGTCCTCTACTTCAAGGACTTCAACTCCGGAGCGATGATCCAGAACATCGTGGACCGGGCCAAGAAGATGGCCATCAAGGCCTTCCTGGACCACAACCAGAAGGGTCTGCGCGTCTCCCACCTGCTCGCCGCCTGCGTGGACGAGTTCAAGGAGAACGAGGACCTGCCCAACACCACCAACCCGGACGACTGGGCCCGGATCTCCGGAAAGAAGGGCGAGCGGATCGTCTTCATCCGCACCCTCGTCACCGGAAAGCAGGGCGCGGACACCGGCCGCTCCATCGACACCGTGGCCAATACCGGCCAGTATCTGTAACACCGCCGTCCGGCTGCGGATGTCCCTGTTTGCTGTGCCTGTCCCGCCCCTCCGGCGGGGAAGGAGCAGGGCGTCCGCAGCCGGACGCGTTTTGCACCAAGCGTTGCACCACTCGTGGGACGCGGACCATGACGCCGTCCGCGCGGGGCACGAACCCGAGCAATGACTGTAATGATCTCCCCAGCGCCGCAAAGCCGTTCTAGGCTCTTCGGTACCACCGCGAAGCGCAGTGGGGGATCGGGGACCGTACACGGACCGGAAGCGCAGCGGTACTTGAGCGCCGACCCCACCCGGGGGCGCCGCCGGGCAAGGAGGGCCGCATGACCGTACGGCGAGTAATGGGCATCGAGACGGAGTACGGGATCTCCGTCCCCGGTCACCCGAACGCCAATGCCATGCTCACCTCGTCCCAGATCGTCAACGCCTACGCGGCCGCGATGCACCGGGCACGCCGTGCCCGCTGGGACTTCGAGGAGGAGAACCCGCTGCGGGACGCCCGCGGCTTCGACCTCGCTCGCGAGGCCGCGGACGCCAGTCAGCTCACCGACGAGGACATCGGCCTGGCCAATGTCATCCTCACCAATGGCGCCCGGCTCTATGTGGACCACGCCCACCCGGAATACAGCTCACCGGAGATCACCAACCCCCGGGACGCCGTCCTGTGGGACAAGGCCGGCGAGCGGATCATGGCGGAGGCCGCCGAGCGCGCCGCCCAGCTGCCCGGCGCCCAGCCCATCCACCTCTACAAGAACAACACCGACAACAAGGGCGCCTCCTACGGCACCCATGAGAACTACCTGATGAAGCGGGAGACCCCCTTCTCGGACATCGTCCGCCACCTGACCCCGTTCTTCGTCTCCCGCCAGGTCGTCACCGGCGCCGGCCGCGTCGGCATCGGCCAGGACGGCCACGAGCACGGTTTCCAGATCAGCCAGCGCGCGGACTACTTCGAGGTCGAGGTCGGCCTGGAGACCACCCTCAAGCGGCCCATCATCAACACCCGCGACGAGCCCCACGCCGACGCCGAGAAGTACCGCCGGCTCCATGTGATCATCGGCGACGCCAATCTCTCCGAGATCTCCACCTACCTCAAGCTCGGCACCACCGCCCTGGTGCTCTCCATGATCGAGGACGGCTTCATCGCCGCCGACCTCGCCGTCGACCAGCCCGTCCGCACCCTCCACCGGATCAGCCACGACCCCTCGCTGCGCCGGCTGATCACGCTGCGCAGCGGCCGGACGCTCACGGCCGTCCAGCTCCAGATGGAGTACTTCGAGCTGGCCCGCAAATATGTCGAGGACCGCTTCGGCGTGGACGCCGACGAGCAGACCAAGGACGTCCTCTCCCGCTGGGAGGACGTCCTGGGCCGGCTGGAGCGGGACCCGATGAGCCTGGCCGGGGAGCTGGACTGGGTGGCCAAGCTGGAGCTGCTGGAGGGGTACCGCCGCCGTGACGGCCTCGACTGGTCCGCGGCCCGGCTCCACCTGGTGGACCTCCAGTACGCGGACGTGCGCCAGGACAAGGGCCTGTACAACCGGCTCGCGGCCCGGGGGAAGATGCGCAGGCTGCTGGACGAGGCCGAGGTCGCCCGCGCCCGCACCGCCCCGCCCGAGGACACCCGGGCCTACTTCCGGGGCCGCTGTCTGGAGCAGTACGCCGACGACGTGGCCGCGGCCTCCTGGGACTCGGTGATCTTCGACCTGCCGGGCCGGGACTCTCTCCAGCGCGTCCCCACCCTGGAGCCGCTGCGCGGCACCCGCAACCACGTCAAGGAACTCCTGGACCGCTGTCGCACGGCCGAGGACCTGGTGCGGGTGCTCTCGGGCGGCTGAGGAGGCCCCGGCGGGGTCTTAAGGGCCGGGGGAAACGGGAATCATCCCGGTGGCTCCGGGACGTTGTAGCAAGTGCAGGGCCGATCCCCGACCCTGCTTGTAGGGTCGGATCTTGAACGTCTCGTGTACGTGTACGTCGAAACCGAGCGGGGTGAGGGGTATGGCGACCAAGGACACCGGCGGCGGACAGCAGAAGGCCACGCGTGCGACGGAGGAGGTCGAGGAGCAGGCGCAGGACGCGCAGGTCTCCGAGGACCTCAAGGAGCGCCAGGAGAAGCTGTCGGACGACGTGGACTCCGTGCTGGACGAAATCGATGATGTGCTCGAGGAGAACGCCGAGGACTTCGTACGTTCGTTCGTGCAAAAGGGCGGGCAGTAGGGCCGGTGATTCCGTCCCGTGCCCCCGCCGGGGCACGGGACGGAGGGCTGGGAGGCCCGGGGGTATGGTCCGTGCAGTATTTCAAGATCTCTTCGAAGGATTCGTGTGGAAGCCAACTTTTCTGGCACAGGGCGTCTGCCGGCTCCCTTCCTGACGCCGGGCTCGTCGTCCTTCATGGACTTTCTCGCCCAGCACCAGCCCGAGCTGCTACCGCGCAACCGCCAGCTGCCCGTCGTGCAGGGCACGCTGGAGATCCCGCACGGCACGACGATCGTCGCCGTGTCGTTCCCCGGGGGAGTGGTGCTGGCCGGTGACCGCCGGGCCACGATGGGCAACGTCATCGCGCAGCGGGACATCGAGAAGGTCTTCCCGGCCGACGAGTACTCGGCCGTGGGCATCGCCGGCACGGCCGGGCTGGCGGTGGAGATGGTCAAGCTCTTCCAGCTGGAGCTGGAGCACTTCGAGAAGGTCGAAGGCGTCTCCCTCTCCCTGGAGGGCAAGGCGAACCGCCTGTCGACGATGATCCGCAGCAACCTCGGCATGGCCATGCAGGGCCTGGCCGTCGTGCCGCTCTTCGCCGGCTGGGACGTGGACCGGCAGAAGGGCCGCATCTTCTCCTACGACGTCACCGGCGGGCGCTCCGAGGAGCACGGCTTCGCGGCCACGGGCTCCGGCTCGCTGTTCGCGCGCGGCGCGCTGAAGAAGCTCTTCCGTGACGACCTCACGGAGGGGCAGGCCGCCACGCTCGTCGTCCAGGCGCTCTACGACGCCGCCGACGACGACTCCGCGACCGGCGGTCCCGACCTCGCGCGCCGCATCTACCCGATCGTCACGGTCATCACCGACGAGGGCTTCCGGAAGCTCACCGAGGCGGAGTGCTCCGAGATCGTCCGTGCCATCCACGAGCGTCGGCTCGAGGAGCCGGACGGCCCGCGGGCCGCCCTGCTGTGATCCTCTGAGCCCCCGATGTCCTCGTCACCCACAGAAAAGGACGGATAGCGGTGTCGACGCCGTTCTATGTCTCACCCCAGCAGGCCATGGCCGACCGCGCCGAGTACGCCCGCAAGGGCATCGCGCGCGGCCGTAGCGTCGTGGTCCTCCAGTACAACGATGGCGTTGTCTTCGTCGCCGAGAACCCGTCCCGCGCGCTGCACAAGGTCAGCGAGATCTACGACCGGATCGCGTTCGCGGCGGTCGGCAAGTACAACGAGTTCGAGAACCTGCGCATCGGCGGCGTCCGCTACGCCGACCTGCGCGGCTACACCTACGACCGTGACGACGTCACCGCCCGCGGCCTGGCGAACGTGTACGCGCAGACGCTGGGCACCATCTTCTCCAGCGCGGGCGAGAAGCCGTACGAGGTGGAGCTGATCGTCGCCGAGGTGGGGGCCGCCCCCGAGGACGACCAGATCTACCGGCTGCCGCACGACGGCTCGATCGTCGACGAGCACGGCTCGGTGGCGGTCGGCGGCAACGCGGACCAGATCAGCAGCTATCTCGACCAGCGGCACCGGGACGGGATGACGCTGGCCGAGGCGCTCAAGCTCGCCGTCGAGTCGCTCGCCCGCGACACGAACGGGAGCGAGCGGACGCTGACCGCCGAGCAGCTGGAGGTCGCGGTCCTGGACCGCAAGCGGCCGCAGCAGCGGAAATTCAAGCGGTTGCTGGGGCGGCAGCTCCAGCGGCTGCTGGAGGACGGGGCGGGGGAGGCGGAGTCCTCGGACGCCGTCGAGAACGACTCCGCCGAGGACTGATCCGGTCCCCGTCCCACCGTTTCCCGCCGGCCGCGCCCCGGACCCCGTAATCGGGTCCGGGGCGCGGTCCCGGTCTACGGGGCGGCCACCGTCGTCGACGACGCGCGTGTGACGAGTTCCACCGGCAGGGACGCCGACCCCGGTGCCCGGCCGTCCAGGACGGCCACGAGCGCCCGCATCCCGGCCTCGCCCACCGCCTCCGCCGGCAGCCGTACCGTCGTGAGCTCCGGCTCCAGCGCGCTCGCCAGGGGCAGGTCGTCGAAGCCGGTCACCGAGACCTCGTCCGGCACGCGCAGTCCCAGTCGCCGGGCCGCCTTGCAGGCGCCCGCCGCCAGGACGTCGCTGTCGCAGATCAGCGCGGTCGGCCGGGCCCCCGGCCCGTCCGGCGCGGTCAGGGCGCGCTCCGCGGCCAGGCGGCCGGACGCCACGTCGAGGGCGGCGGGCTCGGTCCGCAGCACCGCCCCGGGCGCGGCACGCAGGGTCTCCGCCAGGGCCCGGGCCCGGACCCGGAAGGTCCAGGAGTCGATGCCGGCCGCGATGTGCGCGAAGCTGCGGTGGCCGAGGGCCAGCAGATGCTCCGTCACCTGCCGCATGCCGTCGGCGATGTCGAGGTTGACGGTGGCCGGGGAGTCCGACCGCTCGGGGTCGCTGTCGAGCATCACCAGCGGCAGGCCGCCCTCGCGGAGGTCGGCCAGGGCCTCGGCCGCCATCGAGGAGGCGATCACGCCGTCCAGCGTCGCGCGCGCGGAGGCGAAGGGGTCGCGGGCCGGTCCGGTGCCCTCCGGGGAGGGGTAGAGGACCACGCCCATGTCGTGCTCCGCGGCGGCACGGGCCGCGCCCGTGTAGACGCGGGCGAAGAATTCGTTGGTCAGGGCCGGGACGACCAGCAGCGCCGTCCGCGTGCGGCCGAGCCGTAGGCTCCGGGCCGTGAGATTGGGCCGGTAGCCCAGCTCGCGGGCGGCCGTGCGCACCGCCTCGGCGGTCCGCTCGGAGACCCTGCCGCGCCATTTCTCGCCCATCACCAGGGAGACCGTGGCCTGCGACACCCCCGCCGCCCGGGCCACGTCCCGGCTGGTGGCCCGGGCGGCGGGGGTGTCGCAGGCCACGGTCTCCCTGGTGA
>NZ_JAILXP010000249.1 GCF_020740895.1 Streptomyces sp. UNOB3_S3 | reverse complement strand
ACTACGCCCCGGGCCCCGACCTGCCCCAGGGCACCCGCTACCTCAACGCCGTGCTGACCCCCGACGACCGGGTCTTCACCTCCGGCGGCTCCCGCGACTACCGGGGCAAGCGCGGCTCGGACATCCTGCGCGCCCAGTTCTACGACCCCAGGACCCACGCCTTCGAGACCGCGGCGGCGCCGGCCGTCGGCCGTGACTACCACGCGGAGGCCCTGCTGCTGCCCGACGGGCGGATCGCGGTCCTCGGCTCGAACCCGCTCTTCGCGGACAAGGACGACACCCGCATGGGGGTCTTCGAGAAGCGCATCGAGGTGTACACGCCGCCGTACCTGTACCGCGCCCGGCGCCCCGCCCCGCCCACGGGCCCGCTGAGCACCGACCGCGGCGCCACGCTCGTCCTGCCGGGCACGGACCCGGGCGACGTGGCGACCGCCCGGCTGATGCGGCCCAGCGCGGTGACCCACGCGACGGATGTCGAACAGCGGTCCGTGGCGCTGCCCCTGACCGGCCGTGGCGGCGCGGTGGCCGTGACGATCCCGCAGGACCCCTCGCTGGTGCCGGGCGGCTGGTACATGCTCTTCCTGACGGACCGCGCGGGCACCCCGTCCCGCGCGGCGTGGGTGCACGTGCGGTGAGTTCCCCGGGGCCCTGCCGCCCCGGTCAGCCCGGCGTCGTCGCGGCCGCCAGCGGCGGCCGCGCGGGCGCCGCCTCCCCGGGCGGCTTCGCCAGCCCCAGCGCGTACTCCGACCACCAGTGCCCGGCGGGCGGCGCCCCCCGGCAGCTGCCGTCCGACTCCCCCGGCCGCTTGACCCAGACGAAGGCGTCGACCCTCGGGTCACCGGTCGCCGTGGTCGGCGGCGTGCCCAGCGCCCGGCCCGGCGGATTGCACCAGCCCTCCGCCCCCGGCTCGTCGTTCCCGGCGCCGGACGCCGACGGCGCGGGCAGCGGCCCGTTGCCGTTGCGGCTGGTGTCGATGATGTAGTGGGCCCCGCCCAGCCGTCCGGAGAGCCGGTCGCCGTACTCCCGCGTCACGGGCGTCGTATGGAAGTTGGAGACGTTCAGCGCGAAGCCGTCCGCCTCCCCGACCCCGGCCCTGCGCAGCGCGCCGGCGAGCAGCGCCTGGTCCGAGATCCAGCCCGCGTTGCCCGCGTCCACGTACACGGACACCCCCCGCCGGGCCTTGAGCGTCCGGACCGCCTCGGCCAGCAGCCCCAGCCGGTCGCGCGCCGCGTCCTTCGGCAGACAGCCGGAGGCCCACTGGGCGACCGCGTCGGGCTCCAGCACCACCCAGGCCCGGCGCTCGCCGATGCCGGCGGCCGCGCGGGAGACCCAGGCGCGGTAGGCGGCGGCGGTGGGCGCCCCGCCCGAGGAGTACTGGCCGCAGTCGCGGTGAGGGATGTTGTACGCGACCAGCAGGGGGATGCGGGAGGCGCGCTCGGCCTCCTCGGTGATCCGGGCGGCCTGGTTCCTGGGGTCGTCGCCCGTCAGCCAGACGGCCGTGGGCTGCTCCGCGATGTGCCGCACCGCCTCGGCGTCCCCGTCCCGGCCCCGTTCCTCCCAGGTCCGGGCCTGTTTGCCGGCCCGGCCCGAGGGCTCGACCCAGAACGGGGAGTCCGGGCCGTCGCCGGAGTCCACGGCGGCCGCGACGCCGGGCCCCCAGGCGAGGCACACCGCCCCGGCCCACACCAGGACCGCCGCGCCGTACCGCGCCCCGGCGCGGAGGGGGATCGTACGGGCACCGGTCATGAGCGTCACCTCTTCAAGCCGGTATCAGGTGGTCGTACCAGCGTGAAATATGGCGACTCATCAGCCGTGCATTGGGGCGGCCGCACGGGGCGTCGTTGCTCCGGAAGGTCTACCGGGCCCTACGGCCCGCCCCCGAGGACCCTCGCGAGGTCGTAGCGGACCGGCTCCTCCAGCTGGGCGTATGTGCAGCTCTCCGGCGTCCGGTCGGGGCGCCACCGGCGGAAGCGCGCGGTGTGGCGGAAACGGTCCCCCTCCATGTGGTCGTAGGCGACCTCGACGACCCGCTCGGGCCGCAGGGCGATCCACGACAGGTCCTTCTTGCCGGTCCAGCGGCTGGGGCCGCCGGGGAGCCGGCCGGCGGCCTGCGCCTCCGGGTCCGCCCAGTCCTGCCAGGGGTGGCCGGTGATGTCCGGCATCCGCAGCGGCTCCAGTTCGGCCATCAGCTCCTGGCGGCGGCGCATGGGGAAGGAGGCGCACACGCCCACGTGCTGGAGCCGGCCCGCCGCGTCGTGGAGGCCGAGCAGCAGCGAGCCGACGACCGGGCCGCTCTTGTGCGGACGCAGCCCCGCGACGACGCAGTCGGCGGTGCGCTCGTGCTTGACCTTGATCATGACGCGTTCGCCCTGCCGGTAGGGCAGGCCGGGCGGTTTGGCGATCACCCCGTCCAGCCCGGCGCCCTCGAACTGCTCGAACCAGCCCTTCGCCACGTCGAGGTCATGGGTGACGGGGGCGGTGAAGAGGGGGTCGCGCGCGTCGCGGAGCGCTTCGGCGAGGGCCGCTCTGCGCTCGCTCTGCGGGGTGTCGAGGAGCGAGGCGTCGCCCAGGGCGAGCAGGTCGAAGGCGACGAGGCTCGCCGGGGTGACCTCCGCCAGATGGCGCACCCGGGAGTCGGCGGGGTGGATGCGCTCCAGGAGGGCGTCGAAGTCCAGTCTGCCGTCGCGCGCGATGACGATCTCCCCGTCGAGGACGCAGCGGGCGGGCAGTTGTTCGAGGAGGGCGCCGGTGAGCTCGGGGAAGTAGCGGGTGAGGGGTTTGCCCGTACGACTGCCCAGTTCGAGTTCGGGGCCGTCGCGGAAGACGATGGCCCGGAAGCCGTCCCACTTGGCCTCGTACTGCATCCCGGGCGGGATGGCGGCGGCGGGTTTCGCCAGCATCGGCCGGACCGGGGGCATCACCGGAAGGTCCATGGTCGTGATTGTGCGGGCGGTGCCGCTCACCCGCCCGCCGACAGGCGCCGCCCCGGCGCCCGGCCTAGCGTGAACCGCATGGCAGAGGCGCTCGAGCTCACCGTCGGCGAGCGGACCGTACGGCTGTCCAACCCGGACAAGGTGTACTTCCCCCGAAGGGGGTTCACGAAGTACGACCTCGCCCGCTACTACCTGAGTGTCGGCGACGGGATCGTTCGGGCGCTGCGGGACCGGCCCACGACGCTGGAGCGGTATCCGGACGGGGTGGAGGGCGAGTCGTTCTTCCAGAAACGGGCGCCCAAGAACCTGCCCGAGTGGATCCCGACCGGGCGCATCGCCTTCCCCAGCGGCCGGTACGCGGACGAGATCTGCCCCACCGAGCCGGCCGCCGTGCTGTGGGCGGCGAACCTGGGCTGTGTGACCTTCCACCCCTGGCCGGTGCGGCGGTCGGACACCGACCACCCCGACGAGCTGCGCATCGACCTCGACCCCCAGCCGGGCACGGACTACGCCGACGCGGTGCGGGCCGCGCTGGAGCTCAAGGACGTCCTGGCGGGGCTGGGCCTCGTCGGCTGGCCCAAGACCTCGGGCGGGCGGGGCCTCCATGTCTTCGTGCCCATCGCGCCCCGGTGGGCCTTCGTCCAGGTGCGGCGGGCGGCCATCGCGGTCGCCCGGGAGCTGGAGCGGCGAGCGCCGGAGCGGATCACCACGGCCTGGTGGAAGGAGGAGCGCGGGGAAAGGATCTTTGTCGACTACAACCAGACCGCCCGGGACCGGACCATCGCCAGCGCCTACTCCGTGCGGCCCCGGCCGCACGCGCCCGTCTCGGCGCCGCTGCGGTGGTCCGAGCTGACCAGCGCCGTGCCCGAGGACTTCGACCTGGTGACGATGCCGGCCCGGTTCGCCGAGGTCGGCGATCTCCACGCGGGCATGGACGAGCAGGCCTGCGACCTGGAGGCGGCCCTGGAGCTGGCCGCGCGCGACGAGCGCGAGCACGGCCTCGGCGATCTGCCCTATCCGCCGGAGCACCCGAAGATGAAGGGCGAGCCCAAGCGGGTGCAGCCCAGCCGGGCCCGGAGGACCGATGCCTGAACGGACGGCCGGCGCACGCCGAACGCGCCCGGAGGAGCGCCCGGATCAGCCATCCGGGCCGTCCATGCGGGCCGTCAACTTGATTTGTGTTTATGGCGACATTTCATGTGGAACCCGGTCAATGCGTGATCCACTTCGCATCGAGGGAGTTCCCATGATCAGTACACTCGTGATCCGCAGCAGAAGGGTCTCGGCCGGTGTGATCGCGGCCGCCACCCTCGGCGGTTCCCTGCTGGCCGCCGCCCCCGCCGCCCACTCCGCCGATGCGCCGCCGGTCCCGCCCACCCGGCCGTACGGGGCGGTCGTCTCCAACACGGGCATCAACGAGCGCGTCTTCCCCACCACGGACTCCGCCGTCAAGGGCGTGCTGAAGTACCACAGCCAGGTGGCCCTGCGCTGCAAGGCCCATGCCCAGGACGTGGCGGGCAACCCCGTCTGGTACCTGCTGCGGGACCGCAACACCTGGGTCTCGGCGAAGTACGTGGAGAACACCGGCGCCGTGCCCGTCTGCAAGAACGTCAGCAAGGGCATGCTGGACGACGCCCAGCAGACGCGCCCGCAGACCGTCCGCCCGCCGCAGCCGGCCCGTCCCCCGCAGTCGCGCAGCGCCGAGGCCGAGCAGCCCTCCGGCCCCATGGGGTGACGTCCCGGCCGGCGGCACCGACCAGTCCGGGCTACCGGACTGGTCAGGCCATGGGCCGCGGCGCCGGGCCGCCGGCCGCGTCAGCCGCTCTTGCGGCGGAACGAACGCTGCCCGCCCGCCTTGCCGTGGGTGCCATGGATCTTGGAGCCGTCACGGCCCCGCCCGCCGGAGGCACCTTCCGGCGATTTCCCGCGCTTGCGGTCCAGCGCCTCCCGGAATTTGCGCTTCACATCGTCCTCCTGCCCCTCCGGGGCCTGGGCGCTTCCGTCGTCCGCCATTGAAACCTCCTGGTCATAGGGGCCTTCGCCACAGCTTGACACACACCGGCCGGGGCCGGCCGCCCGTTTTCCGGGCCATCGGGCCCCTGGCGGACGGCCGGGGTCAGCGGACCGTCTGATCGCCGTCGGGCACGTCCTCGACGCCCACCCGCACCGACGCCGGCAGTCCGAGCCCGGCCGCGACGGCGCGCGCCAGCCCCTCGGGGTCGGGCCGCGTCGGGAAGGGCACGGTCTCGCCGTCGCCGTAGCCCTCGATGGCCTTGGTGAAGTACGAAGGGTCCCAGGCGCCGACGGCGCCCCTGACCTCGACGGCGAGCACACGGCGCCCCGCGACCCGGCACCGGACGGCGCCGAGGATCTCGTCCGAGCGCAGCTCACCGGGCACCCGGAACAGACTGGCGTGCGCGCCGACCTTCGTTCCGCAGCTCAGCCGCACGGTGACGGTGAGACAGCTGGTGACGCTGGGGTAGAGGATCGCCTGCCCCCGGGCGGCCTCGGCGACCTGGCCCTCGGTGATGCGGACCGGCTGCCCCTCGGCGGTACGGGCCGGCGTGACGGCGGGCCCGGCGGCCACCGCCGTGGCGGGCCACAGGGCGAGCGCGGCGGCTCCGGCGAGCACGGCGCGGCGGGAGGGGGCGGACCCGGCGAGGGCGCCCCTGGATGCTGATCGTGACATCCCATCAGCTTCGCAGTCCGCGCGGAGCGGCAAGGGACCGGGTCCGGGCCCGGGAGACCGGGGCTGCCCGCGGGGCCCGGCCGTCCCGGGGAGGGAACCCGGTCCCGTGGCGGAGCCCGCTGCCCGGAGGCGGGGCCGGCGTCCGTTGCCGGGTGCGGGCCGGGGAGCCGGCTCCGGCGGTCAGACCGTCGGGGCCTCCGGCTCGAAGCGGCTGCGCACCGCCGTCTGCACCTCCGCCTCCTCGGCGGGGTCGGCGGCCAGCCTGCGCAGCTGGTCGACGACGCGGGCGTCGGCCGTGGTCGCGTGGCGGGCGGCCAGCTCCCGGGTCGACTCCTCGCAGTCCCACAGGCACTCGACGGCGAAGCCCGCCGCGAAGGAGGGGTCGGTCGCGGCGAGGGCGCGCGCGGCCCGGCCCCGCAGGTGGGACGAGGCCGTCTCACGGTAGATGTGGCGCAGCACGGGCGCGGCACAGGTGATCGCCAGCCGGCCGGCCCCGTCGACGAGGTCCCACAGGACGGGCGCGTCGCAGCCCTCGGTCCGCACGGTCCGGCGCAGGGCGCCGAGGACGAGCGCGGAGTCGTAGGCGGCGCCCCGGCAGGCGAGCATCCCGGCCGCGGCCGCGCCCAGCGCGTCGCCCCGGTGGATCCAGGCGCGGGCCCGTTCCAGGGCGGCCGTGCTGCGCATCCGTTCGAAGGCGGTCACGGCGGCCGAGGAGACGAGCTCGCCGGCGTCGGCGGCGGCCGTCTCGATGAGGTCGAGGGCCTGGGGGTCGTGGTGCTCGGCGAGGTAGCGCAGCGCGGTGGCGCGGGCGGCCTCGGGGCCGAAGGCGGCGGCCTCGATGATCTCCAGGCGGTCCTCGGGCCCGGCCACGGCGGTCAGACAGCGGGTGGCCGGGACGTGGCGGTGCTGGGTGGGGTGGGCGTCGAGGCCCTGCTGGGCCCAGTCGAGGACCTCGCGCACGCTCCAGCCCGGACGGGGGCCGGTGGGGCGCAGCTGGCGCTGCCAGCGGTCGAAGGAGCCCTGCTCCCGGGCGGCGCGCACCCGGGCCGCGGTGGCGGGGGCGCGGCCGTCGTCGGCCCACAGCCGCCAGGGGCGGGGCTCGAAGGCGTCGCGGACGGCGGCGGCCAGCCCGGTCTCGCCCTCGGGGGTGTGCGGGAAGCGGGCGAGGACGGGGGCGGCCAGGGCGCGCAGCCCGGCGTCGTCGTCGCGCAGGGCCAGCTCGTCGAGGGCCCAGGCCCAGTTCCCGCCGGTGGCGGCGTAGCGGCGCAGCAGGGCGAGGGCGTCGTCGCGGCCGTAGGAGGCGAGGTGGCCGAGGACGGCCAGGGCCAGGCCCGTGCGCTCCTCGGAGGTGTCGATCAGGTCGTCCGGGTGGAAGAGGTGCTGTTCGATCTCGCCGAGCCGGCCGCCGAGGTCCAGATAGAGGCGCGCGTAGTAGAGGGAGCGGTTCTCCACCTGCCAGTCGCGGCGGGGGTCGCGGAGCACGCAGTGGTTCAGCGCCGCGAGCGCCTCGGCCCGCGGCGCCGCGAGGGCATGCAGGGTCCCGTCGCCGCGGCCTCGCTGGAGGAGGCCGAGCAGGGTGCCGCTGGGCGCTATGTCTGGATCGAACATGGGGTCAGCATCCGGTGCGGGGAGTCGACTGGCAACGGGATTTCCTTCCGGACGGCATTCTTGCCGGTGTCCACCTGTGCTATGCCTGGTGAACTGTGGAAACTCGGGTACTACCAAGCGCCGCAGCCTACCCGGAGCGGTTCGTTCCGCCGAGTGCCGCCGGAAATGTCCCACCCGTGCCATCGGCATATGCCACATGCACCACCGTATCGGGTATTGCCAAAGCCCTTACAGCCCGTCGCTCCCTGTGCCACAGTCGTGACAGCAGTCCTGCCGGCCGTTCCAGCGGATCCCCGGAGCCGGCCGCGCCCCGCCTGTATCGGAGTACGTGATGCCGTCCCCACAGTCCGCGGATCGTCCCGCCACCGAGCCGCCCGAGCGCGGCCGGGTGGACGCGCTCATCTCGCAGACACGACGGCTCAGAGGCGGTATCGACGCCGTGCGCCGTGAGGCCGTGGCCAGCGCCGAGACCTCGGACGACCCCCGGCTCCACTGGCAGCGCGCCCTGTGCGAGCTGGCCGCCCACCACGCGGACGACCTCGGCGAGCAGCTGGGCCAGCTCCGCGCGGGCCTGCCCATGGCCCGCCCCGCCGCCGGGGCGGAGAGCGGCACGGCTCCCGGCAGTACGACTCCCGACGGCACGGTTCCCGCCGGTGCAGCTCCCATCGATACGGGGAGCGACGCGGCGGCCGGCAGGGCGGGCAGCGCCGAATGGAATCTGCTGACCGACGAGGTCGCCTGGTCCGACGAGCTCTTCGCGCTCTTCGGCCGCCGCCCCGAGGACGGCGCGCTCACCCTCGACGAGCTCCCCTCCGCGCTCCTGGAGGAGGACACCGCGCTGCTGACCACGATGGTCACGGACTGCCTGGTGGACGGGAAGCCGATCGACGGGGAGTTCCGCATCGTGCGCGGCGACGACGGCGCCGTGCGCACGGTGCACATGATGGGCGAGCCGGTGCTCGACGCCGACGGCTGCACAAGCTCCATGTGGGCCGTGCTGCGGGACGTCAGCGATCTGCGGCGCTTCCGCCAGGAGGTGCACGAGACCCGTGACTCGGCGCACCGCCGGCGGGATGCCGCCCGGACCGAGCACCGGCTTGCGGTCGAGTTGCAGGAAGCCGTGCTGCCACCGTGGCGCGGCTCCCTGCGGCTCCCGCAGAGCGTCCCCGCCGCCCCCGAGGCCCCGGGCGGCGGCGTCCTCGACCTGGCCGGGCACTATCTCCCCTCCTCGACCAGCAGCCTCATCGGCGGCGACTGGTTCGACGCGATGGAGCTGCCCGGCGGCCGTACGCTGCTGACCGTCGGCGGCCTCACCGGGCGGGGAGTGGCCGCCACCTCGACCATGGCCATGCTGCTGGGCGCGGTGCGCGGCATGGCGGTCTCCGGGGCCGAGCCCGGCCCCCTGATGGGCTGGCTCAATCACCTCCTGGAATCCTCCGCCCAGCCCGCCCTGGGCAGTGCGGTCTGCTGCCGCTACGAGCCCTCCTCCGGCACCCTCCTGTGGTCCCAGGCCGGCCATCCCGCCCCGCTGCTCTTCCGCGGCGGGGCGGGCCGGGCGCTGCGGCCTCCGGAGGGCGTCCTGCTCGGCGCCATGACGGATGCCGCCTATGCGCAGACCGAGGAGCGGCTGCTGCCCGGCGATGTGCTGCTGCTGCACACCGAGGGGCTGTCGGACCGGCCCGGGGCCGGGCGACTGCTGGAGCTCGCACCGCGATTCGCCATGGCGGACACCGCCCAGGAGTGCCTGCGGGCCGTACTGGAGGAGTTCGGCGACAAGGAGCGTGAGGACGACGCGTGCGTGCTGATCGCCCGCATCGGCTCATGACCTCATGGTGACCTCATGGCTCGCCGAGCCATGGCGCGGACTTTTATAGCGCAGGCTTATCGCCTGCCCTGAGTCATACCGCCGTCGGTCGGCTCTTCCCCGGCGCCTTGGGCAGGGCCCGCTGGATGTCCTCCCGCAGATGCGAGATGGCGGGGTAGTCCGCGTACTTCCCGGTGAGCCGGTACATCTCGCGCAGCCGGTCCCAGGTGCGGTGGGAGGACGTCTCATTGATCGTGGTGAGCGCCATCCGGGCGAAGGTGTCGGCCTGCTCCGGGTCATTGCCGATGAAGCAGGCGGACGCCATGGAGATGTAGTCGAAGATCATCGACCGCTGGCGCTGTCCCCCGCGCAGCTCCATCGCCCGCTTGGCGTGCTGCTGGGCGATGGGGGCGGCCGCGGGATCGTGCTCGGCGAGAGTGCGGTAGGCCAGGGCCTGCATACCGTGGAGATCCGCCTCGTCGAACATCTGCATCCAGCTCGGCGGGCTGACATCGCCCTTGTCGGCCACGAAGAGCTCCTCGGCCTCGCCGAGCGTCCGCCGCATCGCCTGGCCGCGCCCCATCGAGGCCTGCGCCCAGGCCTCGACCGTGTAGAGCATCGCCCGGGTGCGCGGCAGGGTCTCGGGCCCGGAGCCGGACTTGGCGAGCTTCATCAGGTCCAGCGCCTCGTCCGGCCGGCCCAGATGGACCATCTGACGGGCGCAGCGGGAGAGGGCCTCGCTGGCCCTCGGGCGGTCCCCGCCCTCCCGGGCCGCGTGGGCGGCGATGATGAAGTACTTCTGGGCCGTGGGCTCCAGGCCCACGTCGTGGGACATCCAGCCGGCCAGCACCGCCAGATTGGCGGCGACACCCCACAGCCTCCGCTGGAGGTGATCGGGGTGGTGGTAGGAGAGCATGCCGCCGACCTCGTTGAGCTGGCCGACGACGGCCTTGCGCTGGAGCCCGCCGCCGCGCTGGGCGTCCCAGAGGCGGAAGACTTCGACCGAGCGCTCCAGCGCGTCGATCTCGAGGGATCCGACCGGGGCCGCCTCGTAGCGCTCGAAGGCGGCGGGGTCGGCCTGCGCGACCTTGACGCGCAGGGGATCGTCGAAATGCGGGGCGTCGGAGGCCAGGACCGGGTCCGTGTGGAGCCAGTCGTGCATCGCGCCACTGATTGCTGAGCCTGCGGCGAGCGCGGCGCCCGCGCCCACCAAGCCGCGTCGGTTGAGCATGAGGTCCATTCCCGTGAATTCGGTGAGGACCGCGGCGGTCCGCTCGGGCGGCCAGGGCAGACCGTCAGGGGTCTGCGCCTTGCCGGCGCGCCCGCGCCGGCCGAACCCGAGGTCCTCGATGGTCACGACACGGCCGAGTCGCTCGGTGAACAGGGCCGCCAGCACCTTGGGCACGGGATCGCGAGGGGACTCCCCCATGTCGATCCAACGCCGCACCCGCGAGGTGTCGGTCGCCAGCTGCGGATGGCCCATGGCCGCCGCCTGCCGGTTCACGAGTCTCGCGAGCTCGCCCTTGGACCAGCCGGCCAGGCCGAACAGGTCCGCGAGGCGGGTGTTGGGTTCCCTCGTCACGTCAAGCCCCCAGGTTCCTCGGCTGACTTGAAGGTACTCGGGCCGTCATGGGCCAAGCGAGTATTCGCCAGGGTTCGCCAGGGTGCGCCACATGGTGTGCCACCCGCGATCGGGTGTGATGTAGGAACGCGCAACCCCGGCCACCCGGCAGCCCGACCGCATTCCCCAGGGTGCACAAGGGCCCGGGGACCGGGTAGCGCAGCAATTCGCCGACACGAAGGGATCCGTTCCGCTCATGTATGCAGCCTCGACCTCCGTGTCCGCCCCGCCCCGGCCGCTCCGCCCCCAGCAGAGCGGCGGCGGCCCGTACCTCGATCCCTCCCACGCCGTGGGGGCCGCGTTCGGG
>NZ_JAILXP010000248.1 GCF_020740895.1 Streptomyces sp. UNOB3_S3 | reverse complement strand
GCCCGGGACCCCGGTCCGGCCCCGTCCCGTGACCGGGGTCCCGGGCGGAGCCCCGGGCCCCGGGCCCGGAAGCCCCACCCGATACGCTCGGGCCGTGGCGCTCAAGAACATCCCGGACTCCCAGTTCTCCGACGACGACGGCTCCGCCGACCCCGCTCTCACCGAGGCGCTCGCCGCCTGGGCGGCGGACCGGTCGGCCGAGGCCGAGAGGCGGGTGCTGGCCGCCCTGCCGGGCACCCGGCTGCTCGTGCCCGTGGTGGCCGTGCTCGGCGAGGTGGAGACCGGGCCCGACGGGCTCAAGCGCGAGAAGACCAGCGACATGGCCGTCCCGACGCTCCAGGCGCCGGACGGCCGCCGCGCGCTGCCCGCGTTCACCTCCATGGAGACGATGCGGCGCTGGCGCGCCGACGCCCGGCCCGTGGCCGTGCCGCTGCACCAGGCGCTCCAGGCCGCCGTCCACGAGAAGGCGGACACCATCGTGCTGGACCTGGCCGGGCCCGCGACCTATCCGCTGACCGGCCCCGCCCTGCTCGCGCTGGCCGAGGGCCGCGACAGCGCGGACCCGCTGGCCGACCCCGCCGTCACCGGCGCCCTGCGGGCCGTCCTCGCGGCCGAGCCCGGGGTGCTGCGGGCGCACCTCACCCCGTCCGGCGAGGCCGACGGCACGCTGGCGCTGGTCCTCGCCGAGGGGGCGGCGGCCGGTGACGTGGTGCGCCGGGTCGCCGAGGGACTGGCCGCCGACGAGGTGCTGCGCGAGCGGCTGGTGCGGGGCCTGGACCTCGCCCTGCTGCCGGCGGCGGCGCACGTCCCCGGCGAGCCGCTCTTCAGCCGCTAGCCGCGCTGCCGGCCGCGCCGTCCGGCGGCGGCCGTGCCGCGGCGATCCCGACAGGCGCCCCGGGGGAGACCGTCCGACAATTTCACCAGGACGGTCCACGAGATCCTCAGGAGGTCGCCATGGACGCCCTGAAGAACGTGAAGCCGGCCCTGGCCAATCTGGACCCGGTGAAGACCAGGACCGCCGCTTCCGAGTTCCTCGGAACCCTGCTGCTGGTGCTGTTCGCCGTGGGTTCCGTCGTCCTCGCGGCCGACTACATCGGCGTGGTCGGCATCGCCCTGGCGTTCGGCTTCACTCTTCTGGCCCTGGTGTACGCCCTGGGGCCGGTGTCGGGCTGCCACCTCAACCCGGCGGTGACGCTCGGCCTGCTGCTGGAGCGCCGCATCACGATCCACACGGCGATCGAGTACTGGATCGCCCAGCTGGTGGGCGGCATCGTCGGCTCGGCGATCCTCTTCCTGATCGCCAAGCAGGTCCCCGGGATCAAGACCGACGGGACCTTCGGCAGCAACGGCTACGCGGACCGCTCGGCCGTGCACATCAACACCGGCGGCGCGTTCCTCGCCGAGGTCGTGCTGACCTTCCTGCTGGTGTTCGTGGTGCTCGCGGTGACCCACCGGGTCGCCGTCATGGGCTTCGGCGGGCTGGCCATCGGCACGGCCCTGACGGTGGTCCACCTGGTCGGCGTCCCGCTGACCGGCACCTCGGTCAACCCGGCGCGCAGCATCGGCCCGGCGCTCTTCGCGGGCGGCGCGGCCCTCTCCCAGCTGTGGCTGTTCATCGTCGCCCCGCTGATCGGCGGCGCCCTGGCCTCGTACGCCCACCGGGTCACCCACCCGCCGCACGGGGTCGCCATCCTCGCGGACGAGCTCGCGGCGCCCGAGCCGCTGGCGGGTACGGGCGAGGGCCGGCCCGACCGGCCGCACTACGGCGGCCCGGCCTGACCGGCCCTCGGCGAAGTCCTTACTACGCGACTACGCGCGACTACGCGTACACGGGTCCGGTGAACTTCTCACCGGGCCCCTGGCCCGGCTCGTCCGGGACGACGGACGCCTCGCGGAAGGCCAGCTGGAGCGACTTCAGGCCGTCGCGCAGCGGGGCCGCGTGGAAGTTGCTGACCTCGGTGGCGCTCGCGGTGACCAGCCCGGCGAGCGCGGTGATCAGCTTGCGGGCCTCGTCGAGGTCCTTGTGCCGCTCGCCGTCCTCGGCGAGGCCGAGGTTGACCGCCGCCGCGCTCATCAGGTGCACCGCGACCGTGGTGATCACCTCGACGGCGGGGACGTCCGCGATGTCGCGGGTCATGGTGTCGAAGTCGGGGGTGGGGTTCTCCCCGCTGGTGGGGGTCGCGTCGCTCATGGCGGACACGATACGTCCCGGTGCCGGATCGGTTCGCCACCGGCCGGTACGCCCGGTTAGCACGTCTGCTCCCCACCTGCTATCGTCGGTAAACGACCGGCTGAGCGCATCCGTGTGCCCGGCCCACAAGTGGAGCTCCGTTCTCCCACCTTGCCGATCACAGGTCGGCAGGTCTCCGGTCAGGCGGTAGCCATCGTTCCGTACGGACGATGGAACTGCCCGATAGCGCCCCGCGGCATGCCGTGGCGGTGTTCCGGTATGGAGCCCCGCCTGTGCCCGTCGGGGCATTTTTCATGTACCGGCGCGGTTGGTCTTTACGAAAAGACGTTGCGCGACGGCCCACCGAAGGGCGTCGCGTGGTGCTACCGAGGAGGCCCCATCAGCGCCGAGCCCCGCATCAACGACCGGATCCGCGTCCCCGAGGTGCGACTTGTCGGTCCCAGCGGCGAGCAGGTAGGCATTGTGCCGCTTGCCAAGGCCCTGGAGCTTGCGCAGGAGTACGACCTCGACCTGGTCGAGGTGGCGGCGAACGCACGCCCGCCGGTCTGCAAGCTCATGGACTACGGGAAGTTCAAGTACGAGTCGGCCATGAAGGCCCGTGAGGCGCGCAAGAACCAGGCGCACACGGTCATCAAGGAGATGAAGCTCCGGCCGAAGATCGACCCGCACGACTACGACACCAAGAAGGGTCACGTCGTCCGGTTCCTCAAGCAGGGCGACAAGGTCAAGATCACGATCATGTTCCGCGGTCGTGAGCAGTCCCGGCCCGAGCTGGGCTACCGACTGCTCCAGCGTCTCGCGGAGGATGTCCAGGAGCTGGGTTTCGTCGAGTCGAACCCCAAGCAGGACGGCCGCAACATGATCATGGTCCTCGGTCCGCACAAGAAGAAGACCGAGGCGATGGCCGAGGCCCGCGAGGCCCAGGCCGCCCGCAAGGCGGAGCGCCAGGGTGGATCCACCGCGGACGCCGCCGCCGAGGAGCCCGCAGAGGCGTGATCCCGGGGCCCTCGCGGCCCTGGTGCTCACTCCGGAGCGCCCCCCGCTCCGGACAGCAATCAACAGTTGACGCTTCACCGCGCCCTCACAGGGCCGTGGAGTGCCACCGACGAGGAGAGAACGGCGCTATGCCGAAGAACAAGTCGCACAGCGGTGCCAAGAAGCGCTTCAAGGTCACCGGCTCCGGCAAGGTGCTGCGTGAGCGCGCTGGCAAGCGCCACCTGCTCGAGCACAAGTCGTCCCGCCTGACGCGTCGCCTCACCGGCAACGCCGAGATGGCCCCGGCCGACGCCAAGAAGATCAAGAAGCTTCTCGGCATGTGACATTCGGCCCCGCGCCGAATGTCCACACCGGGACCCAATCGTTTTCGGGTCGTGTGAGAACCCACCGCGACCCCGCTACAAGGAGTTAACAAGTGGCACGCGTCAAGCGCGCAGTCAATGCGCACAAGAAGCGCCGGGCGATCCTCGAGCAGGCCAGCGGCTACCGTGGCCAGCGGTCGCGTCTGTACCGCAAGGCCAAGGAGCAGGTCACCCACTCCCTGGTCTACAACTACAACGACCGCAAGAAGCGCAAGGGCGACTTCCGTCAGCTGTGGATCCAGCGCATCAACGCCGCTGCCCGCCAGAACGGCATGACGTACAACCGCCTCATCCAGGGTCTGAAGGCCGCCAACATCGAGGTGGACCGCAAGATGCTGGCCGAGCTCGCGGTCAACGACATGAACGCGTTCGCCGCGCTCGTCGAGGTCGCGCAGAAGGCCCTGCCGGCCGACGTCAACGCGCCGAAGGCTGCCGCCTGATCCAGGCGCCGCAAGGCACCGACCGGACCCGCAGGCCACGCGGCCTGCGGGTCCGCTCGCGTCCGGGCCCCGGCACGTGGCGTGACCACACGCCCGCCGCACCGCACGCACCGCACCTCCGCTACCGAAAGTGAGCCCATGGCGGCCCCCGAGCTGACCTCCCTGCGATCGCCCCGTGTCATCGCGGCCCGCCGTCTTGCCAAGCGCAGCTTCCGCAGCAAGGAACGCCGCTTCATCGCGGAGGGCCCGCAGTCCGTCCGCGAGGCCGTCGAGCACCTCATCGAGGTGTATGTGACGCCGGACGCCGCCGAGCGCCACGCGGACATCGTCGCCGCCGCCCACGCCGCCGGGGTGCCCGTGCTCACCGCGACGGACGAGGTCATCGCGGAGATGTCCGACACCGTCACCCCGCAGGGCATCGTCGGCCTGTGCCGCTTCCTGGACTCGCCCTTCGAGGAGATCCTGGCCGGCCGCCCCCGGCTGGTGGCCGTCCTCGCGCACGTCCGCGACCCCGGCAACGCCGGTACGGTCCTGCGCTGCGCGGACGCCGCGGGCGCCGACGCCGTCGTGCTGACCGACGCCTCGGTGGACCTCTACAACCCCAAGTCGGTGCGGGCCTCCGTGGGCTCCCTCTTCCACCTGCCGGTGGCCGTGGGCGTCCCCGTCGAGCAGGCCGTCGCGGGCCTGAAGGCCGCCGGGGCGCGGATCCTGGCCGCCGACGGCGCCGGCGACAAGGACCTGGACGAGGAGCTGGACCAGGGCAGCATGGGCGGGCCCAGCGCCTGGATCTTCGGCAACGAGGCCTGGGGCCTGCCGGAGGAGACCCGGGCGCTCGCGGACGCCGTGGTGCGCGTCCCGATCCATGGAAAGGCCGAGAGCCTCAACCTCGCCACCGCCGCCGCGGTGTGCCTCTACGCCTCCGCCCGTGCGCAGCGCGCGTCCGGAGGGTGCCGCTCCGTGACCTCCAGCTAGTAGGGTGGCGCTCCGGGGGTCGGGAGGGGGTGCGGGTCGATGAGCGTCAGGACGTCCGGGAGCGCGGTGGTCGGCACATGCCCGGCCGCCTCCATGGGCTCCCCGGGACCGGCCGCCGGCCTCCACGCCGACGACCTGCCCGACGGGCTGGTCGTCGCCGACGCCACCGGCCGGATCACCTGCTTCAACGCCGCCGCGGCCCGGATCACCGCCGTGCGCCCGGGCGACGCCCTCGGCCGGCAGCTGGAGAGCGCCCTGCCGCTGGAGGACCTGGACGGCCGCCGCTGGTGGGCCGTGACCGACCCCTACGGCGGGCTCGCCACCCGCACCGGCCAGCCCGAGCGCAATCTGCTGCTGCCCGGCGGCCGCCAGGTGCTGGTCTCCGCCCGTTACGTCCGGGACCGGGCGGGCGGGCCGGTGGTGCGCGTGGTGGTCCAGCTGCGCGGCACCGAGGCGCGCCGGCGCACCGAGCGCAGCCACGCCGAGCTGATCGCCACCGTCGCCCATGAGCTGCGCTCCCCGCTGACCTCCGTCAAGGGCTTCACGGCCACGCTGCTGGCCAAGTGGGAGCGGTTCACCGACGACCAGAAGCGGCTGATGCTGGAGACGGTCGACGCCGACGCCGACCGGGTCACCCGGCTGATCGCCGAGCTGCTGGACATCTCGCGGATCGACTCCGGCCGCCTGGAGGTGCGCCGGCAGCCGGTCGACATGGCCGCCGCCGTCCGCCGGCACGTGGCGAGCTATACCCGGGCCGGAATGCGGCCCGAGCGGTTCGAGATCAAGGTCGCCGACGCGCTGCCCCCGCTCTGGGCGGATCCGGACAAGGTGGACCAGGTGCTGGGCAACCTCCTGGAAAACGCCGTGCGACACGGCGAGGGAGTCGTCACCATAGAAGTGACACCAGCACTGATGAAGGCCCACGCGGAGGGGACGGCGGTCACCGTGAGCGATGAGGGCCCCGGTATCCCGGAGGAGTCGATGGCCCGCGTCTTCACCCGCTTCTGGCGCGGGAGCAAGCGCGGCGGCACCGGCCTGGGGCTGTACATCGTCAAGGGCATCGTCGACGCCCACGGCGGGACGATCACGGTGGGGCGGGCCGCCCACGGCGGCGCCCAGTTCCGATTTACCCTGCCCGTGGGTGCCCCGGCCTTCCTCACCCAGGCCTGAGCCGCGCCCCACGGGCTCACCCGACCACACGCGCCCCTTAGACTCGACCTTTGGCACCTTTGGCAACCCCTCTGGTCAATGTCGTCGAGCGAAGCCGCGCGAGCGAAGCCAAGCCAAGCCAACCGGAAGTACGGGAAGAGATGTCGGCACCCAATAAGTCGTACGACCCTGTCGAGGTCGAGGCACTGAAACCGGAAGAGATCGAGCGGATGCGGGACGAGGCGCTCGCCGCCTTCGCCGCGGCCGCCGACCTCGAGGCCCTCCGCGAGGCCAAGGCCGCCCACATGGGCGACCGCTCCCCGCTGGCCCTCGCCAACCGCGAGATCGGCGCCCTGCCGCCGCAGGCCAAGGCGGAGGCCGGCAAGCGCGTGGGCATGGCCCGCGGTGCCGTGAACAAGGCCCTCGCCGCCCGTCAGGCGGAGCTGGAGGCCGAGCGCGACGCCCGTGTACTGGTCGAGGAGGCGGTGGACGTCACCCTGCCGTACGACCGCGTGCCCGCCGGCGCCCGTCACCCGCTGACCACGATCGGCGAGCGCATCGAGGACGTCTTCGTGGCCATGGGCTACGAGGTCGCCGAGGGCCCCGAGGTCGAGGCCGAGTGGTTCAACTTCGACGCGCTCAACATCGCGCCGGACCACCCGGCCCGCACCATGCAGGACACCTTCTTCGTGCGGGGCGCCAGGAAGGACGCCGACTCCGGCGTCGTGCTGCGCACCCACACCTCCCCGGTGCAGATCCGCTCGATGCTCGACCGCGAGCCCCCGGTCTACGTCATCTGCCCGGGCCGCGTCTACCGCACCGATGAGCTGGACGCCACCCACACCCCCGTCTTCCACCAGGTCGAGCTCCTGGCCATCGACGAGGGCCTGACCATGGCGGACCTCAAGGGCACCCTGGACCACATGGTGCGGGTGCTGTTCGGCGAGGACATGCGGACGCGGCTGCGCCCGTCGTACTTCCCGTTCACCGAGCCGTCCGCCGAGATGGACATGGTGTGCTTCGCCTGCCGCGGCGAGTCGGTGGGCAACCCCGACAAGGCGTGCCGCACCTGCTCCAGCGAGGGCTGGATCGAGCTGGGCGGCTGCGGCATGGTCAACCCCCGGGTGCTGACCGCCGCGGGCATCGACCCGGAGAAGTACAGCGGCTTCGCCTTCGGGTTCGGCATCGAGCGGATGCTGATGTTCCGCCACAACGTCGAGGACATGCGAGACATGGTCGAGGGTGACGTGCGCTTCACCCGGCCGTTCGGGATGGAGATCTGATGCGCGCCCCGCTTTCCTGGCTGCGGGAATACGTCGACCTGCCGGCCGGCCAGACCGGCCGCGACGTGCAGGCCAAGCTGATCGACGCCGGCCTGGAGGTCGAGCGCGTCGAGCAGCTCGGCGCCGACCTGACCGGCCCCCTCGTCGTCGGCAAGGTCCTCACCATCGAGGAGCTGGAGGGCTTCCGCAAGCCCATCCGCTTCTGCACCGTCGACGTCGGCACCGCCAACGGCACCGGCGAACCGCAGGAGATCGTCTGCGGCGCCCGCAACTTCACCGTCGGCGACAAGGTCGTCGTCGCGCTGCCCGGCGCCGTGCTCCCCGGCGACTTCGCCATCGCCGAGCGCAAGACGTACGGCAAGGTCTCGCGCGGCATGATCTGCTCCGGCGACGAGCTGGGCATGGGCGACGACGGCACCCACGGCATCATCGTGCTCTCCAACGAGCACGAGGTCGGCACCGACGCCGTCGAGCTGCTCCAGCTCGTCGACGAGGTCCTCGACATCGCCGTCACCCCCGACCGCGGCTACTGCCTGTCGATGCGCGGCATCGCCCGCGAGGCCGCCACCGCCTACGGCCTGCCGCTGCGCGACCCGGCCCTGCTGGACGTGCCCGCGCCCAACAGCTACGGCTACCCGGTCGCCGTCGCCGACCCCGCCGGCTGCGACCGCTTCACCGCCCGCACGGTCACCGGCATCGACCCCGAGGCCCAGTCGCCGATCTGGCTCCGCCGCCGCCTCCAGAAGGCCGGCATGCGCCCGATCTCGCTGACCGTCGACATCACCAACTACGTGATGCTCGAACTGGGCCAGCCGCTGCACGCCTACGACCGCGCCCGCCTGGACGGGACGATCGGCGTGCGCCGCGCCGCTCCCGGCGAGAAGCTCACCACCCTCGACGGCACCAAGCGCGTCCTGGACGCCGAGGACCTGGTCATCGCCGACAACCGAGGCCCCATCGGCCTCGCCGGTGTGATGGGCGGCGCCGAGACGGAGATCGCCGACCACGCCGCGGGCCAGGGCTCGACCGACGTGGTCATCGAGGCCGCCCACTTCGACGCGGTCGCCATCGCCCGCGCCGCCCGCCGCCACAAGCTGACCAGCGAGGCGTCCAAGCGCTTCGAGCGCGGCGTCGACCCGCAGGCCGCCTCCGCGGCCGCCCAGCGCACGGTCGACCTGCTGGTGCTGCTCGCGGGCGGCACCGCCGAGGCCGGCGTCACCGAGGTCGTCGCCCCCAGCGGGCCGCGCACCATCTCGCTGCGCGCCGACCACCCGGACCGCGTCGCCGGTCTCGAGTACGGCCGGGAGACCGTCGTCCGCCGCCTCCAGGAGGTCGGCTGCGACGTCTACGGCCAGGACGAGCTGATCGTCACCGTCCCCAGCTGGCGGCCCGACCTCACCGACCCCAACGACCTCGCCGAGGAGGTCATCCGGCTGGAGGGCTACGCCAACGTGCCCTCGGCGCTGCCCGCGCCGCCCGCCGGACGCGGCCTGACCCACCGCCAGCGGCTCCACCGCCGCGTCGGCCGGGCCCTGGCCGGGGCCGGCTACGTCGAGGTGCTCAACTACCCCTTCATCGGGGACTGGGCCCTGGACCACCTGGGCCTGGCGGCCGACGACCCGCGCCGCACCACCGTGCGCCTGGCCAACCCGCTCTCCGAGGCCGAGCCGGCGCTGCGCACCACGATGCTGCCGGGGCTCTTCGCCGCCCTGCGCCGCAACGACAGCCGCGGCGAGCACGACCTGGCGCTCTTCGAGACCGGCCTGGTCTTCCAGCCGACCGGCGACGAGGGCGTCCCGGCGCGGCTGCCCGTCGACCGCCGTCCCACCGACGAGGAGATCGCCGGCCTGAACGCCGCGCTGCCCCGGCAGCCGCGCCGTGCCGCCGTCGTCCTCGCCGGCGCCCGTGAGCGGGCCGGCTGGTGGGGCCAGGGCCGTCCGGCCGGCTGGGCCGACGCCGTCGAGGCGGGTCGCGCCGTGGCCCGTGAGGCCGGTGCCGAGCTGATCATCCGTCAGGACCAGTCGGCGCCGTACCACCCGGGCCGCTGCGCCGTGTTCTCCGTCGTGATCGACGGCCAGGAGGTGGCCGTCGGCAACGCCGGTGAGCTCCACCCGCGCGTCATCAAGGCCTTCGGCCTGCCGGAGCGCACCTGCGCCATGGAGATCGACCTCGATCTGCTGGAGCGGGCCGCCGACGGCGCCGTCCAGGGCCCGCACGTCTCCTCCTTCCCGGTCGCCACCCAGGACGTCGCGCTCGTCGTCGACTCCTCGGTCCCGGCGGCCGACGTCGAGGCCGCCCTGCGGGACGGCGCCGGCGAGCTGCTGGAGTCGCTGCGCCTGTTCGACGTCTTCACCGGCGCCCAGCTCGGCGAGGGCCGGAAGTCGCTGGCCTACGCGCTGCGCTTCCGCGCCGCCGACCGCACCCTGACCGCCGACGAGGCCTCCGCCGCGCGTGACGCGGCCGTCCAGGCCGCCGTCGAGCGCACGGGCGCGGTGCTGCGCGGCGCGTAGCGCCCGGTGGCGGGCCCGGTCACGACCGGCGGGCATCGTCGTCCACACGCCCAGGGGCGCCCCGGATTCTCCGGGGCGCCCCTGGCGCGTACCGGCCCTTCCGGACCGGTTCCCGGACCGGTATCCCCCGATCGGGTGGAATCGACGCATCGGGCCTCTGCACCGGCTCGTGCGATCGCGAGAATCTAGCGCGTCTTTGCTGCTAGGGGGCCGACGGCATGATCCGCACAAGAGCGGCTCGCTTCCGGCGGGGTTTCGTGTTCGTACTGCCAGGGTTGTGGGTCTTCGCGGTCGTCGTCTGGGAACTCCGCAGCCCCCTCGGTACCCAGTTCATCGAACTCCTCGCCGCCACACCCGCGATCGCCTGCGCCGGCACGGGACGCCGCCGGTGCGTCCTGCTCGGCGGCCTGTGCGCACTGCTCGCGCTCGTCCCGCTCGGCCCGTCCGGGCGCGACGGGAGCGGCGCCAGGATGGGCACGTGCGGCGCGGTCCTCGTCGTCATCGCGGCCAGCTATCTGACCTCCGGACGCACCCTCCGGCTCGCCCGGGAGCTGGAGCGCGCCCGGGAGGTCGCGGTCACCGCGCAGACCGTACTGCTGCGCCCCCTGCCGCCCCTGCTCGACGGCATCGCCCTGGCGAGCCGCCATGTGTCCGCCGACGAGGGGGCGCTCGTCGGCGGCGACCTCTACGAGGCGCTCGCCACCCGGTACGGCGTGCGCGTCGTGATGGGGGACGTCAGCGGGCACGGACTGCCCGCTCTCGGCACCGTCGCCGCCCTCCTCGGCAGCTTCCGGGAAGCCGCGCACGACGAGGCGGAGCTGCCCGACGTACTGCGCCGCCTGGAGCGCTCCCTGCACCGGCACCTGAGCGAGCGGGACCAGCGGACCGTCGGCACCGGCGCCCGGGACCGCCGGGATCCCGAGGAGTTCGCGACCGTACTCCTGCTGGAGGTCCGGCCGGAGGGCGAGGTCATGGCGCTCAACTGCGGGCACCCCTGGCCGTACCGGCTCCCCGCCGACCGGGCCGGCGCGCCCCTGGTCGCCGTCCTCGCGCCCGGCGACCCGATGCCCCCGCTCGGGGTGCTCCCC
>NZ_JAILXP010000247.1 GCF_020740895.1 Streptomyces sp. UNOB3_S3 | reverse complement strand
CCCCCATAGCCTGAACGGCATGGGGGCACCCCCATCGCCCAGCGGGACGATTGCCTGCAAACGGACGTGAGGGGGCGGGGTGGGGTGGACGGGCCCTGGTAGGGGCGTAAAGAGCTCTTCGCCGCTAGTGCCGAATTCCGGGCACCCGTCACGTGATGGCAGGCACCGCGAAGAGCTCAGCCCCGTAAGGGCCCGTCCACCCCACCCCGCCCCCGACCTACGCGGCGGCCGGCACCGACGCGGCGTCCTCAACAGCAGACGCAGACGTCGGCGCAGACGCAGCCGCCGACTTGCGCGGCAGCGCGAACATCAGGGCCAGGACCACGCCCAGGACCGCCGCGACCCACCACATGCCGTGCCGGAAGGCCGCGCCGAACGCCTCGCCCGCGTGGCCGCGGGCCACCTCGCCCTCGTCGAGGGCGTCGAAGAAGACGACCGACACCAGGCCGAGACCCACCGCGTTGCCGAGCTGCTGCGTGGTGTTTATCAGGCCGGACGCCGAGCCCGAGTGCTCGTGCGGCACCTGGGAGATGACGGCCTCGGTGAGCGGGGCGACGATCAGGCCCATGCCCAGGCCCATGACGGTCAGCGGGAGGGCCATCTGCCAGGGGTGGATGCCCGTGCCGTAGTGCTCGGACTCCCAGATGTAGAGAAGAACACCGGCCGCCATCGCCACCGCACCGGCCTGCAGCACCTTCCGCCCGAAGCGGGGCACGAGCTTCTGCACCGAGAGGCCCGCCGCCACCGACACGGCGATGGAGAAGGGGATGCCGGTCAGGCCGGCCCGCAGCGGGCTCCAGCCGAGCCCGATCTGCATGTAGAGGGTCCAGATCAGGAAGAAGACACCGCAGGCGACGCCGAAGGCGACCTCGACGCCGATGCCCGCCGCGAAGCTCTTGACCTTGAACAGCGACAGCTCGACCAGCGGCGAGCCGTCCTTGCGGGTCTTGTGGCGCTCGTAGAGGACGAAGGCGGCGAAGACGAGGACACTGCCGCCCATGCAGAGGAAGCCCCACAGCGGCCAGCCCAGCTCACGGCCCTGCGTCAGCGGGTAGAGCAGCATCAGCAGTCCGCCGGTGGCCAGGGCGACGCCCACGAGGTCCAGCTTGAGCGCCTGCGGGGCGCGGGACTCGGAGATGTAGCGGCGGCCCATGATCAGGCCGGCGATGCCCACCGGCAGGTTGACCAGGAAGATCGGCCGCCATTCCAGGCCGAAGAGGTTCCACTGGGTGAGCAGCGCGCCGAGGATGGGGCCGGAGACCGCGCCGAGGCCGACGATGGCGCCGAACATGCCGAAGACCTTGCCGCGCTCGTGGGCGGGGAAGGTGGCGTGGACGATCGCCAGCACCTGCGGCACCATCAGCGCGGCCGTGGCGCCCTGGAGGACGCGCGCGGCGACGAGCAGGTGGGGGTCGCCCGCGAGGCCGCAGAGCATCGAGGCGAGGGTGAAGCCGCCCATGCCCAGCAGGAAGACCTTCCGGCGGCCGTATATGTCGCCGAGCCGGCCGCCCGTGATCAGGCCCGCCGCGAAGGCGAGGGCGTAACCCTCGGTGATCCACTGAAGGATGCTGAAAGAGGCGCCGATGTCCTTCTGGATGCTCGGCATGGCGATGTTGACGATGGTGACGTCCACGAGATCCATGAAGGACGCGGTCATCACCACGGCGAGCGCCAGCCAGCGGCGGCGGTCTGCGGTGGCGTCGGCGGACGCCACGGAGGGCGGATCGGTGGTCGCGGTGCTGGTCACAGGGGTATTGCCTTTCCTCTTCCTGCGCGCCGGATCGTTTCCCTCACCCGGAGCACCCACCACGCTAGGGGCCGTATAGGTCAGGTCATGTCCTAGATACCTGCCACCCTGGTGAGATGACGGACACCCCGGCACGGCTGCTGAATCTGCTCTCGCTCCTCCAGACCCCTCGCGAATGGCCCGGCAGCGAGCTCGCCGAGCGGCTCGGTGTCAGCTCCCGCACCATCCGGCGGGACATCGAGCGGCTCCGCGACCTCGGCTACCCCGTACAGGCAACGATGGGAGCCGAGGGTGGGTACCGGCTGGCGGCCGGAGCCGCCCTGCCGCCGCTGGTCCTCGACGACGAGGAGGCGGTCGCCATCGCGGTGGGGCTGCGCGCCGGCGCGGGCCACGCCGTGGAGGGCATCGAGGAGGCGTCCGTACGGGCCCTGGCCAAGCTGGAGCAGGTGCTGCCCGCCCGGCTGCGGCACCGGGTCTCCGCCCTCCAGGCGGCGACCGTGCCGCTGACCGGCGGTGACGGCGCCACCGTGGACCCCCACACCCTGACCGTGATCGCCTCGGCCGCCACCGGCCATGAGCGGCTGCGCTTCGCCTACCGCAAGGGCGACGGCACGGAGACGAAACGCCTGGTCGAGCCGCACCGGCTGATCAGCACGGGCCGCCGCTGGTATCTGGTCGCCCATGACGTCGACCGCGACGACTGGCGGACGTTCCGGGTGGACCGGGTGAGCGAGCCCTTCGCCACCGGGGCCCGCTTCGCCCCGCGCGAGCTCCCGGTGCCGGACGCGGCGGAGTACCTGAAGCGGTCCATGGCCCGGCTCCAGCCGACGTACCGGCTGGTGGTCACCTTCCGCGCCCCGGCCGAGTTCGTGGCCGCCCGGCTGCCGAACTGGCTCGGCGTGCCGGCGCCAGTCGACGCGACGACGTGCCGGCTGGACGTCACCGCGTCCGACTCCATCGAGTGGGTGGCCCTGCGGCTGGCGATAGTGGACTGCGAGTTCGAGGCGCACGAGCCGCGCGAGCTGGTGGAGCATCTGAGCGAGCTGGGCGCCCGCATCAGCAGGGCGGCGACACGCTGAGGCAGCGCCCGCCCGCCTGCCGGACGCGGCCGGAACGCATAAGGGCCCCGGCGCAAGGGGGGGAGATGCGCCGGGACCCGGTCTGCTGGCCTATTACCAGATTAGACCCGTTTACGCCGCCGCGTCGAACCCCGTGGCGTGCGCCATCTTCTTCAGCTCCAGCAGGGCGTGCTTCTCGATCTGCCGGATGCGCTCACGCGTCAGCCCGTGCTGCTTGCCGACCTCCGTCAGCGTGCGCTCGCGCCCGTCCTCGATGCCGTACCGCGCCTTGATGATCGACGCGGTGCGCTGGTCGAGGCGGCCGATCAGGTCCTCCAGCTCCTCGCTGCGCAGCAGCGCGATGACCGACTGCTCCGGCGAGACGGCGGAGGTGTCCTCCAGCAGATCGCCGAACTGGGTCTCGCCCTCGTCGTCCACGGACATGTTCAGGCTCACCGGATCACGGGCCCAGTCCAGCACGTCGCCGACGCGCTCGGGCGAGGTGCCCAGCTCCTCGGCGATCTCCGCGTGCTCGGGGTCGCGGCCGTGCTCGCGGTTGAACTCGCGCTGCACCCGGCGGATGCGGCCCAGCTCCTCCACCAGGTGGACGGGGAGCCGGATCGTACGGGACTGGTCGGCTATCGACCGGGTGATGGCCTGGCGGATCCACCACGTCGCGTACGTGGAGAACTTGAATCCCTTGGTGTAGTCGAACTTCTCGACCGCGCGCACCAGGCCGGCGTTGCCCTCCTGGATCAGGTCGAGAAGGGGCAGGCCACTGCGCGGGTAGCGGCGGGCGACGGCGACGACGAGACGCAGATTGGACTTGATGAAGACGTCCTTCGCGCGGGCACCCGCGGCGGCTATCGCCGCCAGCTCCTCGCGCGACGCCTCGCCGGCCCGCTCCCCGCCGGCCTCCAGGCCGTCCAGGATCTGCTGGGCGTAGACGCCCGCCTCGATGGTCTGCGACAGCTCGACTTCCTCGGCGGCGTCGAGCAGGGGTGTACGCGCGATCTCGTCGAGGTACATGCCGACCAGGTCGCGATCGGCGATCTCCCCGCCTGTGGCGCGAACACTGCTTGCCTCGCCAGCCCGCTGTGCGGTGGTCTGACGACGGGCGACGGCACGGGTTGCCATGCGTACTCCCTTGCGATGAGACGTGTCGCGGGATGGACCAGGTGCCCCCGGGGCGCCCCGTCCGAAGTAAAGAACGGCCGGAATCCGGACAGAATTCCCCGGCGACGTCTTCTTTTTATGGATCATGCAGTACCCTGTGCGGCCGCACAGCGGGCACGCATGGTGACGCTGCCTGGGGAAGCGCAGGTCAGCCCCGGTGGCGGTCCGGTCCCACGACCCTCGTGAACCCCCGCGGCCACGACGCCCATGAGACGGCCGTCACATGGCGGCCACCCCGCTTCCTCACCCCCAAGGACGCCGGTCACCGGCCACCGGTTGCCCCGGAAGGCCCGGAAGGCCGGATTCCGAGCGGCCGCGGACGGGCCCTAGGCGGCATGGTCCGGTGGCGTGATCGAGTTGCCCCGGCGATGGGGCGGGTGTGCCCTGGTGGGACAGAGGGGCGGGACAGACGGTGAGCGAGAGGAGCCCGCCATGACGCACTCGATCATGCCCGGCCGGCACCACGCCCACGAGGGCCCCGGCCCGGTCCCCCGCACCGGCCACGTCCGCCACGAGCGCACGACCACCACGTCCACCTGGGCGGTGCCCGTCGTCGGCGGCTTCGTCCTCGGCCTCTACGCGGTCTTCCTCTCCCACGAGAACGGCTTCGGCGAACTCCAGGGCTGGATGCTGGGCCTGGTCGCGGCGGTGGTCTCGGCGGGCGTGGGCCATCTGCTGATCCGCAACCGCGACAAGATGATCACCGAGGTGCGCGCGGCCTCGTTCGGCGCGCTCTTCGGCATCTGCATGGGCTTCCTGCGCAGCCTCACCCGGGTCTCGGTGCTGGAGGCGTCCGGAATCGGCCTGATCTTCGGCCTGTGCATGGGCCTCGCGTCGTACTACGTCTTCTACTGGCACGAGCACTGAGCGCCGGCCGAGGGGACACCGGCCGGACGGAGTACCGGACGGAGTACCGGCGACCTACGCCGGGTGGCCAAGAGGCGTAGGTCCGGCGACCGTTACGCCGGGCCCGCCCCCGCTCCTACGGTGAGGCCATGACCGCCATCACCGAGGACGGCACACTCGACGAAGCCCTGCAACGCGTCCACTCCACCGGCCCCGAGTTGTCCCAGGGCTGGCTCTCCAACCACGCCCCCATGGCCGTGGAGGCGCTCGCCCGCCACGGCCAGGCCCGCACGGTGCACCGCTGGCTGGACGCCTACCGGCACCGGACGGACGACCTCCCCTCCGCCGCCCTGACCATCACCGACGACAACTGGCGCGAGACCCTCGGCGACCCCCGCCATCTCGGCTCCTGGATCGCCCACTTCACCCGGCTGACAGCCGAACTCCCCTGGACGGACGTGCTCACCACCTGGTGGCCGCGACTGCTCCCCGGCATCATCGCCGGCGCCACCCACCCCGTGATCCGCGTCGGCCACGCCGTCCGCACCCTCCTCACGGACGGCGAGACCGCGCCCCGCACGGCCGAACTCGCCCACGCCCTGGGCTACTGGGCCGCCCGCCACCAGCCGCTGCCCGTCACCGTCACCACCGCCGGGGACGCGGGCCCCCACCGCGCGCTGGACGCCGTACCGACCCTCGCGGTCCAGGAGGGCGGCGTCCTCGACCGTCTCGCGCAGCTCCCGGCGGCCGAGGGCTGGCCCGCCGCCGCGAGCGGCCTGCGGCGGCCCGCCGGCCCGGACGAGGCGCACGACCTGCTGGCGGAGCTCGTCCGCGCCACGGTCGCCCGCTATCCGCGCTATGCCCACGGCGACGCGGTCATGCTCGTCCACGCGGCGACCGCGCCCAACGCGGTCCTCCGCGTCCTTCCGGCGCTCCCCCGCACCCTGTGGGTGCCCAGCCTGACGGCGGCGTGGGAGGCGAGCGCGGTCCTGACGGCCGCGTACGCCCCGGCCGAGCCGCAGGACGCGGCACCGGGTCCCGCCACCACTCTGGAGGAGGCCTTCGCCCTGGCGGCCGCCCACGGGGACGCGCACGCGATCAAGCTCGCGGACACGGCGCTGGACGTGGGCGGCCCGGCCGCCCTTGCGGCGACAGCCCGCGCGTGCGAGCTGATCCCGGCCGGGGCGGGGTGAGTGGGCCGCCCCAGCCCCCGCTCCCCAAACGCCGGAGGGGCTGATTTCAGCCCGTCCGGCGTTTGAGGACACCGCGCGTCAGCGCGAAACGGGGGTGCGAGGGGGCGGAGCCCCTTCGGAAACGGTGAAAGGGCGGGACCGGGGCCCCTCTCAGTCCTCAGCCCAGTACGGCGGCTCCTCGTCCGGCCACGGCACCTCGTCCTCGCCCCCGGCAGGGGCGGCGGCTGGGACCACGGCCGGGGCCGGGACAGGCGCCGGAACGGGCGCAGGCGCGGGCCCGTGCTCCCCCAGCACCCCCAGAATCCCCTCCCCGTACTTCACCAGCTTGCTCTCTCCCACACCGCTCACCCCGGACAGCGCGTCCAGCGACTGCGGCCGTACCGTCGCGATCTCCCGCAACGTCGCGTCGTGGAAGATCACATACGCCGGGACGCCCTGCTCCCGCGCCGTCGCCGCGCGCCACGCCCGCAGTGCCTCGAAGAGCGGCGCGGCCTCCGCCGGCAGGTCGACGGGGGCGCGCTTGCCCGAGCCGCCCGCCGAGGACTTCGCCGTCTTCGCCGCGCGCACCGGCTTCGGCTCGCGCCGCAGCGCCACCTTGCGGCGTGAGCCGAGCACGTCGCCGCTGGCCTCCGTCAGCACGAGCGTGCCGTAGTCGCCCTCGACGGCCAGCAGCCCCTGCGCCAGCAACTGCCGCACCACGCCCCGCCATTCGGCGACGGACAGCTCCGCGCCGATGCCGAAGACGGACAGCGTGTCGTGGTCGAACTGGATGACCTTCGCGCTCTTCTTGCCGAGCAGGATGTCGATGATGTGGCCCGCGCCGAACTTCTGCCGCCGCTCCCGGGCCAGCCGGAGGATCGCCGAGAGGAACTTCTGCGCGGCGATCGTGCCGTCCCAGGTCTCCGGCGGGGTCAGGCACGTGTCGCAGTTGCCGCAGGCGGTGCCCGGCTGGCCGAAGTAGTCGAGCAGCCGCACCCGGCGGCACTCGACGGTCTCGCACAGGGCGAGCATCGCGTCGAGGTGCGCGGCCAGCCGGCGGCGGTGGGCCTCGTCGCCCTCGGAGCCGTCTATCAGCTTGCGCTGCTGGACGACGTCCTGGAGACCGTAGGCCAGCCAGGCCGTGGACGGCTGGCCGTCACGGCCGGCGCGGCCGGTCTCCTGGTAGTAGCCCTCGACGGACTTCGGCAGGTCGAGGTGGGCGACGAAGCGCACGTCCGGCTTGTCGATGCCCATGCCGAACGCGATGGTGGCGACCATGACGATCCCGTCCTCGCGCAGGAAGCGGGACTGGTTGGCGGCGCGCGTCCGGGCGTCGAGGCCCGCGTGGTACGGCAGGGCGTCGATGCCGTGCTGGGCGAGGAACGCGGCGGTGTCCTCGACGCCCTTGCGGGAGAGGCAGTAGACGACGCCCGCGTCACCCGCGTGCTCGGTGCGCAGCAGCTCCAGGAGCTGCTTCTTCGGGTCGTTCTTCGGCGCGATGCGGTACTGGATGTTGGGCCGGTCGAAGCTGGCGACGAAGTGCCGGGCGTCCTGGAGCTTCAGCCGGGTGGCGATCTCGGCGCGCGTCGCCTCCGTGGCCGTCGCGGTCAGGGCGACGCGCGGCACGTCCGGCCAGCGCTCGTGCAGCTGCGACAGGGCCAGGTAGTCGGGGCGGAAGTCGTGGCCCCACTGGGCCACACAGTGCGCCTCGTCGATGGCGAAGAGGGAGATCTTGCCCCGGTCGAGCAGCCGCAGCGTGGACTCCACGCGCAACCGCTCGGGCGCCAGATAGAGCAGGTCGAGCTCGCCCGCCGCGAACTCGGCCTCCACCAGGCGGCGTTCGTCGAGGTCCTGCGTGGAGTTGAGGAAGCCGGCCCGCACCCCGAGCGCGCGCAGCGCGTCGACCTGGTCCTGCATGAGCGCGATCAGCGGGGAGATCACCACACCGACCCCGGGTCTGACGAGCGCGGGGATCTGGTAGCAGAGCGACTTGCCGCCGCCGGTCGGCATCAGGACGAGCGCGTCGCCGCCGCCGACCAGATGATCGATGATCTCTTGCTGGTCGCCGCGGAACGCGTCGTAACCGAAGACGCGCCGCAGACAGCTCAGGGCCTCGCCACCGGGGCTGTCGCGCTCTGCTGTGGTCTGTGTGGGGTCGGCCATTGCAGAAGTCTACGAGGCGCCGCCGACAGAACCCGGTGGATCAAGGAACTCCCCACGAACGGGTGATCGAGAGTTCGAGCGGGCGCGCCCGCGGACGATCTCGCGGACGATCAGGCGACCTCTATCCCGTACTCCTGCACCAGCGCCTCCAGCCCGCCCGGGTACCCCTTCCCGCCGAGCACGAAGTCCCAGTCGCCGTTCGTCCGGCGCCGGAAGGAGCCCAGCACCAGCGCGGTCTCGCCGGGCCGCCCGTCCGAGACCTCCAGCTGCCCGAGCTCGGCGCCGGAGGCGTCGGCGAGACGGATGCGGGCGTCGGTGAACTGCGAGAGATCCGCATCCGGATTGACCTCCGGGTCTATCGCCGCGACCAGCACCAGCCGGTCGGCGGCGGCCGGCAGCTCCTCGAAGGCGACGCGCAGCGCGGCCTTGTCGGCGAGGGTGGGCTCCAGTGCCCGGACGGAGCCGTCGGGGGTGCGGGGGTTGTTGTAGAAGACGAAGTGATCGTCGCTGAGGACCCGGCCGCCGTCGCAGACCAGGGCGCACACGTCGAGGGCGACCCGGCCGGACCAGGACATGCCCAGCACGTTGTGGCTCTCGGGCCGGTCCGCAGCGGCCGCACCACCGCTCCCCCGGGCCGCCGCCGGACGGGACGTCCCGCCCCCGAGCCGGCCGCGCAGCCCGTGCTGCGCCAGCAGCTCCACCAGCTCCTCGCCGGAGACGAGGGTGAGCGGCTTGCCGTTGGCGAAGGCGTACGAGCCCGGGCCGAAACCGGAGGTCGTCACCAGGACGCCCTTGTTGGCGCCCGCGCCCTGCACCGTGCCGTACAGGTCGCGCACGGCGGTCGGCGGCACGGTCTTCCGGTACCGCTTGACCTGCACGATGATCCGGCCGCCGCTGATCGGGTCGGGGTCCAGGGCCTCGACGTCCACACCGCCGTCGTTGGAGCGGGTGGTCATCACCGCGCGCATGCCGCGCGCCCGGAACAGCTCGGCGACGAGCTCCTCGAACTCGATGGGGTCCATCTCGAAGAGGTCCGGGTCGTCACCGCCGCCGTGGGAGACCACACCGCGCCCGACGTCGCCCGGCACCCGTCCCGGGCGGACGGCCGCGAGCTGGTCGGGGCGGGCGGACAGCTGCCCGGCGAGACCGTCGACGAGGCAGTCGACCGCGCTGACCTGCTCCAGCCGCAGCCCCGAGAAGACGGACCGGCCCACCGTCACCGAGGCCAGGACGATCTGGGCGCGGTGCCCGGTGGCCGGGTCGTGCTCGTCGACGAAGCCGTTGAGGGCGACGGACTCCAGGATCCCGAACTCGTCGGCCGCGAACAGCTCGCGCACCGCCAGCAGCACGCACTGCGCCAGCACGTCCCGGTAGGCGTTCCGGCGCTGGGTGACGGGCCGGGCCGTCTCCTTCTCCTCGTCCGCCGTCGGCATGTACCGCACCGACTTGATCTCGGGGACGACGTCGAAGCCGGGCAGCTCCCAGTCGAGGACGAGCTGCCGGGCGCCGGGGTCGTAGGCGGCGGCTATCTGGTGCGGGAACTCGTCCGGCCAGGCGGTGGAGGCGTAGAGCGCGGCGGAGAAGTACTCCACCACGGCGTCCGGGTCGCCCTCGCGCAGGGCGGTGACCATCTCGCCGATGCCGGCGTTGTGCCGGTGGACGTCGGCGAGCGCGGCCGCGGCCCACTGGTCGTACTGCTGCCGGTAGGACGCGAGCTGCTGCTGCCGCTGGGCCTCGGCGGCCTGCGCGGCGTGCCAGTCGTGCTCGTACTGCGCGCGGTTGCCGAAGCCGCGGTAGGCGTTCGGGTCCGGCATGGGCACCGGCTGCCCCAGGTGGCCCGGGTTGAACGGCTCCAGCCGCTCGGGCCGCTCCAGCGCGCTCGTCCGGAAGCCCGGCGCCCCGCACCCGGCGACCAGCAGGCCCTCGAGCGCCGCCATCCGCGCGTCGAGCTCCTCCGTGCGCCGGCGCGCCTCGGCCTCGCGCGCCTGCCGGTACGCCTGGCGCCGCTCGCGGTCCTGGCGCGCCAGGTCCCGGTCGTACGCGCGCTGCTGCCGTTCCTGCTCGCGCTGCTGCTGCGTCAACGCCCGCTGCCGGGCCTCCTGCTGACGCTGCTGCTGGCGCTGCGCCTCGGCCCATATGCTCATCAGTCCACTGGAGCGGCGACTCATCGGTTACATTCCCTCCCCCGGCGGACTGCGCTTGCGTGTCGACTTTAGTCGGCTTGCGCGTGAATTGATCACCGCCTGGCGAAAGACCGCCCCGGACGGCGGGATCGCAGCACGAACCAGCCACCGATCAGCGCGATCGTGCTGATGACCGCTGTGAGGACGACGGTGGTGAGCCGGGCTCCGCCGTCGAAGGCATGGGACGGCGCGGGCGGTTCCGGCGCGACGGCGGGAGCGGCCGCAACGTGAGGTGCGGAGGCGGGCGCCGCGGCCGGCACGGTGACGGCGGCCTCGCCGTGGCCGAGGTCGGGGAAGCCGCAGTGGAGGGTGACGGTCCAGCTGCCGGGCGGCAGCGCCTCGCGGGTGGTGTAGGCGCCCTTGGCGCCGGGGACGGGGACGAGCACCCAGGGCCCCTGCGTGTGCCCGGCGGCGTCCCGGGCCGTCAGGGTCCCGGCGACCCGCTCGTCCACGGGGTCGCCGTCGTTGTCCCAGGTCGCGAGGGTCCGGATGTGGCCGTCCGACGGAGGTCCGGCGACGGCGAGGCGGATCGTGTCGCCGTGCGCGGCGGCGGGGCCCGCGGTGCCGAGGGCGAGCAGGACGGCGCCGAGGCAGGCAGCGGCCGTACGGGGACGGAAGGTCATCGTGCGCTCCAGGGGACATGGGGTGGCGGGGGA
>NZ_JAILXP010000246.1 GCF_020740895.1 Streptomyces sp. UNOB3_S3 | reverse complement strand
CACCCACCCCGCCGTGACCACCCACCGCGCCACCACGGTGACCCTCGAAGCGGACGGAATCACCGCCTACGCCGACGGCGAACCCCTGGGAACGCTGCCGCTCACCGCCGAGACCGTCCCGGCGGCGGTACGGCTCCTGGGAGCTCGATAAAGATCAGGTGGCTGTCGGAGGTCCCCGGTAGGCTCGTAGACAAGATGACCGAGGACATGTCCCCTGCTGAGCGCTACGCCCTGGCACGGCAGCGCGCCGCCGAGCAGGCCACCGCGCTCGCCCCTTTCCGCGAGATGTACGAATTCGAGCTCGACCCCTTCCAGATAGAGGCATGCAACGCCCTGGAGGCGGGCAAGGGCGTGCTGGTCGCGGCGCCGACCGGCTCCGGCAAGACCATCGTGGGCGAATTCGCCGTCCACCTGGCCCTCACCCAGGGCCGCAAGTGCTTCTACACCACGCCCATCAAGGCGCTCTCCAACCAGAAGTACAGCGATCTCGTCAAACGCTACGGCGCGGACAAGGTGGGCCTGCTCACCGGCGACAACAGCGTCAACGCCGAGGCCCCCGTGGTCGTCATGACCACCGAGGTCCTGCGCAACATGCTCTACGCCGGCTCGCAGGAGCTGATCGGCCTCGGCTACGTGGTCATGGACGAGGTCCACTACCTCTCCGACCGCTTCCGCGGCGCCGTCTGGGAAGAGGTGATCATCCACCTCCCCGAGTCCGTGACCCTGGTCTCCCTGTCGGCCACCGTCTCCAACGCCGAGGAGTTCGGCGACTGGCTCGACACCGTCCGCGGCGACACCCAGGTGATCGTCTCCGAGGAGCGCCCCGTCCCGCTCTGGCAGCACGTGCTCGCCGGCCGCCGGATGTACGACCTCTTCGAGGAGGAGACCGACCACGGCGGCCGCGGCGCCGCCCGCCGCGAGGTCAACCCCGACCTGCTGCGCATGGCCCGCATGGAGAACAGCCGCGTCTACAACCCGCGCGAGCGCCGCCGCGGCAAGATGATCCGCGAGGCCGACCGCGAGCGCGAGCGCCGCCAGCGCAGCCGCATCTGGACCCCCGGCCGCCCCGAGGTCATCGAGCGGCTCGACGCCGAGGGCCTGCTGCCCGCCATCACCTTCATCTTCAGCCGCGCCGGCTGCGAGGCCGCCGTCCAGCAGTGCCTCTACGCCGGCCTGCGGCTCAACGACGACGAGGCGCGCGCCAAGGTCCGCGCCATCGTCGAGGAGCGCACCGCCGCCATCCCCGACGAGGACCTCCACGTCCTCGGCTACTTCGACTGGCTCGAGGGCCTGGAGCGCGGCATCGCCGCCCACCACGCGGGCATGCTGCCGACCTTCAAGGAGGTCGTCGAGGAGCTCTTCGTCAAGGGCCTCGTCAAGGCCGTCTTCGCCACCGAGACCCTGGCGCTCGGTATCAACATGCCCGCCCGCTCGGTCGTGCTGGAGAAGCTCGTCAAGTGGAACGGCGAACAGCACGCCGACATCACCCCCGGCGAGTACACCCAGCTCACCGGCCGCGCCGGCCGCCGTGGCATCGACGTCGAGGGCCACGCCGTGGTCCTGTGGCAGCGCGGCATGGACCCCGCCGCCCTCGCCGGCCTGGCCGGCACCCGCACGTACCCGCTGCGCTCCAGCTTCAAGCCGTCGTACAACATGGCGGTCAACCTGGTCTCGCAGTTCGGCCGGCACCGCTCCCGCGAGCTGCTGGAGACCTCCTTCGCCCAGTTCCAGGCGGACAAGTCCGTCGTCGGCATCTCCCGCCAGGTCCAGAAGAACGAGGAGGGCCTCGCCGGCTACCGCGAGGCCATCGAGTGCCACCTCGGCGACTTCGAGGAGTACGCCCGGCTGCGCCGCGAGCTGAAGGACCGTGAGACCGAGCTCGCCAAGCAGGGCGCCACCCAGCGCCGGGCCGCCGCCGCGGCCGCCCTGGAGCGGCTCAAGCCCGGCGACGTCATCCACGTCCCCACCGGCAAGTTCGCCGGCCTGGCCCTGGTCCTCGACCCGGGCCTGCCGCCCGGCCGCTCCGACCGCCACCGCGGCTTCGACCACCACGACGGCCCGCGCCCGCTCGTCCTCACCGCCGAGCGGCAGGTCAAGCGGCTCGCCTCGATCGACTTCCCGGTGCCGGTCGAGCCGCTGGAGCGGATGCGCATCCCCCGCTCCTTCAACCCGCGCAGCCCCCAGTCCCGCCGCGACCTCGCCTCCGCCCTGCGCACCAAGGCCGGGCACATAGTCCCCGACCGGCACCGCAAGGGCCGGGCCCCCGCCGCCGACGACCGCGAGATCTCCCGGCTGCGCACCGCCATCCGCTCCCACCCCTGCCACGGCTGCGACGAGCGAGAGGACCACGCCCGCTGGGCCGAGCGCTACCACCGCCTCCAGCGCGACACCCGCCAGCTGGAGCGGCGCATCGAGGGCCGTACGAACACCATCGCCCGCACCTTCGACCGCATCTGCGCCCTCCTGACCGACCTCGACTACCTCCACGGCGACGAGGTCACCGAGGACGGCCGCCGCCTCGCCCGCCTCTACGGCGAGCTCGACCTGCTCGCCTCCGAGTGCCTCCGCGAGGGCGTCTGGGACGGCCTCAAGCCCGCCGAGCTGGCCGCCTGCGCCTCCGCCCTGGTCTACGAGGCCCGCGTCGCGGACGACGCCGCCCCGCCGAAACTCCCCGCCGGCCCCGCGAAGGACGCCCTCGGCGAGATGGTCCGCATCTGGGGCCGCCTCGACGCCCTGGAGGAACAGCACAAGATCAACCAGGCGGAGGGCGTCGGCCAGCGCGAACCCGACCTCGGCTTCGCCTGGCCCGCCTACCGCTGGGCCTCCGGCCACGGCCTGGACGAGGTCCTGCGCGAGATCGAGATGCCCGCCGGCGACTTCGTCCGCTGGACGAAGCAGCTCATCGACGTCCTGGGCCAGATCGCGGCCGCGGCCCCGGCCGGCAGCCCGGTCACCCGCAACGCCCGCAAGGCGGTCGAGGGGCTGCTGCGGGGGGTCGTGGCGTACTCGTCGGTGGGGTGAGACGGAGCGGGAGACGCGCTGCGCGGCACCGCGCAGCGTCCCCGGCCGCCTACGCGCAGGGCGTGTCCCGGGGGAGACCGGGAATGAGCCGTCCCCAGCGGTGCTTCCTGCCGAGCTCGCACACCTGCCCGGCCACGTCGTCGGGTACGAGGGCCCACAGTCGTGCCGAGCCGTCCACGCTCGCGGTGACCAGGGTCCGGCCGTCCGGAGAGAAGGCCGGTGACGTCTGGGACGTCCCTGTCGTGAGCACGGCCCTGGTCCGGCGTCCGGCCGGGTCCCACAGCCGGATCGTGTGGTCACCACTGGTGGTGGCCAGCGTCCGGCCGTCAGGGGAGAACGCCAGCCCACGGACATTGAGGGTGTGACCGGTCAGGGTGGCGGTCCTCCTGCGCGTGGACACGGCCCACAGCCTCACGGACCGGTCTTTGCAGGCGGTGGCCAGTGTCCGGCCGTCGGGAGAGAAGGCCACCGCCGAGACCGTATCGGGGTGGCTGAAGGCCGCCAGGCTTCGGCGCGTACGCGTGTCCCAGAGCCGTGCCGTGCCGTCGGCGCCGGCGGTGGCCAGTGTGTGCCCGTCGGGGCTGAACACCATGTCGATGATGTCCCGTCGATGTCCGGTGAGCGCGGAGATCTGACGGAGCGTGGCCGTGTCCCATAGCCGTGCGGTGCCGTCGGCACCGGCGGTGGCGAGGACGCGGCCGTCGGGGGAGTAGGCCACCGCGTTGACCGGCCCGGCGTCCCCTGACAGGGCCGCCGTCTGCCGCTGGGTGGTCGTGTCCCAGAAGCGCACGGAGCCCTTGTCGTCCACGCCGGCCAGTCCGTGGCCGTCGGGTGTGAAAGCGAGCCGGCTCAAGCCCGCGGTGCTTCCGGTGAAGGCCGCCAGCGGCCGCAGGGTGCGGGTGTCCCTCAGCCTGATCGTGCCCCGCGCGTCACCGATGGCGAGGACGCCGCCGTCGGGGCTGAAACGGGCGACTGCGTCACGAACGGGCCGCCCGGACAGGGTGCCGAGCCGATTGCGCGTGGACACCTCCCACAGATCGGCGAAGGCGACGCCGGTATTGGCCGTGACCAGGGTGTGCCCGTCCGGTGAGAAGGCCACCGCTGTGACGACGTCCTCGTCGGCGCAGGCGTCGAGTGCGGCGACCGGTTCTCCCGTCGCGACGTCCCACAGACGCGCCGTGCGGTCGTAGCCGCCGGAGGCGACCGTCCGGCCGTCGGGTGAGAACGCCACGCCGGAGACGGATTGCGTGTGCCCGGTGAGCGTTGCGGTCTGCCGGTGGGCGGGGACGTCCCACAGACGGACGGTGCGGTCCCTGCTCGTGGTGGCCAGTGTCCGGCCGTCGGGTGAGAACGCCACGCCCTGCAGGGTGTCGGTGTGGCCGGTCAGTGTGGCCCGGAGCGTCCGCGAGGCGACGTCCCAGAGACGTGCCGTGCGGTCGGAGCCGACCGAGGCCAGGGTGTGCCCGTCCGGTGAGAACGCCACTCCGTAGAGGAAGTCCGTGTGTCCTGTGAGCGCGGCGACCTGCCGTTGGGCGCCGACATCCCACAGGCGTACGGTGCGGTCGAATCCGGCGGTGGCCACGGTATGCCCGTCGGGGGAGAAAGCGACCGAGGTGACCGCGTCACGATGCCCGAGCAGGGTGGTGATCAAGCGGTGCGTGGTGACGTCCCAGAGCTTCACGCTTCGGTCCACGCCCACCGTGGCCAGTGTCCTGCCGTCGGGTGAGAACGCCACGCCCTCCACTGAATCGGTGTGTCCGGACAGCGTGGCGAGCACCTCACGGGTGGCCGTGTCCCACAGCTTTACGCTGTGATCCGCGCTCGCGGTGGCCAGCATCCGGCCGTCGGGGCTGAAAGCCACCGCGTTGACATGTCTGTCGTGCCCGGTGAGCTGCTGGGCGTGATACTGCGCGTACGCGCCGAGCAGACTGCTGCGGGCCTCGACGGTCGGTGCCTGCCGGTAACCGCTCAGGGCGGTGAGCATCGCCGCCTCCGGACGCCCGGCGGCCAGGGAATCGGCGCGGGCGGCGCGTTCACGGGAGACGGCGAGGCCGCGCTGGGTCTGGGCGGTCCGGTACTGCTGGAAGGCCACCACGCCGGCCACCAGCGCGAGGACGAGCAGCATCGCGAGGCCGGAGGCCAAGGCGCGCAGGCGCCGCACGCCGCGCTGCTGCCGCAGTTTCTCGGCCGTTCCCCGCTCGATACTGGCTTCGAGGTATGCGCGGGCCGTAGGGGTGAGAGCGGCCCCGCTCTCCGGATCCTTGAGCCATCTGCCGGCCGCGGCCAGCAGGCTGCCCCGGTAGAGGAGGCCCTCGTCGCGGCCTGCGCTCTCCCACATCGCGGCGGAGTCCGCGACGAGTTGACGGCCGCGCAGTTCGGCCCTGTCGTTCTCGATCCACCGGCGCAGCCGGGGCCAGGCGTGGAGGAGGATCTCGTGCGCCAGCTCCACGTGGTCGGTGTCCATGGTCAGCAGACGGGCGTGGGTGAAGACCTCGAGGACGGTTCCGACCGTCTCCTGTGACGGGCCGCTGCCCAACAGCTCCTCGCGGCGGGTGCGATGGCCGGTCTCCTTCTCCGCTCCGACGTGGACGAGCTGGAGCAGGACACGTTGGGCCACCACTCGCTGTTCCGGGCCCAGCGAGGTGTAGGCGCGCTCCGCGGTCGCGGCCACTGCCCCGGAGACACCCCCGGTCAGCCGGTAGCCGGCCACCGTCAACGTGGCGTTCTCCCGATGCTGCCAGGTGCCGAGGAGGGCGTGGGAGAGCAGAGGGAGCGCCCCGGCACCGGGGACGCCGGTGTCCCCCGTACCGACGGGCGTGAGGCCGATGTCCCGCAACAGGACCTCGACCAGCCCCGGTTCCACCTTCAGGCCGGCTTCACGAGCGGGCGCGACGATGGCGTCGCGCAACTGGGCGTCACTCATCGGTCCCAGAGTGACGTGGCCGTGCTGGAGGGAGGTCGCCAGCCCGGGATGCGCCAGGCAGCGGTCGTAGAAGTCCGCCCGGGCTCCCAGGACGACCAGAGCGGTCGGTACCCCGTCCCCGGCGTCCTGCCGGTCTCCGGCCAGGGCGAGCAAGGCCGCCACGAAGGAGAGGCGTTCGGATACGTCGTGGCAGAGGGTGAACGTCTCCTCGAACTGGTCCACCACGATCACCGGAGCGATCCGGGCCTCGGAGTCTGCGGGACGCAAGCCGTCCGTGGCGGCGCGCACCGTCGCGGCCAGGGTTCCGGGACCGTCCTCCAGAGCTTTGCCGAGCAGCCGGCGCGGGGCCCCGGTCGCCTTCGCCAACCGGTCCAGGAGCTCCTCGACGGGACGGTCGCCCGGAGTGAGCAGGATGACCGGCCAGGCGTGCGAACCGGGGACGGGCAGCACCCCGCGCCGCAACGCGGGCACCAGCCCCGCCCGTAACAAGGAGGACTTGCCCGCGCCGGAAGGTGCCATGACCATCAGGGGCCCCGGGGCCCGGAGCCGCTCCGTCAGCCGGGAGACCACACCGGCGACGGCTTCGTCGCGCCCGAAGAACCAGCGGGCGTCCTCGGCCCCGAACGGGGACAGCCCCCGATAGGGGCAGGCCCCCTCGTCCCGCGGCCGGGACCCGCCGCCGGACTCCGGTGTCCCGACGAGCAGCTGGAGCACTCCGCCGGTGTCCAGAGCCTGGTCGCAGGCCCGTGCGAGGTCCGGGGTCAGTGGCTTCTCGCCGTTCTCGACCTTGCTCAGGTAGCCCTTGCTGTAGAACGCCGACCGGGCCAGCTTGGCCAGCGGCACCCCGCGTTCGAGACGCAGCCGCCGTAACCGCTCGCCGGCGTGCTCCGTCCCCGAGGACGGAGTGTCGACGGCCGGACCACCGGCTCCGTGGCCTCTGCCTTCCACTGACTGGTCCCCTCCCCGGGGCGTCGGTCCACCCCCCTTGAAGATCATTTCAGTGTCGGCTGGGGAGGATCAACGGCACTTTCGGGCGTGGTGCGAGTCGTTGCCGCGCCCTGGCCGAGGCCGGTCCCTCTGTTGATTCCGCGCAGGTCGGCGACTGTTTCCCGGTCACCTGTCCGGAGAGGAAACCGGGAAACGCCTCGACCGTCGGCCACCGCTCCGGCTGAACTGTCGATCAGCAGCCCGGCCGGGAGGCACGACCACCGGCCGACGGGTATTCACGGCTGCCTTGTTGAGACACATGAGGAGATGACGATGAAGCGGACAGTGGCCAAGAAGGCCGCGGCGTTCATGATCGCGGGAGTTGCTCTGCTGGGGGCCTCGCCGGCGTTCGCGTCGGACATGGGTTCGTTCTCGCCCGGCAAGGATGCCTACGCCTACTCCTACGGGACCAACACGAAGGTCGCGCTGAAGCAGAATGCCAACGGCAAGTCCCACACGGACCACATGCGCTCCGCGGGCGGCGGCGACGTGTACCACCTGTGGAACAAGAGCGGTCCGGGCACGACTCAGTACAGCGACTCCGGCAGCACGGTCATCCAGCTCCGTGCCTGCAACTGGGTTCCGGACAACGACGACGAGTGCGGCAGCTGGGCCTACCGCCAGTAGGGCGGCACTTGGCGTGAACCATCCGTCGCCGGAGCGCGCCGGGTGAGTATGCGGAACCGTGGGAGGGGTGCGGCCCAGCAGTCGCCCCTCCCACACTGCTGTACGGCCGATGAATGAGCGAGGAGAAACGCCGTGGGCCGAGGGACGGGCAACGGGGCCGGTGACGGCCGGGCATTGGCGTTACACGGTCTCAGATACGAGATCGCCGGCCGGGTGCTGCTGGACGGGGTGAGTCTTCAGGTCGCCGCGGGGGAGTCCGCGGCCGTGGTGGGGCCGAGCGGCAGCGGCAAGAGCACTCTGCTCGGCTGCGCCCTGGGACTCATCCGGCCCTCCGGAGGGTCGGTCGAGGTGGCCGGCGCCAATCTCACCCGGATGCGGCAGCGGCGGCTGGAGCGGCACCGGAGCGGTCATATCGGGGTGGTCTTCCAGTTCGGGGAGCTGCTGCCGGAGCTGACCCCGGTGGAGAACGTCGCACTGGCCGCGCTGCTCGGCGGGACCGGCACCCGGGAGGCGTACGCGCGCTCCGAGACCCTGCTGGCAGAACTGGGGGTTCCGTATCAGGGGGTGTCGACCGGCCATCTCTCGGGAGGGGAACGGCAACGCGTGGCGGTCGCCCGGGCGTTGGTCAACGAGCCCAGCGTTCTGCTGGCCGACGAGCCGACGGGGGCGCTGGACGCCGCCACGCGGGACGGCGTCACGGATCTGTTGTTCTCGGTGCCGAAGCGCTGGGGGTGCGCACTGGTCGTCGTCACGCACGACCCCGTCGTCGCCGGGCGGGCGGACCAGTGCTGGGCGCTCGAGGGCGCCACACTCGTACGGCGCGACACGGGGGTCCGGCGATGAGCGGATCCACGCTTCGGCGGCAGCTGTGGCGGATGGGGAGGGCGTCCGCCCGGCGCGCGGGCGGCGGCCAAGTGCGGGCTGTGGCCCTGCTCCTGGCGGCGGCGACGCTGGCCCTCGGCCTGTCCGCCATCGTGGCGGTCCAGGCCTCCTACGACGGGATCCACTCCCGGTCCTCGCACCGGGGCCTGCAGTATCAGGAGGCCCATCCCGGCCGGAAGCCGGTGACCCTGGCCATCAACGGCTTCGACGTCGCGGGGGACCTCCAGCACAGCATCGTCTACCTTCGCCCGCTGTCGTGGGACGCGCCGTTGCCCCCGGGAATCGACCGCTGGCCCGCCCCGGGCGAGGCCGTTCTCTCTCCGGGACTCGTCCGGGCGCTCAAGGCCGAGGGCGCGCCGGACCGCTTCGGCAGGGTCGTCGGCTCGATCCGTGACGAAGGGCTGGCCGGCCCGGGTGAACGCTACGGTTACGTCAACCCCCGGGACGAACAGCTCAACGCGAAGGGCTCGTTGCCCGTGGTCGGCTTCGGCGGTCCCGGCGCGTCGGTCTCGGGCGATCCGCTGTTCATCAAGGACCAGGGGCGCTTGCTCACCGCGCTCTATCTGATCCTGCTGCCCGCCGGTGTGCTCGCCGTGGTCGCCGTGCGGATGGGCTCCGCGGGGCGGGACAGGCGTACGGCGTTGGTGAGCGCCCTGGGCGGCGGCTGGTCGGCACGGGCATGGCTGAACATCGGTGAATCGGCGGTGCCCGTAGTGGTCGGCGCGGCGCTGGGCACCCTTCCCGGCCTCCTGGTGGGGGCCACCGGGGACGTCCGGCTTCCCTGGATCGACTACTGGCTGTCCTCGGCCGATCTGCGCCGCTGGTGGTGGGAGCTGACCCTGGCCGGGGTCGCGGCCGTCGCGGCTCTCCTGCTGCTCGTCTGCCTGATGCACCGCACGGGCAACCGGGGCGCGGCGCGGTCGACCCGGCTGGCCGCCCGAGGCGGCCGGGCGATCCGCTGGGCGGCGATGGCGTGCCCGCTCCTGCTGTTCGCGACCGTCTGGGGACCGGCGCAGCTGGACCCCGCCCAGTTCGCCGACCTGAGGATGAAGCTCTACAACACGGGCGTGATCGCCGTGCTGGCCACTCTGCCGTGCGCCGTAGCGGTGGCCGCGGCCACCGTCGGGAGGAAGCTGGCCGGGCTGGCGCGGCGGACCGGCAGCGCGGGAGCGCTCGTCGCGGGTCGGCACGCCGCGGCGCACCCGGGGGTCACGGCGCGCCTCGTCGCCGGGGTGGGCATCGCCATGGTCGTGGTCAGCCAGGTGCAGCTCACCAGCCTGCAGTTCGGGGAGACCGCCCGGGCCGCGCGCGCCACGGCGAGCCGCATCGGCAGCAGCGTACTGATCCTGGAACTGCGCATGGACCGCCTGACGCCGCAGCAGGCGTCGACCGTGCTCGGTCACCTTCCCCCGGGCACCGTGACGCTCTCCCTGCGCCAGCCCGAGGACCCGCGCTCCGACGATCCCGTCCTGTTGCAGGGCTCCTGCCAGGCCCTGCGGGCGGTGCGGCTGTCCTGCGCGGCGGGCACGACGAGGGGGACGTCGGCCGGTGCCGACAAACGGATCGTGGAAGTCGTGCGCTGGACCAGCCCTGTCGCCGGAACGTTCGACGTGCGGCAAGGAGCCGTGCTCCCACGCGCGACGACCGGCGGCCCGCAGACCTTCCTCCTGGTCTCCGACGACGGCGGGGAGCTGCCCGAGGCCCGGATCAAGCAGTTGCTGCGGGACGATCTGCCGGTCGCCTCGGCGAGCGTCGATCCTCCCGGCGCGAGCTGGCTCGTCGGTTCGAACCTCTCGGCGGCCCACGGCCGGTGGATCGTCTTCCTCGGCGTGCCGGGAGTGCTGATCCTCGCCCTGGCGGTGGCCCTCGCCAACCTGGCGGAGTTCCTCCGGTTCAGCCGCATGGTGGCGCCGCTCAGCGTGCTCACCGGGAAGCGGCAGGTCTACTACTCGACAGCGGCCTGGGCGCTGCTCGCCCCGCTGTTGGCGGCCATCGCCGCGAGCCTGGTCGCGGCCGTATGGCTGGCCGTTCCGCAGGAGAATCCCGCTGTGGGCATCGAACTGTCGGGCGCGATGCTCACCGGCACGGCGGGGACCCTGGGCGTCCTGTCCGTCCTCACGTGGTGGTGGGGGTCCCGGGCGGCCATCGGGCAGGCCGCCCGGTGGCGGCCGTACGGCGACTGAGGAGGCGGTCGGCCCCGTCGGTGGCCCGATCGGCACCGCGGCCCGCGAACCGCCTACGCCCGGGTCCGCGTCAGCCCCAGCAGCTCCCGTGCCGGCCCCGTCGGCCGGTGGCCCGTGGGCCAGGCGGCGCGGAGGGCCCGGCTCAGGGAGAGCTCCCGTACCGGGATCTCGACCAGTCGGCGGGCCGCCAGTTCCTCGCCGATCGCGAGCTCGCTCAGGACGGACGGGCCCGCGCCGCTGACCGCGGCCGCCTTCGCGGCGGTGGTGGAGGCGAGTTCGAGGAGGGGTTCGGACAGGCCGCCGTGGGTGGCCAGGGCCGCGTCGAGGACCTGGCGGGTGCCCGAACCCCGTTCGCGGAGGATCAGCGGGGTGGCCGCCAGTTCGGCCGGCTCCAGGGGGGTGCGGCGGCGGGCCCAGGGG
>NZ_JAILXP010000245.1 GCF_020740895.1 Streptomyces sp. UNOB3_S3 | reverse complement strand
GCGCACCCGTTGTCCCAGCACCACCTCGCCGAACGTCCCCGCCTCGCAGAGCCACTCCCCGCCCCAGCACCCGGCCGCGCCGCCGCCCGCCGGGCACGCGCCCACCATGCCCGAGAAGGCTCTCTCCCCGGGCGCTACCTTGGCTACGTCGGATATTTCGTCGGCGCGGGGCTGATCAGCGGCGCGGTGGTGCACTACCCGCTCGACCCAGCCCGCTACACCCGGATCGCCGGCTACGGCGATCCGGGTCTTCCTCGCCGCGACCGTCCTCAACGAGTTCATCCTCAAGCGCGAACGCCCGGCACCGCCGCGCATGCTCCTGGTCATCGGCGCCTCTCTGATGCTCTCCTTCGGCATCGGCATGCTCACCGGCGGTCTCCAGCACTTCATGGCCAACGTCGCCTACAGGGCCTGATCCTCCAGTCGGAATGGTGCTGCGTGGTCGCCGACCTGACGCCTCTCGACGAGCCCGGGGTTCACCGCACCCGTCGAGAGGCGCGCACGGCCGACTTCCTTCCCCGTCAGTCAGCGGCCGACTCAGCAGAGCGGAGATCGGCGGTCCACTTCTCCTCGATCCGGCCGAGCTTCCAGACCGCCATGGCGATGAGCCACGTGGCGAAGAACAGGCCGACGATCACGAAGCCGATCATGTTGAGGTCCAGCGCGCCGACCCGATCCCAGAAGGCCCCGTGCAGGCCGAGCTTCTCGGAGACCAGGCTGAGCAGCTCGACCGTACCGATGATCAACGCCACAGCGACCGACAGGCCGGTGATGGTGAGGTTGTAGTAGACCTTGCGGACCGGCTTGGAGAAGGCCCATCCGTACGCGAAGTTCATGAACGATCCGTCGATCGTGTCCAGCAGGCTCATACCGGCCGCGAAGAGGACCGGTAGGCACAGGATCGCGTACCAGGGCAGTCCGGAGGCCGCACCGGAGCCCGCCAGGACCATCAGAGCGATCTCGGTGGCGGTGTCGAAGCCGAGGCCGAAGAGCAGGCCCAGCGGGTACATGTGCCACGGCTTGCCGACCGACTTCATGACACGCCCGAGCAAGCGGTTCATCAGCCCCCGGCTGTTCAGCTGCCGCTCGAGGGCCGCCTCGTCGTACTGGCCGGTGCGCATCTTCCGGAAGACCTTCCAGATCCCGGCCAGGATGATCAGGTTGATCGCGGCGATGACGTAGAGGAAGACGCCGGAGACCGTGGTTCCGATCAGGCCCGTGACGTTGTGCAGCTGCGAGCCGTCGTCCCGCACGGGGCCGGCGAGGGCCTTGACGCCGAGGGAGATCAGGAATGCCAGGGCGAAGACGATGCTGGAGTGGCCCAGCGAGAACCAGAAGCCGACCGACAGGGGCCGCTGGCCTTCGTGCATCAGCTTCCGCGTGGTGTTGTCGATCGCCGCGATGTGATCGGCGTCGAAGGCATGCCGCATCCCGAGCGTGTAGGCGGTGACGCCCATGCCGATCCCGAACGCCTTGCTGCCCACCGTGTAGTGCTCCGGAGCGACGATCGCGATCAAGGTGAACCAGCCGACCAGGTGGAGCCCGAGGATGAACGCGGCCATGCCGCCCAGGCGCCGCCACTCGCGGGGCGTCATGGACGTACGAAGGCGCTGCCAGCGGGTACCGGCCTGACCGGATATGGGAGGTGAAGAGGAAGACGTGGTCGCCATGAGGCTCTGCTCTCTGCCGTTCGTATTGAGCCATCGCACCTTAAGAACGGCTGATTATCACCTGCAAGGCATTCGCAGCAAAGCTGGGAGCCGCCCCTGGCGCAAACGTCGCCGCGCACGCCGACCGGCTCCCGCAGCACGTTTGAAGAGCGCCTGGCTGACTGAAACCCGAAGTGCGCCACAATCTCCCCATGGCACACCCGGCCCTCGCCCGCCTCGACGCCCTTCTCGACTCCCTACCAGCCGGAACGGCACGGCGGCGTCAGCTCGGTATGGTGCGCCAGGAGCTCACCGCCGCCCTGGACGGAAGCGTGCTGCCCTCCGCAGCCGGGCGGAGCCTGCAGCGGCTGCTCGACGATGCGACGCTGCGGACGTACGTCCGGGTCGCCAGAACGGGGGCGTTGCGCAGCCGGCTGGTGAACGGCGAGAAGCCGCCGACGGCGAAGGCCACGAATACGGCACGGCAGGACTGCTTGGACCTCATTCGCGAGGCCGCGGGCCTGCCGCCCCTGCTTCTGGAGGAGCCGTCACCGGTAGAGCTCCGGCCGACTCCGGGCAGCGAGCGTCTGAGGATCTTGCGCCGGAGGCTGGGCGACGAGGTCAGCCGCATTCTGTCACCCGGGCACGCGCGTTTTGTCGCCGTGCTCGCCATTGTGCTCGACACGCGCGCTCGGGCCGGTGAACTCGTAGCTCAGCGAGTGATCCACCTGTCGGACGACCGGAGCAGGATTCGCGTGGTGCGTAAGCCGCAACACGGCACCGGCGCGGCTGCGGCGGACGAGACCGTGGCATTGTCGTCGCTGGGCAAAGCGGCGTTGGCCCAGTGGCTGCCCTTCCGCGCCGAATTGACCGAGCCGCTTCAAGGCAGCGCGACGGCGCTGTGGGTATCGCTTTCCCACAACCATGCGGGCGCGATCGACGAAGGAGGCCGGCACCGCTTTCGGATGCCTGGCATGCCTCTGCAGCAACGTGGTCTCATCCGCAGCTACAACAGCGGACGTCAGCAGTACGGCCTCGCCCACTTGCTGCCGCCGAAGCTGGAGCAACTACGCCGGGCGCTCGAGGATAGCGGGTGACGACCATCCGCGCGGGCAGGCGTTCGGTTACGCCGACGCATTAAGTGGTCGAGTGGCCCCAGCAGCTCGAGGCGTCGACGCCTATCGCGCCACAGGCGACCGGCGTGGTCCAGATAGCAGTGGTGCACTCCCGCAACCGGGAGTGAATGCTTATGCTGCGGTGGCTTGGAAACACGGGCGCGGCTCCCCCTAAGTCGTCTGGGGGGGGGAGCCGTGCTCTCGCAGTTGGTAGATGGATCAATCGTTGATGATGTCGGCGACGAAGGCGGACCACGCGGCAATCGGGAAGACGATGGCCGGTCCGCTGGGGTCCTTGCTGTCGCGGACGGGCATAAAGCCCTCGCGCTGGTATCCGTCGGCGACCTCTATGCAGCCGTTGCCCGCGTCGCTGTGCGACGACTTGCGCCACACGGCCGAGGAGAGGTCGATCGTGTGTTTGCTATGGGTCACTTACCATTCCCTTCCATGATCGACTTGATTCTTTCCCGGGAGTAGTCCACGGGAAGTGCTGCTGCGACGACGCGGTGAAAGGCGTCCTCGTGGACCTTCGCAACGGCCGGTCCCTCGGCGAAGCTGCTGCCCATGATGTTCTCCAGATGCACGACCGTGGGCCACGGGCTGGGGAAGTGCACCACGTGGAACAGACCAGCCATTCCGGGGTGCGGAACGGCGTCCAACGCCATGATCTGGATCGTGACGTTCGGCAGGTCCATCATGTCGAGCAGATGACGGAGCTGTTCACGCATCAGCGCCGCATGCGCGGCGAAGCGCTGGTGCAGGGTGCTCTCGTTGACGACCGCCCACAGCTTGAGTGGCTGCCCCGGTCGGGTAAGGACAATTTGCCGCGCCTTGCGCACCTCCACCAGTGCCGCGATCTCGTCCGGAGTGCGGATCATCGATGTGGCGGCGATGACCTCCCTGGCGTAGGCACCGGTCTGGAGCAAGCCGGGGATGATGTTCGGCGCGTAGATGTTCATTCTCTCGGCGTCGGCTTCGAGACTGATGTAGTCGCTGTACTCGGTGGCGACGACGTCGCCATACGTCTGCCACCAGCCGCGCTTCCCCGCGTCCTTGGCCAGTCCGGCCAGAGCTCCTATCAACGTTTCGTCCGTGACGCCGTAGCCCGCCATGAGCTCCGGGATCTCTTTGGCGGAGATGTGGGCACGAGCATTCTCGATCTTGGAGAGCTTGGTCGGATCCCAGCCCATGCGACCGGCGGCTTCCTCGAGCGTCTGGCCGGTCCTGTTTCTGGCTTCGCGCAGCAGGGCGCCGAGACGCCGTCGACGGAGCGTGGGCCGGGCCCTTTGGTTCGGCATTGAGCTCGTGTCCTCCCTCTCGGGGTGGCGAACTACCTTCAAAAGGTGACGGGTTGAACCGTGCAGGTTGCATTGTGCCCCCACAGGGTTGCGCAAGTCGATAGAACGCGGTTACCGCATTTGACAGTTGAGGTGACGGGCTTGCGCACCTGGGTTTCCAAGCGGCATTCTGCCTGAGCCATGGTGATGCGCATCACGATCGCGCTCACCCGGTGATCAGTGCGCGGCGGCTCGTCGTCCCCCGAGGGAGATGCGTAGCGGCGGGCCGCCGCAGCAACCGCCTTCACCGATCGTGGAGGAGTCCTCCCATGCCCACCTTCCCTGGCACCGCCGTGCCCGGACCCGCCGTCCCCCGGGTCGAGCAGGACCACGAACGCGCGGTCGAGTCCCCCGCCGGCGCCCGTTACCGGCAGACGCACGGCGACGCGAAGAGCTGGCCCGCCCACGACTACGAGGTCTACTGGGACCTCGCCCGCGCGATGTCCTTCCCCGACCTCGGCCCCGGAGAGGCCCGGTGACCGGGCCCGCGAGGCCGGTCCTACGCCGCCATCTCCTGGCGCATCCGGTTCAGTGCATCACCCGCGGCGCCCTGGACGTCCGGCAGCCGTTGGCCGGCGGCCCGCATGATGCGTTGCAGCTGGTGCGGCAGCCGCTGCACCGCCGCCTCGCCTACCGCTACGTCCAGGGCCTCGGCCGCCCCGGTGCGGTCGTCGCCGAGCAGTCGGACCTGAGCGACCGTGATCAGCTCGATCACCCGCCACTGCGGTGCCACCGTCGTCGTCAGCACGGGCTGCTCCTCCGCGAGCTGTATGGCCGCTCTTGCCCGGCCGGTCGCCAGGAGCCCGCGCAGTCGGATCTCGTGCAGCGAGAACGGGTTGAACAGCGAGGTGTGCCCAGCCGTGTCGAGGAGGCTGTCGGTCTCGCGCAGCACCGAATCGAACAGGTCCTGATCGCCCAGTGCGCCCGCCGCGCGGGCCAGGAGCGGCAGCGCGGCGGCCCGGTCGTCGACGGTCGGGGCGAGGGCGACCGCGTGACGCAGGCGCTCGACGGCGGCACCGTGGATGCGGGCCTTGCGCAGCTCGTTGCCGTGCATGCGCAGGATGCCGGAGATCAGGGCCGGGTCGTCGCCGAGGCGGCGGGCCGCTTCCAGGCTCCTGGCGGTCCATCGGGCCGCGGTGGCCAGGCGCTCCTCGGGGAGCACGTTGCCGAGGGCGACGCCCAGGCCGACGCGGGCACGGGCGAGGAGTCGCACGACGTCGCGTTCGCTGTGGCCGTCTTCGACGCGGGCTTCGAGGCGGGCGACCAGCGGCCACAGCTCGGCCACCGCCTCGGAGGCGTGGCCGGACTGGCGGGCGATCTCCGCCAGGCGCACGGTGGACTCGCCGAACTGCAGCATCGCCCGGTGATCGGTGTCGGCGACGTCCGTCACCCCGAGGACGTGCGGCGGCAGTCCGAGGCGTTCCGCGACGCGGCGCCGCGAGCCGACGTCCTCGAGCGACCGCTTGCCGAGCTCCAAGGCCGAGACATACGTCTTGTCGTAGCCCAGCAGCTCGCCGAGCTCGGTCTGGCTGAGCCGGTGCACCGCCCGGTGGAACCGCAGGATCGCCCCCAGGTCACGGGTGGCGAGGACGGTCTCGGCCTGCGGGGTCGCCCAGTGCCACACCACATGCCGGGCAGCCGGCTGGGGCGCCGGAAACCGTGGGCCGACGGGTTGCGTCACGGTGCGCCTCCTCGCGGCCGGTCAGCGGTGCCGATGTCCGTACCAGGTGGCGATGGCGCGCTTGTAGCCGTCTGGCATGTGCAGCCCTGGCACCTCATCGGCCGTGAACACGCCTACTTCCTTGTGCTCGTGGCTGACGACCGGCGTCCGGTCCGGGGTGAGCACGGTGCAGCCGTAGGTCACGATCAGGATCCGTCGGCCGGGGATCGGTTCGTAGATCCACACGCCGCCGTCGATGAGCGGGCCGGCCTTGACCTCCCACCCGGTCTCCTCCAGCAGCTCCCGCTCGACCGTCGTCTCCGGACTGTCGTCGGCGGGTTCGAGCCTGCCCCCGGGCAGCTCCCACTCGCGCCTCTCGTTCTTCAGCAGCAGCACTCGCTGGTGGATGTCGAGGGCGATGGCTTTGACGGAGACGGGCCAGGTCGGGGGCGTGTAGGTCATCGCTTTCCTTCGTGGTGCATCGCCGGTCCAAGGGGCGTGCGGAACATAGCACGCGACCGTCAACTCGCCACCCAGTTGGCCGAATTGTCGGAGTCGACAATCCGTCGCTGTACCCCGTGCCGTCGTGCCCCGGACCCTGGCCGCACCATCCCTGACGAGAGGAGCGCGCCGATGCGCGAGGCCCAGCCCTTCACGGCTCACTACGTCGACATCCAGTCGCCGCGGGCCGAGGATCAGGTCCACGAGCAGTTACGCGATACCGGGCTGATCACCCTCACAGGCTTCACCTCCCGCACCGTCGTCCGCGCCTTCGCCACCCGGATCATGGACATCACCCCACACCGCGACAGCGACCCCGACGGGCTCACCACCATCCGCGATACTCGCCGCCACACGCACCTTGCCGGATACGGGGGTTTCGGCAACGGCGAGCTGGCCCCGCACACCGAACGCTCCAGCGTCCCGAACCCGCCCCGGCTCATGCTGCTGGTCTGCGCCACCCCCGCCCACAACGGCGGCGCCTGCCTGCTGACCGACGGCCGCGCCGTTTACGCGGACATCGCGGCACGTCGCCGCGAAGCCCTCCTTGCGCTCAGCAAGCCCCGTACTGCCTACTTCGGCGGCGGTGACGGTCACCCCACACAGGTGTTCATCGAGCACCCCGACGACCGGATCTCCATCCGGCTCCGGCTCGACGGCCTCGCCCGCTTCAGCCCCACCGTGCAGCCCTGCCTTCCCTACCTGCGCAACGCCCTCACTACCTACCAGATCCGCCTCCCACTCGACACCGGCCAGGCATACCTGCTCGACAACGAACGCTGGCTCCACGCCCGCGAAGCCTTCGCCGGCAGCCGGCTGTGCTGGCGCGCCCTCGGCGAGCCCCACATCGCTCTCCCCAGCGGCTTCGCCCCCGCGTCCCGGAACGCGACCACGGCCAGCCCGGTGGTCGTGTCATGAGAACCCTCAAGATCACCCACACCCGGCGGCCCAGCATCGGCCGAGGTGTCCCCCGGGTCAGGCCGGACGAGTACCCCATCGACGCCGACGACATCATGAGTACGGTCTGTGCCGCCCTCGACCGGCTGCCGCTGGCCGCCACCGTCGATCACCTGCTGCTGCGCCTGCGCGGCCACATCCAGCTGCTCCTGCCCGAGATTGAGACCAAGAACTCGGCGAGGCACGGCCAGGACGACGACCCGATCCGCCTCGTGACCAGGTTCGTACGGGACCGGCTGAGCGGGGAACCGACGTCCGGGCCGGCGGTCGTGCGCTGCATCTACGCCCAGGAGCTGGCCTGCATCTGTCGCGACCTCCTCGCTCTCGCGCTCGCCGAGCCGGGAGCCGAGCAGCACCTGGCCGCCATCACCTCGAACTACCTGTGCCGGAGCTGATCATGCCGAACTTCGCGGGCACTGCCGTACCGAACCTGCCCCCGCTGCCCGAGCGCGAGCGGCCGACGCTTCAGATGAAGCTCCAGCAGCGTTACTCGCTCGTGGCCTCCAACGAGCCGCCGCGCAACGAGGTCGAGACCGACGAGTCGCCGGGCGGTGACTCATGAGCGATGGCACGGTCGTCGCGCTGCTCGGCCCTCCCGGCTCCGGCAAGAGCACCGTCTCCGCCGCCCTCGCCTCGGAGCGCGCCCTGCGGGTCTTCCGGCTTCGCGAATTCGCGCACCAGCAGGCGCGCACCAATGGCGCGATCGCCGACGCCGTGGCGCGGACGACGGACCCGCTGGGCTGGCTCCCCGACCAGGTGGCCATGGCCCTGGTCCGCCGCGCCCTGGACAACGACTTCCGCCTGACCCCGGGACGCCCGGTGATCCTTGAGGGCTACCCCGGAACCCAGGCACAGGCCATCCATCTTCTTCTCCACTTGCGCACCCGGCCCGGGATCTGGTTCAGCGTGATCGAGCTGGTCGCCGGCATCGCGACGACGGCCGAGCGCATCGGGCACCGGCAGGTGTGCCCGTCCTGCGACACCGCGCACGGCGGCCCGCGTCGGCCCGCCCGGGCGATGCCCGGCACGCCGGCCTGCTGTGCCCGCTGCGGTGGGGAGCTGACGCGGCGCCTGAACGACGCCGGCCCGGTGGCCGCGCACCGCCAAGCCCGCTACCGCCTGCGTGCCCCGGCTATCCGAGCCGCTCTCCAGCCTGCGCGGGTGCCGTGGTACGCGGTGGACGCCGAGCAGAGCGAAGCGGACGTCATCCAGGCCGCAGCGAGCGCGTTCGACGAGGCCGTACACGTCACCGATCTGAAGGGAGCATCCCTATGACCGCCGTCCCCCTGCCAATGCCCCAGGTGGGACCCCCGGGACCCGCCGATGCGTACGGGCACGCGCGGATGCCCGCACCCGCCGGCGCACTGGCCCCGTCGAAGATCGACCGGGTCGAGTACGGCCGGTACCGCAACGTGTACGTCTACATCACCGAGGCGTGCCCGCTGCGCTGCTCCGGCTGCTACATGGGCGCGCGCCTGGAGCGGGCGCTGAAGATGTCGTTCGAGACGATCACCTCCACGCTGACGACGTGGAGGCAGATGGGCGGCTCGAAGATCACGATCCTCGGCGGTGAGCCGACCCTCCACCCCCGCTTCGAGGACACCATCCGCCTGGCCTCGCAGCTCGGCTACGAGCACGTGATCACCACCAGCAACGGCCTGGCGAAGGCCAACCGCAAGTTCCGCCGCCTGGAGCCGGACGACTTCGCGTACGTACAGATCAGCCTAGACGGCGGCTCCGCCCCGACCCACGACGCCATCCGGGGACCGGGCACCTTCGACGAGACGATGAAGACGGTGGCCGAGCTGTGCGAGCGCGGGTTCGACACCCGCGTGATCTGCACCGTCAACAAGGCCAACCAGACCGACTGCCTCCGCCTGCTCGACATCGCCGACGACCTCGGCGTGAGCCTGGTGAAGTTCCACGTCTTCTCCGTCATCGGCCGCGGGCACGGCAGCCCGGAGAACGGCATGACGCCGCCCGAATGGCTCGACTTCTGCGACCGGCTCCACAAGAAGGCCGCCGGCTACAAGACCCGCGTCTGGTACCAGCCGACCTTCGCCCGCCGCGACGACATGGCCCGCTTCGAGGCCGAGGGGTACCGGGGCTGCATCGGCCGCACCCTCGACCGCATCTCCGTCTTCCCCGACAGCCGGGCCTACGTCTGTTCGTTCCTGTTCGACACCGACCTGCACTTCGCCGAGATGCGCGACGGCAAGGTGGTGCTGAACAAGGGCCCCAACGAGTACGACCTGTTCACCGGCGCCCTGGCCAAGCCCTCCTGCGGCACCTCGTGCAAGGCCCCCAGCTCGTGCATGGGCGGCTGCCCGGCCGAGGAGATCGTCGACGGCCGCGCCTCCTGCGCCGAGTACCCGGACATCGTGCCGGTCTGCCGCCTATGGAAGTCCGTCCCCGCCAACTGACCGCCGGCCACCGCGGCCACAACGCGGCACGCCCGTACCGCGTTGCCCACGGTGCGAACCCCCGAGACGAAAGGACCACCGGTCATGGCCCGTTACACCTCCTGCGTTGACCTTCACCTCCTCCTGCGCGACGGGAAGAAGGTGCTGCTGGGCGAGCGGCAGAACACCGGCTTCATGGACGGCGCCTTCCACTTCCCCTCCGGGCACCTCGAGGAAGGCGAGGCCGCGACCGCCGGCACCATCCGCGAAGCCGCCGAGGAGATTGGCGTCACCGTCGACCCCGGCGACCTGACCCTGGTGCACGCGATGCACCACCGCACCAACGAAGGCCGCACCGCCTTCTTCTTCGCCACCACCCGGTGGAGCGGCGAGGTCGACAACCGCGAGCCGGACAAGTGCGCGGGCTGGAGCTGGTTCGCCCTCGACGCCCTGCCCGAGAAGATGATCCCGTACGCGGCCGACGCCCTGCGCCACATCACCAAGGGCACCCTGTACTCCGAGCGGGGATGGGAGCAGCCCAGTTGACCGCCGCCCCGACCACTGTGTGGGACCTGGCCTGCTTCAGCTACCTGGCCCACGCCCAGGTCCTCCAGGTCGACCGCTACCCGCAGGCCGACCACGGCACACAGGTGAATAGCCGCTGGGTCTCGCTCGCCGCAGACGGCCCGATCACCGCGCTCACCGCCTCCGCCCTCGGCCTGCGCACCGCCCTCGTCTCCAACGGGGTCGGGCACGATTCCGCCGGCGAGACCGTCCGGCACCAGCTCGCCGCCGCCCGCGTCCATCACGCCGCGCCCGACCAGGGCGCGGCGGCCCGGACCCCGAACCTGACCGTGATCACGGACGGGGCGGGAACACGGACCTGGTTCGCCGACCTCACCCACGCCTACGCCAGCCTCCACCGGGCCGACACCAGCCCCCTGGGCAACGCCCGCCTGGCCTACGTCGACTGCTACCAAGTTCTCGCCGAGAACGCGGCGGCGGCCATCAAATCGGCCGGCGCCGCCGGGGTCCCGCTGCTGCTCAACCTCGGCAACGACCCACTCCACCCCGCGATCGAGCACGCGGCGAACCTGGCCACCCTCTACGCCGTCCAAACCGGCCTCCCGGAACAGCAGCACGACCGGGCCGACGCCACCGCGCTGGAGCTGGTGGAGCGCCTAAACCCGTACGCGGTGGTCATCACCCTCGGCGCGCGCGGCGCCTGGGCCCGCACCCGCACCGAATGCCACCGCATCCCCACCCGCCAGATCACCGTGGCCAACACCCACGGCGCCGGCGCCGCGTTCTCCGCCGGCCTGGCCGCCGCCTACCTCGACGGCTGCGACCTGCCCACCTCCCTGCACCGCGCCTGCGCCATCGGCACCGACCACTGCACTAGCACCACCCTCCTCGGCAGCACCCCCTTCCCGGC
>NZ_JAILXP010000244.1 GCF_020740895.1 Streptomyces sp. UNOB3_S3 | reverse complement strand
CCCCAGCAGCGGCGCCCCCGCCGCCCCCGGCAGATCCGCCAGGTTGCACCGCATCGCCAGGTCCGGCGCCGCAGGCCAGCTTCCGATGACCACGCCCGCGCGCCGCAGCCCGCGCGCGGCCAGCGCCTCCGCCGTCAGCGACGTGACGTTGAGCGTGCCCAGGCCCGCCTGCGCGACGACCAGGACGGGCGCGTCCAGCAGGCCCGCCACGTCCGCGAGCGTGGAGCCGTCCTCGTCCAGCCGGACCAGCAGCCCGCCCGCGCCCTCGACGAGCACCAGGTCGTGCGAGCGTTCCAGTTCCCGCGCCGCCCGGACGGTCTCGGCGGGCCGTACGGGCGCCAGGCCCGCCCGGCGGGCGGCCGTCGCGGGGGCCAGCGGCTCGGGGAAGCGGCCGAGTTCGACGCCGGTCACGGGACCCGCGAGGCGCAGCACCTCCGCGACGTCCCCCGGCTCGTCCACCGCGACCCCGGTCTGCGCGGGCTTGAGGACGGCCACCGAGCAGCCGGCGGCCAGCGCCGCCGCCGCGACCGCGGCCGTCACCACGGTCTTGCCGACCTCCGTGCCCGTTCCCGTCACGACCAGCACCGACATGGTTTGCGTCTCCTTAACTCTCCGCTAGGCCACCCGCGCGGCGGCCTCCACCGCCGCGCAGATCCTCGCCAGGTCCTCGTCGGCCGTGACGAACGGCGGCATGGTGTAGATCAGGTTCCGGAAGGGCCGCAGCCACACCCCGGAGCCGACCACCGCACGGGTGGCCGCCGCCATGTCCACCTCGTGGTCGAGCTCGACGACGCCGATGGCGCCGAGCACCCGTACGTCCCGTACGCCCGGCAGGTCCGCGACGCCGGCCAGGCCGTCCCGCAGCCCCGCCTCGATCCGCTTGACCGCCGTGCGCCAGTCCCCGGAGAGCAGCAGCTCGATCGAGGCGTTGGCGATCGCGCAGGCCAGCGGGTTGCCCATGAACGTCGGGCCGTGCGCGAGCACCGGGACCTCGCCGGAGCTGATGCCCCGCGCCACCCGGGAGGTGCACAGCGCCGCCGCGAGGGTGACGTAGCCGCCGGTCAGCGCCTTGCCGACGCACATCGCGTCCGGGGTGACCCCCGCGTGGTCCGCCGCGAACAGCGCGCCCGTACGCCCGAAGCCCGTGGCGATCTCGTCGAACACCAGCAGCACGTCGTGCTCGTCGCACAGCTCCCGCAGCACCCGCAGATACGCGGGGGAGTGGAAGCGCATGCCGCCGGCGCCCTGCACCACCGGTTCCACGATGACGGCGGCCAGCTCATGGGCGTGCCGCGCCAGCGACTCGCGCAGATGGGCCACGTAGGCCGGGTCGGTGTCGTCCGTGAAGCCGCCGGGCGGGGCGTCCGCGAAGACGTGCTTCGGCAGCGCCCCGGACCACAGCTCGTGCATCCCGCCGTCGGGGTCGCACACGGCCATCGGCTGCCAGGTGTCGCCGTGGTAGCCGCCGCGCCAGGTCATCAGGCGCCGCTTCTCCGGCCGGCCCAGCGAACGCCAGTACTGGAGGCACATCTTGATCGCGACCTCGACCGACACCGAGCCGGAGTCGGCGAGGAAGACGTGCTCCAGCCCCTCGGGGGTGATGTCCACCAGGGTGGCGGCCAGCCGGACGGCGGGCTCATGGGTGAGCCCGCCGAACATCACATGGCTCATCCGCCCCAGCTGCGCCTGTGCGGCCGCGTTGAGGACGGGGTGGTTGTAGCCGTGGACGGCCGACCACCACGAGGACATCCCGTCGATCAACTCGACGGAACCATGGGCCGGTTCGGCCAGCCGCAGCCGCACCCCGGAGGCGGACTCGACGACCAGCGGCTCCTGGCGGCCCGGCATCGGGCCGTAGGGGTGCCAGACGTGCCGCCGGTCGAGGTCGAGCAGCCGGCCGGGGTTGAGCGGCTCAGGCATTGGGCGGCAGGTCCGTCCCCGCGCCCCGGCGGCGCACGGCCACCAGGTCCGGACGGACCTCGCCGGGCGCGGCCTGCCCCGCGGCACCGGCCGGGACGGAGGCGGTGTCCGCGGCGACGGCCGCCGCCGGCGCCTCGGCCGTACCGCAGACGCTCGCGGAACCGCAGCCGCCCGAAGCCGGAACCTCAGCCTCCGCGCCATGGCCACCGTCGCCGCACGGACCGCAGCCGCCGCCCGAGTGACCACCGCAACCACCGGCGGAGACGGCGGAGGCGGCAGCGGCGACATCGGCCCGGTGCGCGGGCAGCGTGGAGGTGTCCGCGCCCTCCACCTCGAAGCCCGCGTCCGCGATCATCGCCAGGTCGGCCTTGCCCTCCTGGCCCTCACTGGTCAGATAGTCGCCGAGGAAGATCGAGTTGGCGATCTCCAGCGCCAGCGGCTGCATCGTGCGCAGGTGCACCTCGCGGCCGCCCGCCAGCCGGACCTCGACGTCCGGGCAGACGAACCGCGTCATCGCCAGGATCCGCAGGCAGCGCTGCGGGGTGAGGTGCCACTCCTTGGCCAGCGGCGTCCCCTCGAAGGGGATGAGGAAGTTGACCGGCACCGAGTCCGGGTCCAGCTCCCGCAGCGAGAAGACCACGTCCACCAGGTCGGCGTCGCTCTCGCCCATGCCCGCGATCAGGCCGGAGCAGGCGGACATCCCCGCCGCGTGGGCCTGCCGCACCGTCTCGACGCGGTCGGCGTAGGTGTGGGTGGTGGTGATGGCGCCGTAGGTGGCCTCGGAGGTGTTGAGGTTGTGGTTGTAGGCGTCGGCGCCCGCCTCGCGCAGCCGCTCGGCCTGGCCGTCGGAGAGCAGACCGAGACAGGCGCACACCTCGACGCCCTCGTTCTGCTCCTTGATCGCCTCAATGGTCTTCGACACCCGGTCGACGTCCCGGTCCGTCGGACCGCGTCCGCTGGCGACCAGGCAGACCCGCTTCGCACCGCCGGCGACACCGGCGGCGGCCGCCTTCGAGGCGTCCTCGGGCTTGAGCCAGGTGTACTTGAGGATCTCGGCCTTGGAGCCGAGCCGCTGCGAGCAGTACGAGCAGTCCTCCGGGCAGAGGCCCGACTTGAGGTTGACGAGGTAGTTGAGCTTCACCCGTCGCCCGAACCACTTACGGCGTACCTTTCCGGCCGCCGCCACCACGTCGAGCAGCTCGTCGTCGGAGGTCGCCAGTACGGCGAGCGCCTCTTCGCGGGTCGGCAGCTCCCGCCGCAACCCCTTGTCCACCAGCGTGTTCAGCAGGTCCATGGCGCAGATCCTCGCGTACTCCACCGCCCCCGGCCAAGGAGAGATTGCACAACAGGCGGCATTCGAGGTGTGTGTATCGCCACATCCTGCCCCGGCCCCCGGACGGCTAGGTTTTATGCAAACCCACCAAACGCGAGGGACGGCCATGCACCGCGACCCGTTCGACTGGATCGACGCGCGGCAGGCGCGGCTGCGCACCGCCGGCCTCGTCCGCACCCTGCGGCCCCGCACGGCCGACAGCGATCTCGTCGACCTGGCCGGAAACGACTATCTGGGCCTGACCCGCCATCCCGAGGTCACCGAGGCCGCCGCGCTGGCCGCCCGGCGCTGGGGCGCGGGCGCCACCGGATCCCGGCTGGTCACCGGCACCACCGCGCTGCACACCCGGCTGGAGGAGGAACTCGCCGCGTTCTGCGGCTTCGAGGCCGCGCTCGTCTTCTCCTCCGGCTACACCGCGAACCTCGCCGCCGTCACCGCCCTCTCCGGCCCCGCCGGCGGCGACACCCTCCTGGTCTGCGACGAGGGCAACCACGCCTCGCTGATCGACGGCTGCCGGCTCGCCCGCGCGGAGAAGGCCGTCGTCCGGCACACCGAGCCGGAGGCCTTCGCCAAGGCCCTCGCCGCGCACGACGGCCGGGCGATCGCCGTCACCGACTCCGTCTTCTCCGTCGACGGCGACGCCGCCCCGCTGGCCGCCCTCGCCGGGGTCTGCCGGGAGAGCGGCGCGGCGCTGCTCGTGGACGACGCCCACGGCCTCGGCGTCCTCGGCGACGGCGGCCGGGGCGCCCTCCACGCGGCCGGGCTCGCGGGCGACGCGGACGTCGTCGCCACCGTCACCCTCTCCAAGTCGCTGGGCGCCCAGGGCGGCGCGGTCCTCGGCCCGGCCCGGGTGATCGAGCACCTCGTCAGCACCGCCCGCACCTTTATCTTCGACACCGGCCTCGCCCCGGCCGCCGTCGGCGCCGCCCTCGCGAGCCTCGCGCTGCTGCGCCGTGAACCGGGCCGTGCCGGGCGGGTCCGGGCCGTGGCCACCGAGCTCCACCGCAGGGTGACGGAGGCGGGGCTCGCGGCCGTGCGCCCCGACGCGGCGGTGATCTCCGTACGGGCCCCCTCGCCCGAGGCCGCCGTGCGCTGGGCGGCGGACTGCCGCGAGGCCGGGCTCGCGGTCGGCTGCTTCCGGCCCCCGTCCGTGCCCGACGGCGTCTCGCGACTGCGGCTGACCGCCCGGGCCGACCTGACGGACCGGGAGGTCGCGGCGGCGGCCGACACGATCGTACGGACCGCGCCGGCCGCAGCCTGACGGCTTCGGCCTCGGCCGTCTCAGGCCTGGCCGGGGCCCTCGTCCGGGGTCCGGCCAGGACCGCCGCCGTCCAGGTCCGTGACGAAGGCGGACCAGGTGGTGCGGGGGAAGAGCAGGACCGGGCCGGCGCCGCGCCGTGAGTCGCGCACGGCGAGCAGCTCCGTCCCCAGGAGCGCCGTCTCGACACAGTTGTTCATTCCGGTGCTGTAGCTGCTGCGGTGCCATACCGCGTCGCACCGAGCGGGCTGGGCCGATGCAGAGGGTACGTACCGAGGCATTGCAGACATGTCGCCTCCCTACGCGCCGTCACTGATCCCGGCGATGTATTCCAACGATTTCTCGTGCGACAGGGCGTGCGCCCGGAGCGTCGTGAATGCGGAGGCGTACGCCCGGAGGTCTTCTTTCCGCTCCAGATAGAGGCTACTCGTCAAGTGGTCGAGAACAACCACGTCCAGATCGGCGATGCGCGGAAATGAGAAGATAACGAAAGGGCCGGTGATGCCGATATGGTTGCCGCTGGTGAACGGCAGTACGTGCAGCCGCACATGCGGCAGTGAGCCCCTTTCCAACAAATGCCGCAGCTGTCCCGCCATTACCTCGGCGCTGCCCACCTCGTGCCGCAGCACCGCCTCGTCCAGCACCGCGCACAGCTCCAGCGGCCGCTCTCCCCCGAGTACCGCCTGCCGGGCCAGCCGCACCCGCACGAGCTCCTCGACCTGCCGGGCCGGCGGATCGCCGAGCGCCGCGCGGGTCACCGCCCGGGCGTAGTCGGGTGTCTGCAGCAGTCCGGGCACCACCGTGGTCTCCAGCGTGCGGGCGCGGGAGGCCTCCGACTCCAGGCTGATGAAGTCGAGATACGCCGAAGGCAGCAGGTCGCGATAGGCGTACCACCAGCCGCGCCGCGACCCCTCCGCGTCCCTGGACCCCACCCCGCACAGGGCCCCCAGCAGGGCCCGCAGCTCCGGGTCCGACACCCGGTAGACATCCAGCAGCCGGGCCACATCGGCCGGTTTCACCCCGCTGCTGCCCGTCTCGATCCGGCTCACCTTCGACTGGTGCCAGCCGACCGCGCAGGCCGCCTCCCGGCTGGTCATCCCGGTCAGCTCGCGCTGGCGGCGCAACTCCGCGCCGAGTTTACGGCGGCGCACCGCGGGTCCGTACCGCATCAGCTCTCCCTCCCCGCCGCTCACATGGAAGCGTCGTGATAACCCTCGACGCGTAGTTCACACGCCTCGCGTCAGAGTCAATAAACCAGGGCCACGGCCAAATCCGGTCGCTCGTCGTAGAGTTCACCGCTTTGAGCGACAGATATATCCACAATCCGGTGGATCACACCCATCGTGGCCGTTATCAGTGGGACGCTGGCGCGGAGAGCCGGGCCGAGCCTCGGTGGGAAAGGGACAGCGCCATGGCAGATCACCAGGAAGCAACCGTCACCCTGCCGAGCGTTCCCGCCTCGGTCTCCGCCGCCCGTCGTCAGGTCATGGACGTGCTCGCCACCTGGGGTCTGCCGGACGGGGCGGCTCCGGACGGGACGGGCCCGGACGGGACGGACCTGGCCGACACGATCCGGCTGATCCTCTCCGAGCTGGCCACCAACGCCGTGCAGCACACCCGGGGCCAGTCGCCCACATTCACCGTGGAGCTCCGGCTGGACCGGGAGGAGCGGCTGCGGGTCGGGGTCACCGACAGCCATCCGCGCCATCCCCGGCGGCTGCCCGTCGACGGCCGGCAGGACAGCGGCCGCGGCATGGTGATCGTCCGCGCGCTCACCGCCGAGTACGGCGGCAGGGTCGTCGTCACTCCGACCGCCGACGGCGGCAAGACGGTGTGGATCACGCTGCCCTGGACGGTGTCCGTCCGCTGACCGGCAGCGCGGAGGGGCCGGGCGGGAAGGTCCGCCCGGCCCGGCGCTCTTGTGGAGCCGCGCACAGGAACCGGTGGGTTCTCAGGTGTCGCCGGTGCCCGTGGGGCACCGCTCGGCAGTCGGGTCCGCTGCCACGGGAAACGCGCCCGGCGCGCGGGGAGTCCGGCGCGACGGGTACGCGCGAAGGATTCTGCGGGACGACGGGGGCGGGAAGCGGTAGCCGCGCCGGTCGTCACCCGCTCCGGTGGTTCAGTCGTTCACTCGGCCGTACGAGACGCTTCTGGTCCAGATGCGCTCGAGGCGGACGACCGAACCGGTCTTCGGGGCGTGCCAGATCAGATTGTTCCCGGCGTATATCCCGACGTGGTAGACGCCGCCCCGGCCGTGGAAGAACACCAGGTCACCCTGTTCCCGGGAGGGGGTGGGGACGTGCTCGGTGCGGTTGTACTGCTCCTGGGCGGTACGGGGCAGCTGCTTGCCGGCCCGTTTGAAGGAGTACTGCGTCAGCCCCGAGCAGTCGAAGCTGTACGGGCCCGTAGCACCCCACCGATAGGGGGAGCCCGCCTTCGAGGCCGCGATCCACAGGGCTTTGGTGGAGATGGTGGCGGCTTCGGCGTCGTTGACGACACCGGGAGCCAGTACCGTTGCGCTGACGGCCGCCAGAGTCAGGGCGGATTTCACGGACAGGGGTACCACCCCGGACCTGGACAGCCGTGAGGGACGTTTGTGCGCGCCCATGCCAAACCCTTCGTCAGCCGCCTGTGAAGGATGACCTGTCGGGTTCGGGCAGGCGAAGAATGCCCGGCCGCCGAGGCGGCTTCACCCCAAGGGCCGGTCCGGCACCTCCCCTTTGACCACAAGGTTCGGTCCGGCCGTCCCGTCGTGCCTGGGTCCTCCATCCCCGCCGATGCACTCATGTCGACCAGCGCCCGGGCGGCGGCGGGGTTCGGCGTCCGCCCGGACCGCCCCGCCGTGGTGGCGGGGTCTTGTCGTCGGGAGGGATCTTGGCGCAGTCGCGGCGGGCACGCCGAGGGGATCCCGGCATATGTGAGCCTCGTCACCGTTGGGCAATTCCGGTGGACGCAGGACGATTTGACTCTCGCGGATCACCCCTGGTGAGCCGGTCACCTGCGGCGCGAGCGATCACTCCGAGCGCAAACCGCGCGTACGGCCCGACATGATCACCACGGCTTGTCTACGATCGCATCCGCTGTCTGAAGGAGATCGAGGGAAGAATGTTTCCGCTCCTCAGTTCGCAGCCGGAGGCATCAAGGTCACCCACGGCGCCCGGCGTTCGCCGACCGGGACCCGCACCGCCCGCGCCAGCGTTCCCGCGTACACCTGTCGTTCGCCCTGTTCGCGCGTCGTCGCCGGTGCGGCGCACGGCCCCGCGGCCGCGACCACGAGCCTCTGCGCGGCTCGTAGCCCGCCGTACGTGTCCTGCGCACGGGCCGGGGTGATCCGGACGAGCTGATCCAGTACTTCCGGAAAACCGCCGGCCGGCCCCGGCCCGGGTGGCACCGCGTGGGTGCCGGTCATGGGCACACCAAAAATCGGTCATCCCGGTTAACGCGTTGGAAAAGGTTGCGCCCTAATCTGCGGTCAGGGGCCGCGGGGAGAAGAACCCCAGGTCAACACTGTGTTGAGGTGGGATACATGCAACTTTCCCCGCACGAGCAGGAACGCCTGCTCATCCATGTGGCCGCCGACGTCGCGGAGCGGCGCAGGGCCCGCGGGCTGCGCCTCAACCACCCCGAAGCGGTGGCCCTGATCACCGCGCACATCCTCGAGGGCGCCCGCGACGGCCGCACCGTCGCCGAGCTGATGTCCTCGGGGCGCAAGGTACTCACCCGTGACGAGGTCATGGACGGCATCCCCGAGATGATCCACGACGTCCAGGTCGAGGCCACCTTCCCGGACGGGACGAAGCTCGTCACCGTCCACGAACCCATCGCGTGACGGGGGGCACCATGATTCCCGGAGAGATCCTCCACGCCGAAGCGCCCGTACGGCTCAACGAAGGGTCGCGACGCACCCGGCTGACCGTCCTCAACGCCGCCGACCGGCCCGTCCAGGTCGGCTCCCACTACCACTTCGCCGAGGCCAATCCGGGCCTCGCCTTCGACCGCGCGGCCGCCCACGGGATGCGCCTCGACATCGCCGCCGGCACCGCCGTGCGCTTCGAGCCCGGCATCCCGGCCGAGGTCGACCTCGTGCCCATCGGCGGCAAGCGCGTCGTCGAGGGGCTGCGCGGGGAGTGCGGGGGACCGCTCGATGCCTGAGCTGACCCGCGCCGAGTACGCCGCGCTCTACGGGCCGACGGCCGGCGACCGGATCCGGCTCGCCGATACGAACCTGCTGATCGAGATCGAGGAGGACCGCTGCGGCGGCCCCGGCCACGCCGGGGACGAGGCGGTCTTCGGCGGCGGCAAGGTCATCCGCGAGTCGATGGGCCAGTCGCGCGCCACCCGCGCCGAGGGCGCCCCCGACACCGTGATCACCGGCGCCGTCGTCCTCGACCACTGGGGGATCGTCAAGGCCGACGTCGGCATCCGCGACGGACGGATCACCGGCATCGGCAAGGCCGGCAACCCCGACACCATGGACGGCGTCCACCCCGACCTCGTCATCGGCCCCGAGACGGAGATCATCTCCGGCAACGGCAGGATCCTCACCGCCGGCGCCGTCGACGCCCACGTCCACTTCATCTGCCCCCAGCTCGCCGACGAGGCCCTCGCCTCCGGCGTCACCACGCTCGTGGGCGGCGGCACCGGCCCCGCCGAGGGCAGCAAGGCCACCACCATCACCCCCGGCTCCTGGCACCTCGCCCGGATGCTCGAGGCGATGGAGGGGCACCCCGTCAACATCGGCCTCCTCGGCAAGGGCAACACCGTCTCGTACGACGCGATGCGCGCCCAGCTGCGCGCCGGAGCCGTCGGATTCAAGATCCATGAGGACTGGGGAGCCACCCCCGCCGCCATCGACGCCTGCCTGAGCGTGTGCGAGGAGAGCGGCGCCCAGCTCGCCATCCACACGGACACCCTCAACGAGGCGGGCTTCGTCGGCGACACCCTCGCCGCCATCGCCGGGCGCTCCGTCCACGCGTACCACACCGAGGGCGCGGGCGGCGGGCACGCGCCCGACATCATCACGGTGGTCTCCGAGGCCAATATCCTCCCCAGCTCCACCAACCCCACCCGGCCGCACACCGTCAACACCGTCGAGGAGCACCTCGACATGCTGATGGTCTGTCACCACCTCAACCCCGCCGTCCCCGAGGACCTCGCCTTCGCCGAGTCCCGGATCCGGCCCGGCACGATCGCCGCCGAGGACGTCCTTCACGACCTCGGCGCGATCTCGATCATCTCCTCCGACTCCCAGGCCATGGGACGCATCGGCGAGGTGGTCCTGCGCACCTGGCAGACCGCGCACGTGATGAAGGAACGGCGCGGCGCCCTGCCCGGCGACGGCCGGGCCGACAACCGGCGGGCCCGCCGCTACGTCGCCAAGTACACGATCAACCCCGCCGTCGCCCAGGGCCTCGACCACGAGATCGGCTCCGTCGAGACCGGCAAGCTCGCCGACCTGGTGCTGTGGGAGCCCGCGTTCTTCGGCGTCCGGCCGCTGCTCGTCATCAAGGGCGGACAGATCGCCTACGCGCAGATGGGCGACGCCAACGCCTCCATCCCCACCCCCCAGCCCATCCTGCCGCGCCCCATGTTCGGCGCCCGGGGCAGGGCGCCCGCCGCCAACTCCCTCAACTTCGTCACCCAGTGGGCGCTGGACGACGGACTGCCCGAACGGCTGGGCCTGGGCAAGCGCTTCGTCCCCATCCGCGACACCCGCCGCGTCACCAAGGCGGACATGCGCGAGAACGACGCCCGGCCCCGGGTGGAGGTGGACCCGGACACCTTCACGGTGACGATCGAGGGGGAACCGGTAGAGCCACGCCCGGCGGAGCGGCTGCCCATGGCCCAGCGGTACTTCCTCTTCTGACGGGCGTCACCGATGAGCACCATGTCCGCCGCGCTCCTCGTCCTGGCCGACGGCCGCTTCCCCGCCGGGGGCCACGCCCACTCCGGCGGCGCCGAGGCGGCCGTCAAGGCCGGCCGGGTCACGGACGGTGCGTCCCTGGAGACGTTCTGCCGGGGGCGGCTGCACACCACCGGGCTGACCGCGGCGGGGCTCGCCGCCGCCGCGGCCGCCGGGATCGACCCGCTCGCCCTCGACACGGCCGCCGACGCCCGCACCCCCTCGACGGCCCTGCGCGCCGCCGCGCGCCGGCTCGGCCGTCAGCTGATGCGCGCCGCGCGCGCCGCCTGGCCGTCACCCGAACTCGACGCCCTCGCGGCGGCCCTGCCGCGCGGCGCCCACCAGCCCGTCGTCCTCGGGCTGGTCGCCCGCGCCGCCGGGCTCGGCCCGCTCGCCGCCGCGTACGCCGCCGCGTACGAGACGGTGAGCGGTCCGGCGACGGCGGTGGTGCGGCTGCTGAGCCTCGATCCGTTCGAGGCGACGGCGGTGCTGGCGCGGCTCGCACCCGAACTCGACCAGGTGGCCGCCTCGGCGGCCGAGGCGGCTGGGCGGGCGCTGACCGAGGGGCCGGACGCGCTGCCCGCGGGCTCCGCGCCACTGCTCGACATCACGGCGGAGCAGCATGCCGGCTGGCCGGTGCGGCTGTTCGCCAC
>NZ_JAILXP010000243.1 GCF_020740895.1 Streptomyces sp. UNOB3_S3 | reverse complement strand
GTCGCCGGTAACGGCTGCCGGGCCGTGGGCCTCGCCGGCCGGGTCGTCGGCGCCCGTACGCGGCTGGGGGACGCGGCCCCGCGCGCCGGGACGGGGCCGCTGTCCGGCGGTGTCGTCGGCCTCGGCCGCGGCGTGGGCCTCGTCCACCGGCTCTCCGGCGGTGCCACCGGGCCCGGCGACGCCGTGGGCCGCAGGAACCGGACGGCCCGTTCCGCAGGCCGCCGGGGCCGCCGCGGAGTGGGCCTCGCCGGCCGTGGGCGCGGCTGTCACGTCGGCGTCGACGGGCGCGTCCTGCCGGGCCGGCTCGGTGGCGGCCGCCGGGTCGTGGGCGGCACCGCGGGCCGCCGCCTCGGCGGCCGGGGCGCCGCCCTGCCGGGGCACGGCGCCCGCGCCGGGGGCGTGCTCGGGCGCGCCCGGCGCTCCGGCGCCGGAGCGCGGCGCGGGCCGTGGTCTTCCGTGGGAGTTGGAGTGCTCCGTCACGCGTGGGGTTCCATCCGTAGGGGCCGTGCGTCCGCCCGGGGGAGGGCGGGTACACGTGGGTCAGGCGCGGCGCAGGTCGAGGAAGAGCTGGATCTCGGGTGGTACGTCCGTGCTCGCCGGGGCGTACGCCCGCGAGCTCTCCCCGGCGATGTCGAATCCCGCGTCACGCACGACCTGGCGCAGTTCCTCCCGCAGATATCCGGATACCCGGATCGTGCTGCCGAGGAACGGGATCGCGTAGTCGTCGACGTCGGCCTCGACCATGGAGAGGGCCAGCAGTCCACCGGGTCTGAGCAGGCCGTGGAGCATCCGCAGGGCGTGCGGGATCTCCGGGCGCGGCAGCATCAGCAGGGAGAAGAACGCGGTCGCGCCGTCGAAGACGCCCAGGTGGCCGTCGCGCAGCTCGGCGAGGTCGGCCAGGTGGAAGGTCGCGTCCGGCACATGGGCGCGGGCGAGGTCGAGCATGCCGGGGGAGAGGTCGACGCCGACGACCTCATGGCCCGCGTCCACCAGTTGCCGGGCCGTCGGCAGGCCCGTGCCGCAGCCGACGTCCAGGATCCGCGAGCCGGGCGGCAGCGCCCCGGCCAGCCACTCGCCGGCGGCGAGCTGGCCCTCCTTGTGCGGGAAGGCCTCGTCGTAACGGTCGCCGATGGCGTCGAACGCCTCGGCCTGGCCGGTGCGGTCCAGCCCTAACAGGGCGAAGCCGTCGTAGTCCCGCTGGTCGTCACCGCTCACGGCTCCGCCCCTCCTGCCGACTGTGACTGTGCTGTCTGTCCGTTGTGCCGGGTCGTTGTGCCGGGTCGTCTCGTGCCGTGCTGAGTGCAGTATCGCGGAGGCCGATCCTACGGTTGCCGCGCGGGGAGTCGGCAAGCGGTTCGGGCCCCGATTCACACCCTGTCGCACCACCGGCTCGCATCCTGCTCACATCCGGTTCACACGGGGTTCACGCCCCCACGGGCGCCGGAGTGCGGTCCCAGTCGTCGGGGAGCGCCGGCACCGGCCAGGCGGGGTCGGGCCGCCACCGCTCCCAGCCGGCGGTGAACGGCGGGCCCCAGGCCTCGATCAGCTCGACGGCGGCGTGGCCCGCGGCCCTTACCCGGCCCGCCTGAGCGTCCGTCAGCAGCCCGGCGTGGCGGGCCTGGGCGAACTCGTCCTCGTCCTTCCACTCCCAACTGCGGTCGGGGTAGACGGCGATGTCCAGGAAGTGGTCCTCGGAGTCGACGCCGCCGGCCCAGCGCGCGAGCGGTTCCTCGAGATTCACGTACCAGTTCCGGAAGCGCCAGTCGAGGTCCCAGAAGAGCCAGACCGACCAGGGGTCGCCGGGCCGGGCGAGCTTGAGCACACCCGGCCCGTACCAGCGGGTCACCGCCGTCGTCCGCGGCTTGGTGTAGCGCGTGGCCAGCGGTTCGCGGTGGACGGGCGTGCCGTCGGCGAGCAGCGGTTTGACGCAGTCCGTGCCGGGCGCCATCCACACCGCGAGCAGCTCGGCGGTGTCCTCGACGACGGTGACGGGACGGCAGATGTGGATGCCGCCCCCGGTGCCGGGTCTGGCGTTGCCGCGGTAGCGCCAGAGGATCTGGTCGCCCGGCGCCCAGCGGCCGCTCCCGCCGCCGCCCGCCGTGCCCGTCGTGTCCGTGGTCTCCGCTGCCATGCGCAGATCTTAGGTGCCGGGGACACCTATGCGCCGTGACGTATACCGCAGATGTATACGGCGGTGGTCCGGGGGCGGCGGGGGCGCCACCGGCTACGGGCGGGTCATGCGCAGGACGTCGAGCGCCTCGTCGAGCTGCTCCGTCGTCAGCAGCCCACGGTCCACATAGCCCGATTCGAGCACGACCTCCCGGATCGTCTTCCGCTCCGCAAGGGACTTCTTGGCCACCTTCGCGGCCTCCTCGTAGCCGATGTACCGGTTGAGCGGGGTGACGACGGACGGCGAGGACTCGGCGTACTCGCGGGCCCGCTCCGCGTTGGCGGTGATGCCGTCGACCGCGCGGTCGGCGAGCAGCCGGGAGACGTTGGCGAGCAGCCGGATGGACTCCAGGAGGTTCTTCGCCATCACGGGGAGCATCACATTGAGCTCGAAGTTCCCGGCGGCGCCCGCCGTGGCGACGGTCGCGTCGTTGCCCATGACCTGCGCGGCGACCATCAGGACGGCCTCGCAGACCACCGGGTTGACCTTGCCCGGCATGATCGAGGAGCCCGGCTGGAGGTCGGGCAGGGCGATCTCCGCGAGCCCGGTGCGCGGGCCCGAGCCCATCCAGCGCAGATCGTTGGCGATCTTCGTCAGGCCCACCGCGACGACGCGCAGCTGGCCGCTGGTCTCCACCAGGCCGTCCCGCGCGCCCTGCGCCTCGAAGTGGTCGCGGGCCTCCGTCAGCGGCAGCCCCGTCGCCCGGGCCACCTCGGCGATGACCGCGGCGGAGAAGCCGGGCGGGGTGTTGATGCCGGTGCCCACGGCCGTCCCGCCCAGGGGCAGTTCGGCGAGCCGGGGCAGCGAGGCGCGCAGCCGCTCGACGCCGTAGCGCACCTGGGCGGCGTAGCCGCCGAACTCCTGGCCCAGCGTCACGGGCGTGGCGTCCATCAGATGCGTCCGGCCCGCCTTGACGACCTCCGCGAACTCCTCGGCCTTGCGCTCCAGGGCGGCCGCGAGGTGCTCCAGCGCCGGGATCAGCTCGCCGGTCACGGCGGCCGTCGCGGCGATGTGGATGGAGGACGGGAAGACGTCGTTGGAGGACTGGCTGGCGTTGACGTGGTCGTTGGGGTGGACGGGCCGGCCCAGGCGCTCCGTGGCGAGGGTGGCGATGACCTCGTTGGCGTTCATGTTCGAGGACGTGCCGGAGCCGGTCTGGAAGACGTCGACGGGGAACTGGTCGTCCCAGCGGCCCTCGGCGACCTCGCCCGCCGCCTCCGCCACGGCCGCCGCCACGTCCTCGTCGATCACGCCCAGCCCGGCGTTGACCTTCGCCGCCGCGGCCTTGATCCGGCCCAGCGCCTCGATGTGCGCACGCTCCAGGCGCTGCCCGCTGACCGGGAAGTTCTCCACGGCACGCTGGGTCTGGGCCCGCCACTTGGCGTCCGCCGGGACCCTGACCTCACCCATGGAATCGTGCTCGATCCGGTACTGCCCGCTGTCGGTCATCGTCGCTTACCTCCTGATGTACTCCTGCAGGACTCCCACCGGACTCCTGCCGGTCACAGCGTTTGTCCTGATCCCCGTGTTCCCAAAAGTCGCTCGTGGCTACTAAATACCGCGAGTAACAACAGAACTCGGGGAGGCTCCATGACCCGGACACGCAGACCCACCCTGCGCTGTTCCCTCGCCGCGCTCGCCGCCTTCGCGGCGGCGCTCGGCGGACTGTCCGTCACCGCGCCCTCGGCGGCCGCCCGGCCGCACGCCGCGGCCTCGTCCACCCCCCTGTCGCCCGAACTGGAGAAGATCCGCGCCGCGGAGGCGGCGAAGCTCTACGGCGACTCCGCCGAACGCCCCCTCGCGGCCCGGAAGACCTCGCTGCTGTCGCTGGGCGACAGCGAGATCTCCGGCGAGGGCGTCGGCACCTACGAGCCCGGCACGAACGGCCCCGACAACTGGTGCCACCGCTCGCCCGACGCCGCCATCCACCGCACCGGCATCCCCGCCGACGTCACCTACAACGTCGCCTGCTCCGGCGCGACCACGGGCAACATCCGCATCGGCGGCGGCAAGCAGTACGCGGACGAGCTCGTGCAGAGCGACGCGCTCGCCGTCAAGGCGCGCAACACGCGCGTGAAGCTGGTGCTGCTCGTCGCCGGCGCCAACGACGACCTCCAGTTCGGCCCGGTCATCACCGACTGCGTCACGCGCTATCTGACCCTCCAGGGACCGTGCGAGCCCAAGTACGCGCCCGGCTGGCAGGCGCGCGTCGACGGCCTGGTGCCCAAGGTCGAGGCGACCGTCCGCGACCTGCGCAAGGTCATGACGGACGCGGGCTACACGGACGGCGACTACAAGCTCGTCGTCATGGGCTACCCGAGCCCCATCGGCCCCGACTTCGAGGACAACCCCGACTTCCCCGGCAAGCTCCCCGGCGGCTGCGTCGGCCACACCTCGGACTCCGCGTGGGGACGGAACACGGCGGTGCCCGCGTTCGAGCGCGGCATGCGGAAGGCCGCTCGGGAGACCGGCGCGGTCTACCTCGACAACTCGCGGCTCTTCCACGGGCACGAGGTGTGCATGGAGAACACCTGGGCCCGGGGACTGTACGTCGACGTGACGAACCCCTTCCCGCCCAACGAGAACTCCGTCCGGCAGTCCTTCCACCCCAACGCGCGCGGCCACGCGGCCTTCGCGTCGTGCCTCACCCAGCTCTACCGCTCGGACTGGCGCGAGGCGGGCTGCGCGGACCCGGCGAGCACGGGGTCGCCCGTGCTGCGCGAGGGCGCGTGGGACGACGCGTTCCGGCCGCTGCGCGCCGAGGCGGCGGGCACCTGCGTGGACGCGTACGGGGCGGCCTCCGCGAACGGGACCGAGGTCGGCGGATGGCCGTGCTCGGGCGCCCGGAACCAGCAGTGGTGGTTCGACGGGGAGCGGGGCTCGCTGCACGCGGGGCTGACGCACGACCGGTGCGTGGACGTGCCGGGCGGCACGTATGCCGCCGGGGCGGCCGTGGTGCTGTGGGACTGCCACGGCGGGACGAACCAGCGGTTCACTCGGGCGGGCGGGTCGTTCAGCCCGGCGGCGGCACCGGGGCTGTGCCTGACCTTGGCGGGGGCGAAGGAGCCAGTCCGGCTGCAGAAGTGTGACGGGTCGCCGTCACAGCGCTTCGCGTAGCGCTGACGCGCGGTGCACTCAAGCGCCGGACGGGCCGGGATCAGCCCGTCCGGCGCTTGCGCGACTACTTCCGCACGGGAATCGACGTGAACGTCGGAGCCGGCGCCGGGTCGACGAAGAAGTCGTTGCCCTTGTCGTCGACGACGATGAACGCCGGGAAGTCCTCCACCTCGATCTTCCAGACCGCCTCCATGCCGAGCTCCTCGTACTCGACGACCTCGACCTTCTTGATGCAGTCCTGCGCCAGCCGCGCCGCCGGGCCGCCGATCGAGCCGAGGTAGAAGCCGCCGTGCGCGCCGCACGCGTCGGTGACCTGCTTGCTGCGGTTGCCCTTGGCGAGCATGACCTTGGAGCCGCCCGCCGCCTGGAACTGCTCGACGTAGGAGTCCATGCGGCCGGCCGTGGTCGGGCCGAAGGAGCCGGAGGCGTAGCCCTCGGGGGTCTTGGCGGGGCCCGCGTAGTAGACCGGGTGGTCCTTGAGGTACTGCGGCATCTCCTCGCCCGCGTCCAGCCGCTCCTTGATCTTCGCGTGGGCGATGTCACGCGCGACGACCAGCGGGCCGGTCAGCGACAGCCGGGTCTTCACCGGGTACTTGGTGAGCTCGGCGAGGATCTCGTCCATCGGGCGGTTGAGGTCGATCTTGACGACGTCGCCGTCCGCGTCGAGGTGCTCGTCCGTCGTCTCCGGCAGGAAGCGCGCCGGGTCCGTCTCCAGCTGCTCCAGGAAGACGCCCTCGGCGGTGATCTTCGCGACGGCCTGGCGGTCGGCGGAGCAGGAGACCGCGATGGCCACCGGGCAGGACGCGCCGTGGCGCGGGAGGCGGACGACGCGGACGTCGTGGCAGAAGTACTTGCCGCCGAACTGGGCGCCGATGCCGATCTTCTGCGTCAGCTCGAAGACCTTCTCCTCCAGCTCCTTGTCACGGAAGCCGTGGCCCAGCGGGGAGCCCTCCTCCGGCAGCTCGTCGAGGTAGTGCGCGGAGGCGTACTTCGCGGTCTTCAGCGCGTACTCGGCCGACGTGCCGCCGACGACGATCGCCAGGTGGTACGGCGGGCAGGCGGCCGTGCCGAGCGAGCGGATCTTCTCCTCCAGGAACTTCATCATGCTCGCCTCGTTGAGCACGGCCTTCGTCTCCTGGAAGAGGAAGGACTTGTTGGCCGAGCCGCCGCCCTTGGCCATGAAGAGGAACTTGTAGGCGCCGCCGTCGGTCGCGTAGAGCTCGATCTGCGCGGGCAGGTTGGAGCCGGTGTTCTTCTCGTCCCACATCGTCACCGGGGCCATCTGCGAGTAGCGCAGATTGAGCTTGGTGTAGGCGTCGAAGATGCCGCGCGAGAGGGCCTCCTCGTCACCGCCCTCGGTGAGGACGTTCTGGCCGCGCTTGCCCATGACGATCGCGGTGCCGGTGTCCTGGCACATCGGGAGCACGCCGGCGGCCGCGATGTTCGCGTTCTTCAGCAGGTCCAGGGCGACGAAGCGGTCGTTGGGGGAGGCCTCGGGGTCGTCCAGGATCTTGCGCAGCTGGGCGAGGTGGGCCGGGCGCAGATAGTGCGAGATGTCGTGCATGGCCTCGGCGGCGAGCTTGCGCAGCGCCTCCGGCTCGACCTTAAGGAACGTACGGCCGTCGGCCTCGAAGGTCGACACGCCCTCGGCGGTGACCAGACGGTACGGCGTGTTGTCCTCGCCCAGGGGCAGGAGGTCGGTGTAGGCGAACTCGGGGCCGGCAGACATCGCGGAGATTCCTCACTCACTCTGCGGAAAACGGTGGCTGGCGTCATCGACAGCGCAATTCTCAGAGTAGGGGGCGGACGGCGTGGTGAGTTTGTGAGGTAAGGCTCAGTTCGTCGTGCGCACCACGTGCGTGCGCACTACTGTCGCGATCTATCGCGTCTGCCTTACCCTGCTGTCCGTGGACGAGTCTTCCCCCGGGAACCGGGTGTCGCTGAGCAAGAGCACGGTCGCGCTGCGCGCCTCCGACGCCGACCGTGACCGTATCGCCGAGATCCTCCGCGAGGCGCTGGCCGAGGGCCGGCTCACGGCGGACGAGCACGCGGAGCGGGTCGGCGCGGCGTACGAGGCGAAGACGATCGGCGAGCTGGAGCCGCTGGTGCGCGATCTGCCCGTCGGCGCGCGGCACCCCGCGGCCCCCGCGCCCGCGCGCCCGTACGACGCCTCCGTGCGCCCCGCCGTGAGCGAGGCGGACAGCCTGGTCGCCGTCTTCGCCGGGGCCACCCGCAAGGGGCGCTGGCGCCCCCGTCCGCGCACCAATGTGTTCGCGCTGTTCGGCGGGGTGGAGATCGATCTGACCGAGGCGGTCTTCGAGCAGCGGGAGATCGTCGTCAACGTCAACTGCGTCTTCAGTGGTGTCGAGGTCAAGGTCCCGGAGAACGTGTCCGTGCGCGGCACCGGCACCGGGATCTTCGGCGCCTTCGATGTGAAGACGTCGGAGTCCCCGGACCCGGACGCCCCGGTCGTCGTGGTCACGGGTGTGGCGATTTTCGGTGGCGTCGAGGCGAAGACCAAGCGCGGAAAGCGGCTGAAGAACCTCCGGAAGTCCCTGGGGTGACCTCCGGGGGGTGACCGCCGGTACTCCGGGGTGACCTCCGGTACGGGCGCTCCGCCGAGCCCGGCGGCGTCCGTACGTCATTCCGGTCATGGCAACGGTGTGAATAAGCTCGCGCACAGCGGGTAAAGCTTGGTGCATCGTCTCTCGTACGGCTGCGGGTGCGAATGGCCGTGCGCGTCGAGGCGGGCAAAGGTGACTCAATCGGCCAAGCAAAGCCGTCGTCAGGAGTAGACCGTGCTGCTACCGCATCAGCCCCTGCAGGAAGCCGCCGTTCCGTCCCAGCGGATTTCCGCCAGGGAACAGGCCGGCCCCTGGCATTCGGAGGCGGTGTGCCGCCGGGATGAAGCCGGGCTTTTCTTCGCACCATCAAAGGAGCCGACGGCCGCCCGCCTTTCCCGCGAAGAGGCCGCCAAACGCGTATGCGCCCGTTGCCCGGTCATGGTGGAGTGCCGGGAGCACGCTCTGCTGCAGCCCGAGCCCTATGGGGTGTGGGGCGGTCTCACCGCCGCCGAGCGCCGGGTCGTGCTGGCCCGCCGCCGGCGCCGCGAGGCCGAGCTCCAGCGGGCCACGCGCGTCGCGGCGGCGGGCTAGCCCGCCCCACTCCCCGCTCCACTCGCCACAACGGGCCGGGCCCCGCCGGATGACGGCGGGGCCCGGCCCGTTGTGCGCCTGCCTCGGCAGGAGACCTCGGCAGGAGGGGGGGATCAGCTGGGGCGCTCGAAGTCGACCGCGCTGTAGGCGCGCAGCTTCGACAGCCGGTGCTCGGAGTCGATCAGGCGGATCGTGCCCGACTTGGAGCGCATGACCAGCGACTGCGTCGTCGCCGTCTCGGCGCGGTAGCGGACACCGCGCAGCAGCTCGCCGTCGGTGATGCCGGTGGCGACGAAGAACACGTTCTCGCCGCTGACCAGGTCGTTGGTGTGGAGGACGCGGTCCAGGTCGTGGCCGGCGTCGAGGGCCCGCTGCCGCTCCTCGGCGTCCTTCGGCCAGAGCTTGGCCTGGATGGTGCCGCCGAGGCACTTCATCGCGCAGGCCGCGATGATGCCCTCCGGCGTACCGCCGACACCGAGCAGCAGGTCGATGCCGGTGTTCTCGCGCGCGGCCATGATCGCGCCGGCCACGTCTCCGTCGGAGATGAACTTGATCCGGGCGCCCGCCTCGCGGATCTCCTTGACCAGGCCCTCGTGACGGGGGCGGTCCAGGACGACGACGGTGACGTCCTCGACGGCGGAGCGCTTCGCCTTGGCGATCCGGCGGATGTTCACGGCGACCGGGGCGTCGATGTCGACGAAGTCGGCGGCCTCGGGGCCGGTCACCAGCTTGTCCATGTAGAAGACCGCGGACGGGTCGAACATGGTGCCGCGCTCGGCGACGGCCATCACGGAGACGGCGTTGGCCATGCCCTTGGCGGTCAGGGTGGTGCCGTCCACGGGGTCCACGGCGACGTCGCACTCGGCGCCGGTCCCGTCGCCCACGCGCTCGCCGTTGTAGAGCATCGGGGCGTTGTCCTTCTCGCCCTCGCCGATGACGACGACACCGTTCATCGAGACGGTGTGGATCAGCGAGCGCATGGCGCGCACGGCGGCGCCGTCCGCGCCGTTCTTGTCACCGCGGCCCACCCAGCGGCCCGAAGCCATGGCACCCGCCTCGGTGACCCGGACGAGCTCCAGCGCGAGGTTGCGGTCCGGGGCTTCCGGGCTTACCTCGAGCTGGGACGGCAGATGGTGATCGGACATCGGATGCGCACCTTTCTGTACGGCGGCGGCCGTAGGGCCCCTCCTTACCCCGATTGGGTCAGGAGGGTGAGGGTGATGATGACTTTAACCGCTGACTGCCAGATTGAGCAGAGGCCCCCACGCATGAGCGGCGTCAAGGAGGTCTGTCAGGGAGGTGGTCAAGGAGGTGTGGCCAGGTCGCCGTCAAGATCGATCACGGCATGGGGGACGATGGGTGCGTGGCAGGTAGGAACGGCAAGACGCAGACGATTCGGAACATGCTGCTCTCGATGGCGGTCGTGGTTCCCGTGGCGGGATTCAGCTATCTCTTCATCCCCCACGACGAGAACAACGATCCGGTGAAGACGGTGAACTACCGGGTGGAGCTCGACACCGCCCGGCGCGCGGCGCCGTACGCCGTGGCCGCCCCCGAGGGACTCGGTGACGGCTGGCGCGCGACGTCCGTGTCGTACAGGGCGGGCGAGAAGGACGGCTCGGCCTGGCACCTGGGCTTCCTCGACCCGCAGCGGCAGTACGTGGCGGTCGAGCAGAGCGACGCCCCGGCGGGCCCGTTCATCGACAACGTGAGCCTGCGCGCGGAGAAGACCCACGCGACGGAGAAGATCGGCGACAGCGTCTGGCAGCGCTACGAGGGGCCGAAGTACGACGCGCTCGTGCGCCGGGACTCCGGGGTGACCACCGTGGTCACCGGGACCGCGGGCGCGGAGCGGCTGAAGGAGATGGCGGCGGCGCTCAAGGCGGAGAAGGCTCCCGCCAAGGGTTAGCCGAACGCGAAAGCCGTGGCCTCCGGGCCACGGCTTTCGCGTTGAGCGGTTCTGTTCTGTCGACGTCAGACCGTCTTGACGGCCTGCTCGAAGGACAGGCGCGGCGAGCGCGGGTAGGAGGCGCCCTCGCCCGGCTTGCCGATGTTGATGACCATCAGCGGGGTGTGGTCGCCGTCCAGGAACTCCTTCTGGACGGCGCCGAAGTCGAAGCCGGTCATCGGGCCGGCGGCCAGGCCGGCGGCGCGGATGCCGAGAATGAAGTACGCGGCCTGGAGGGCGGCGTTCATCGCGGCCGACTGCTCACGGACCGGGCGCTCGCTGAAGAAGATGTCCTTGGCCTGCGGGAAGGCCGGGAACAGCGTGGGCAGCTCCTTGTGGAACTCGTTGTCCGCGGCGAGGATCGCGACCAGCGGGGCGGCGGCCGTCTTGGGCTGGTTGCCCTCGGCCATCAGCGGCACGAGGCGGGCGCGGGCCTCCTCCGAGCGGACCAGCACGATGCGCAGCGGCGACTGGTTGAACGCGGTGGGGGCGAGCTTGATCAGGTCGTAGACGGCCTGCATCTGCTCGTCCGTGACGGGCTCGTCGGTGAAGGTGTTGGCCGTGTGGGCCTCGCGGAAGAGCAGGTCCTGGGCGGCGGCGTCGAGGGCGAGAGTCATGGGGGGTGCACCTTCTCGGAGGGGTAGTGCGGGCTGATGAAGTTGAATCTACAATTAGATGAGTGAAGCTTCAACTAAATCGGGGGCCGGTGAGACCCGGTTCACAGATCCGAGAGGGTGTTCCGGGGGAGGAGGGAGGAGGGAGGAGGGAGG
>NZ_JAILXP010000242.1 GCF_020740895.1 Streptomyces sp. UNOB3_S3 | reverse complement strand
CCCCCGCCCGCACCCGAGGACCGGACCGCGCAGTTCCCGGCCGGTCCGCCGCAGCCCGCGTACAACGCCACCGGCGTCCCCATGCCGGGCACGCCCGACGCCGGCCAGTGGTACGGCGGCGCCGCGGCACCGCCGCCGTACGGCGCGACGGCCGCGCCCTGGGGCGCCCCGACCCCGCCGCCGCGGCGCGGCCGGGGCGGCGGCCTGGTGGCGGCCGTGCTCGCCGCGGCCCTCGTCGCGGGCGGCATCGGCGGCGGCATCGGCTTCTGGGCGGCCAAGGGGAGCGACGACAGCTCCACCACCGTCTCCGCCTCCGGCGACCCGAAGGTCGAGAGCCGTATGCCGGGTTCGGTCGCGGACATCGCGAGCAAGGCGCTGCCCAGCGTCGTGACCATCGAGGCGCAGAGCAGCAACGGTGAGGGCGGCACGGGCACGGGCTTCGTCTACGACACCCAGGGCCACATCCTCACCAACAACCACGTGGTCGCCTCGGCCGCCGACAGCGGCAAGCTCTCGGTGACGTTCTCCGACGGCAAGAGCTACGACGCGGAGGTGCTGGGCCGCGCCCAGGGCTACGACGTCGCCGTCATCAAACTGAAGAACCCTTCCGGCGCCAAGCTCAACCCGCTTCCGCTCGGCGACTCCGACAAGGCGGCGGTGGGTGACGCGACGGTCGCCATCGGCGCGCCCTTCGGGCTGTCGGGCACGGTCACGACCGGCATCGTCAGCGCCAAGAAGCGTCCGGTCGCCTCCAGCGACGGCGGCAACGGCGGCCAGGCCTCGTACATGAGCGCCCTCCAGACGGACGCGTCGATCAACCCGGGCAACTCCGGCGGCCCGCTGCTCAATGCCCAGGGCGCGGTCATCGGCATCAACTCCGCCATCCAGTCCGCGGGCAGCGGCGGTGGGTTCGGCGGCGGTCAGGGTCAGTCCGGCAGCATCGGCCTGGGCTTCGCCATCCCGATCAACCAGGCGAAGAACGTCGCCCAGCAGCTGATGAAGGACCACACGCCGATCTACCCGGTCATCTCGGCGACGGTCAACATGAAGGACAACGTCAGCGGCGCCCGCATCGCCTCGGGCGGCGACGGCGGCAATTCGTCCGTCACCCCGGGCGGCCCGGCCGACAAGGCCGGCCTCAAGCCGGGCGATGTGATCACCAAGCTCGACGACACCACGATCGACAGCGGCCCCACTCTCATCAGCGAGATCTGGACCCACAAGCCGGGTGACAAGGTCACCGTGACCTACGTCCGCGACGGCAAGCAGGCGACGACGGAGATCACGCTGGGCGAGCGCCGCGGCGACAAGGTGGGCTGACGCTGGCGCTGGCTGGCGCTGGCGCCCGCCGGATCTGCAAAATCCCGCTTTCCGGACAAAAGTCGCATAATGACTGTGCAGCACTCATCCAGAGCTCTCCCCTGCCCGGGGAGGGCTCGCCGACCTCCACCAGGAGGTGTGCTCATGGCCAGTGGCGATTTCTACACACACGACAGGCCGAAGAATCCGCAGCTGCCGGAGGACCGGCCACGCGGAGGCAGGCCGGGGGACCCCGCGCTGGCGCATCACCCCATGCGGATCGGGGTCGTCGTCCTCATCGCCTTCCTCGTGGTGCTGGCCTTCGGGATCATGCTGTTCCCCTAGGAGCGACTCGCTGTCGTTGAGCGACTCGCGTCGATCGATGAACCGGCCCGGGTCAGGAATGGCCCGGGTCAGGAGCGGCCGGGCTGCCGGATCCGCGCTTCGATGCCGTCGCAGAGCAGCCGCACACTCTGTATGAACTTCTCGTCCAGGTCGTGGGCCGAGGTCGACGCCGCGGCCACCGTCATCGGGAAGCGTTCGTGGATCTCGGCGACGGCCTGGGGCGTGACGGGCACGGCGGGCGGATCGCCCTGCTCCTGGAGCACGAATCCGGTGATGTGGCTGAGCAGCGCGTCGGCGGCGACGCCGCGCTGCTCCTCGGGCACTCCGGCTTCCACCAGGGTCTGCAACAGCCGTTCCATCAGTGACAGCGCTCCGGTGCTGAGGACCTTCGGGCTGTCGGCGAACAGGGCGGCACCGCCCGGGTGTTGCCGGACGCTGTGGCGTAGCGCGACAGCCTGGGCCTCCAACCGGATTTTCCAGTCGGCCTGTTCGGGAAGGGCGGTCAGCGCGGCCGTGCCGGCCTCGTAGGCCTGGCGGGCCAGCCGGTCCGCCATCAGCTGGAGCAGGGCGCTCTTGCTGGGCACGTGGTAGTAGAGGCTTCCGGCGTGCGCGCCGAGTCGCTCTGCCACCTTTCGCATGGACAGTCCGTGATAGCCCGATTCGGCGAACACGATCATGCCCGCGTCGATGATCCGGTCCGCGGTCAGCTTCATGGGGCAAGTCTATCCACAGTTTTCAAACAGTGTTTGAATCCGCCCGCCACTGCCGCTAAGGTCATCGTCATCGCAGGTCAAACAGGGGGATGGAGGCGGCGATGGGCGCGATCGTGTTCAACGTGACCACGGCGGGGCTGATGGTGCTGATGTTCAAGGCCGGTATGGCCCTGATCGGGCCGGACACCGTGGGCCGGCGCCGCCTGCCCTGGGCCGCGATCGGGCTGGCCGTGATCGCGATCGGTGCGGTGGTGACCCAGCTCTGCTGGTCGGGGGCGATGGACGCCTTCGACGACGATCCGAGCAAGTCGGGCTGGTGGCGCGTGGTCACCTCGGTCTTCATGCAGAACGGCGGCTTCTTCGGGGCGGCGTGGAACATCGCCACCCTTGTGGTCGTCGCCGCGCTCGCGGAGTGGTTCTGGGGCGCGCCCTTGATGGCGGGCCTGTTCGCCGCGGGCATCCTCCTGCCGCAGCACATCGACGCCCTCTTCGGGGAGTCCGGCCGGGCCACCGCCGATCCCCGGAATTTCGCAGGGAGCTCGGGCGCCACCTACTTCCTCGCCGCGACCCTGGCCGCCGCCCTCCTGCTGCGCGCCGGCGTTCGTGACGGCGCTCCGAAGGAGCGGCTGCTCGCGCTCGCCGTGCCGGTCGCCGGCCTGACCCTGTGGTTCGCCCAGTCCAACGGGCACGGGCTGGTGGCGGTGTACGGCTTCGTCCTCGGCGCTCTGGTCCGGGTCCTGGCCCGCCCGGTCATCCGTCCCGACCGGGACCTCCGGCGTCCCCCGCGGATGACCGTGGCCTCGCTGACGGCCCTCGCCGGCCGCCGGCCCCGGCAGGCCGGCTAAGGAAGAACGGCGCCGCCTTTCCAGCATTCGTACCGCTCGTACCGCTCTACCGCCGATAGCCGAAGAGGATGTCATGTCGAAGCATGCGTACGGAGAGTTCTCAAAGCGCGTGGACGAGGAGGTCGCCAAGCTCGTGGACCGTGTCGACCGGGAGGCGGCCCAGGCCGTGGACCGGGCGCTGGGCAGGGCCGCCGCACCGGGCACGTTCGACCAGGACCACTGGCAGGCCCGGCTCGACGAGCTGATCACCGAGCACCGCATCCCCGGGGCGGTGCTGGCCGTCCTCGCCGACGGCGAGATCCACGAGATGGCGAGCGGCATCCTCCACACCCGCACCGGCGTCGAGACGACCACCGACTCGGTGTTCCAGATCGGCTCGGTCAGCAAGGGCTACACGGCCGCAATGGTGATGTGCCTCGCCGACGCCGGCAAGCTGGACCTGGACGCGCCGGTCGTGGACGTCCTCCCCGGCTTCGCCGTCGCCGACGCCGAGGCCACCCGGACCGTCACCCCGCGCCAGCTGCTCAACCACACCAGCGGGATCGAGGGCGACCACGTCAACGACACGGGCCGCGGCGACGACTGCCTGGCCCGCTATGTCGAAAGCGCCAGGAACGTCGGGCTCACCAACCCGCCCGGCGCCACCATGTCGTACTCCAGCACCGCCTACAACGTCCTCGGCCGCATCGTCGAGGTGATCACCGGCCGGACCTGGGACGAGGCGCTCAAGGAGCTGATCTGCGACCCGCTCGGACTCGAGCGGACGATGACGCTGCCCGAGGAAGTGCTGCGCTTCCGTGCCGCGATGGGACACATGGGCGACCCCGGCGAGGACCCGGTCCCCACCCCGCTGTGGAACATGCTGCCCCGCTCGGCGGGACCGTACGGCGGCATCAGCGCCACCGCCGCCGACGTGGTCCGCTTCGCCCGGCTCTTCATCGACGGAGGCAGGGCGCCGGACGGCACCCGGGTGCTCTCGGCCGCGGCCGTGGAGGCCATGCTCGCTCCCGAGGTGGAGATGCCCGACGAGTGGTTCCTCGGCGCCCACTGGGGCCTGGGCTGGGGCCTGTTCGACTGGGACGGCGTATGCGGCTTCGGCCACGACGGCAGCACCTTCGGCCAGCTCGCCTACCTGCGCGCCATCCCGGAGAAGGGCCTCGCCATCGCCCTTCTCACCAACGGCGGAGGCGCCGCCCCCAAGGTTTACGACGCCCTCTGCCGCGAACTGAGCGCCGAGTTCGCCGGAGTCACCATGCCCCGGTTCGAACCCGCCGAGAACCACCCGGCCGTCGACACCGAGCCGTTCACCGGCACGTACAAGCGTGAGGGCTTCCTCATGACCATCACCGCTGACACAGCCGGCGAAGGCGTGCTCCAGCTGCGCTACGAGGGAGCCGACGGACTCGCGGGCACCTTCGAACCGCTCGTCTGGCACCTCACCCCGGTCTCGGACACCCCGTCCAAGACGGTCTTCGCCGGCCGCCGCAACGACAAGGACGCCTGGATACCCGTCGTCTTCTACGCCCTGCCGGACGGCAGCCGCTATGTCCACTTCGGCGTACGGGCCACAGCCAAGTCCACCTGACCGAACGGGGCACCCCGCCGGCCCCGGCCCCCCTCGGTCGACCAGCGGCCAGCCCTCTCAACCGTGAGCCACCACCCGGTAGGCTGTCCCCCGTGTCGGTGGAGGTCGTACCGACACGGGGAGACTTGCCCGAGCGGCCTAAGGGAACGGTCTTGAAAACCGTCGTGGCAGCGATGTCACCGTGGGTTCAAATCCCACAGTCTCCGCCAGACACGCGTTAGCGCAGGTCAGAAGGGGTGCCCCTCGTGAAGGGGCACCCCTTGTCGCATCGCTCTGTCTCACCTCTGCTCGCCCGTATCCCGCTGTTGACCAGCGTGTGTGGGCCATGTGTGGGCCAGGACCACCGTCCGCGTACACCGAACTCCTGGGTGAGTGGCACCGCTCGCCTGTCTGTGCGCTCACGGGCAGTCAGAGTAGGCAAGGTGAGCCGCGCAGGACCGGCACCGGAAGAGATACGCCGTCGGCTGATCGTCCTTGTCCAGCGAGCCGAGGTAGCGCTCGGTCTGGTCTGGCGACCAGCCCCGACTGGCCGTCTCCTTTCGAAGCGTCTCCAGTGCGTCGGGGTGAGCGGCGAGTTCGGCGGCCCCGACCACGCCCAGGAACGCGGCACCGTCGCCGCAGTGGAAGAACCACTGGGGTTCCTGCCACACGGTGAATCCCGGGGTGCGCCTGTCTACGGCCGCGAAGACCTCAAGGGGCACGTCGTCGCCCAGGCACGTTCCCGCTGTGAAATGGGCGTCGAACCGTTTTGCGGCTCTGCCGTCCGCAATGCACCACGGGCACAGCCGGCCCACGAGCTCCTCAGCCGCGTAGACCGGCCCCCTGTAGATGTACCCGCGTTCCCGCCCACAGCAGATACAGGCCGCACCAGAAGGAACCACCACGCCCGTGGCGACGGGGTCGGGGTGGTACGGAAACTCAGGAAGCAGCTCAGTCACAATCCGTAACCGTAACAGTCGTCCTGAAGCGGTCAGCCACACGGACCGTAAGCACAAGCTCAGCGTTGTCCGGCGAGTGCGCGATCGATGAGGGCGTTGGCTACACGCTGAGCGCCGCGCAGGATCTTCGCGTAGAAGCGGGACAGCACGGCGAAGCTGTGCCCCGCCCGGCGGGCGGCCTCCACGGGGTCCACGCCTGCCTTGATCCACAAGGAGATGCCGGCGAGGCGCAGCGAGTACGGGACTTCTGCGAGTGGGGTCTTGACGTCTTCCGGGCTGAGCACCATCTCGCGGGCTTGGCCCCATAGATCGCAGTACTCGGTCGACCGGACACGCCCTCCGCCGGCCGCCCGGAAGAGCCGGCCGTCCGGAGCGGTCCCGTGGACCCTGATGTGTTCGCGCACCATGCGTACATACACCGGTGGGATGGGAACGGAGCGGACTGCGTTTCGGGCTCTGTGCTTCAGGCCGCGTTCGTCATGTGGCTTGCCGCCATCGGTCCAAGCGGAACCCACCTCGGCGTGACTCTCGGAGACGAGCACTTCCCCCCACGGCTGGGTGCCGTCTTCCTCCTCCTCCGGTAGGACGAAATCTGTTTCCTTGAGAGCTGCTCCTTCGCCTGGCCGGGTCCCGGCGTAGTAGATGCCACCGAAGAAGGTCTTGAGATGCTCGCCACGGGGGCCCAGTTTTCCTACGGCGTCGATCAGTTCGCGTGAGAGTTCGGGGTCGGGAACGTACCGGAAGTCGATCTCGTCATCGGTCTTCGGCGGCTCCCAGTCGACTTTGGACAGAGGGTTGGCCGCAAGGAACTCCAGTTCGATCGCGTAACGCAGCGCGTTGCTGACCACGTTGTACCTCCGCCTGATGGTGTTGTCCGCTGCCGTTGCCCCGTCGAGCTTCAGACACAGGGCATCCAGCGCGGGGCGCAGGTTCCGGGGCCTCACCGCCTCGTTCACCTTGAGGGAGTTCCGGGCGAACCAGGCGAGTGCTACGGCTATATCGTCCGGCGGCGTTTCGACGTCCTTCCGGGCGAGAAGCTCGCCGCGGTCATTCCTCACTATGCGGAAGGCCCAGTCACGCAGGGCCCTCCGTGCGAGCCCGGGGTCCGGAACGCCCCGGTCCGATGAGACGAGCACCGGTGTGACGATGCGCAGTGCCTCGGCGATGCTGGCGCGGTGCTTGGCCGAGCTCTTTGGCCACTTCATCAGGGCGTAAGTGCAGGCGTGCTGGTACCACGTCGGCATCTCCAGGTCCGCCAACTCGAAGGCCGGCAGGCCGGTGTCGATGTCGAACTGCTGTCGGTTACGCAGGGCAATCAGCAGCTCGGCCCGTCGGCCATCGGCCTGCTCCTTGGTCCGGAAGCTTTTCGAGTGAGGCCGGGCGCCTGTCCGCCAGCGGAGCTCGTACGGCTTCGTGCGCCCCTTGCGCTGACGGATGCCCCAGATGTCGACGTCGTAGGTCAGCAATCGAGCGTCTCCTCGCAGCTGGTGAGCCACTGATCGACGTCGGCGCGACGGAAACGGAGTTGGCCGTTGGGGAGTTTGATGCACTTCGGGGATTTCCCCCGGGCGCGCATGCGGTAGAAGGCGGCTCGGGACATGCCCAGTTCGTCGAGGACCTCGGCGAGCTTCAGGTGCGGTTCGCGGCGGACGCGGGACACGGGGACTTACTCCTTCTCGGCAGGCGGGTTGGCGGTCAGGTACATGCGGACCAGGCGGCTCGGCGGGCGGTCCGGGTAGATGCGGCTGGTGTCGAGGACGTCCAGGACCTCGGCGAGGCGGTCGGCGGTGCGGCGGCACTCGTCCTCGGTGCCGTGGAGGCGGATGCGCACGGTCAGCTCCTGGGGGCGAGGCCGGGGTCGCAGCCGGGGTGGGTGTTCTGGCCGGCGGTGATCAGGAAGTCGGCGAGTGGGGTGTCGCACTCGGCGCAGCAGGGTGACGGCGGGGCGGCGGCAGCAGAGAGGTGCCGCAATTCAGCACCCGGAACACCCGCAGCACCCGGAGAGGGGTGTTCGGGCTGGTCAGAGGCTGTGTGGCTTGCGGGTGCTGTGGACGGTGCAGCGCCCGGTCCAGCGCCCGCAGCACCCGATGGGGTGCCGTTGGTGGTGGGTTCGCGGGTGCTGCGGGTGCTCGTGCGGGTGCTGGGGGCCGTGCTAGCACCCGGAGGTTCCTGCAGGTCAGAGGTGGTTCCGGGTGCTGCGGGCGCTCCGGGTGCTGAATTGCGGTACCTCTCTGTCCCTGTGAGGCGGTAGAGGCGCGAGCGGTTGCCGTCGGGCTGGCGCTGGGAGTCGTCGACGTTGATGCCGACGGTGCGCAGGGCGGGCGCGAGGCGCTTGAGATGTCCGGCGGCGCGGGTCGGGTCCTTGGGCCACTTCTTCGGCAGCTTCTCCGGGGCGGTGACGGACTCCAGCAGCTGGGCGGCCGTGACGGTGAGTCCGTCGGGGCCGGCTGCGCGGACGAGGTCGACGACGGCCTGGGCGAAGGGTTCGCCGTCGAGGACGTCGGCGACCGCGTCGGCGGCGGTGGCCTTGTAGGAGGCGAGGGTGTTCCAGCCGGTGACGTGGTCGACGGCGGCCAGGACGCGGGCGAAGTCGGCCATGCGCGGCCGCTCGGTGAGCTGGATGTCCGGCAGGACCTTGAGGACTTGGGCGAGGAGGTCGAAGAGGCTGGCGAGGATGGCCGGGTGGGCGTCGGCGTAGGCCTGGTCGAGTTCGGCTTCCTCACGGCGTTTGTGGTCGGGGATGAGCTGGAGTTCGATCGTCAGGAGCCGCTCGGCGAGGTCGCCGGCCAGGGCTCCGGCGTCGATGGTTGTCATGGCCAGGACGCGCCGGAACTCGAGTACGACCACGTCGTCGTCGGTGTACAGCGCGCGGTCGACGATGCCGTCGCCGGTGACGGCGCGGCACAGGGCGTCGGAGAGCCAGTCCGGGACGATCGAGATGTTGTCCAGGCAGATGGCCCAGGAGTTGAACGCCTGCACGGCCCAGGACTTCAGGTCGCGGGGTGCGGTGCGTTTGGGGGCGCCGGAGGGGTCGACGATGCCGATGACCATGGCAGCGCCCTTGGACTTGCCGGTGCCCTGTTCGCCGCGGAAGGCGAGGATCGGGTGGGGCAGGTCGGGGATGAACGCGGCGATGAGCCAGGCGGCCAGGAGGCGGAAGCCGTCCTCGGTGGTGTTGAGCAGGTCCCGGAGGCGGGCGAGGCCGTCGCCGGCGCGGATGGGTTCGGGCAGGGGCTTCATGGCGCCGGAGCGGCGGAAGACGACGGGGGAGGCGGGGAGGCGTTCCCAACCGTCCGGACCGATGGCCACGCAACGGCCGTCGGTGGTGCCCAGGTCGACGATGATGCGCTCGCCGTGGCGGGCGACGCGCAGCTGGGGAGTGCGGGGGTCGGCCATGGAGGCGACTCCTTCGAGGACGGTCATGGCGTCGGCCAGGGCCGACTGGGAGGGGACGGTGCCGCCGTGGGTGTCGGCGAAGACGCGGGCCAGTTGCGAGCGCAGACCGGCCTTGCCGCGCAACGGAAGGGCGATGTTCGGGCCGCCGGTGGTGATGCCGTACGGGCGGCCGTCGTCGGACATGAACAGCTCGTAGCGCTCGCGAGCCAGAGCGGCCAGCTGCGTGGCCTGGGAAGGGCCTTTCTTGTCGGGGTCGACGCCGTTGTCGTTCAGGAGCCGGCGCGCCAGGTCGTCGTTGCTGCTGGGGGCGGTGCGGTCGTGCTCGGTGGTCACGCGACACCCCGGCGGGCGTTGCGGGCGGCGGAAGCGACGGTGGCGCGGGCTTCGGCCTCGGGCAGGCCGACGTGGAGGGCCGCGTCGACGAGCGCGGCGGCGATGCCGTGGGCGTCCGGACCGCCGGTCTCGTAGGCGCGGCAGGCGGCCCAGTACAGGCGGTCGTTGCGCCCAGCGCCCTCCTTGCCGCCGGGCGTGGCGTCGAGGACGAACCGAACCAGTGCGGTGGCGCGCGAGCCCGAGGTCCCTGCCGGGCAGCGCGAAGGTGCTGCTGATTGCGGCTTCGCCGGTATGAGCAGCGTCTGCAGCTGCTCGGGAACGGGCTCGGCGGGCAGCCGCGGTGACTCCGGGGCGAGCACGTAGCGGCCGGCGGTGGTGAGGGAACCGGGGCCGACCAGGTACCCGCCGGTGCCGCGTACATCGATGCCCGGGGCGAGCTTGGCCACGGAGTTGGGCATGTGGACATCAGCAGGGCCGGAGAACCAGCGATGTTGGCCGCCGCTCGGGGTCAGCACGGTCACCGTGTCGGGGATCGTGAAGCCGTGGGCGTCCGCGAGGTCAGTGAAGGCGGTGATGCCGTCCTGGTCGTGCTTGACGTCCAGGTCGATGCCGATCAGGTGGTGCGGGGGCCGTCCGCAGGCGATGCCGTAGCCCGAGGCCCACGGGGCGGCGGCGAACAGGGCGCGGATGGCGCTGGGGTCGGTAGTGGCGTCGTGCACGCCGTGGCCGATCCGGCCGCACTCGCCGCGGCAGCGGCGGGTTGCCGCCTTCTCGTCGCGGTGCGGGGAGCGGACGGCGGGGAGTTTCGTTCGTGAGAGCGGGAACACCCCCAGGCCCTTATTGGCAGCGGCCAGCGCGTATTTCAGGGCGGCCGTGTGCACGGTTTCGCGCTCGTGGGGCGGCACGGACATCGGGGGTCCTGTCTCCTATCGACGCATCGGTGGCGGGGAGTGGTCACTGCGTCTCGCAGTGCCCTCACTCTTGGAGACGGGGCAGCCTCCAAAAATGTGGCACCTTTCCGCGCGTGAGTTTTTTGAGCGTGTGGGCGAGACGCAAATCGGTGGGAACCGGTATTCGCGCGTACGCGCACGCGCGCTGGGCCAGGGCAAAATGAGACACCGAGGTGGCCGTAGCGAGTCGGGGTTCGGGATGGCTGGTGGGTGTCAGGGACGTCAGGGAGTGGGTGTCAGACGCGTCTGACGGGGGCTCGCGCGCACGTGTGACCTGCGCGTTGGGGACCGCTGGCGTCAGAGTCGTCAGACGCGTCTGACGTGTCAGGCCGGTCAGGCGGCCTCGTCGTCGCGGACGATGCGGTATTCGCCGGTCTCGCCGGTTTCGGTGAGGCGGCCGGCCATGATGAAGGCGGCGACTTGTCCGGAGACCCAGGAGCGGGAGCGGCCGTGGCGGTCGCAGTGCCGCATGAAGTCGTTGGGCCGGACGATGGTGCGGCCCTCGGCTTCGAATTCGTCGAGGATTTCCTCCATGACGCGCCGGGCTTCGCTGGGGGAGATGCGTTCCCGCGGTTTCTCCGACGGGCGCTCGGCGAGCTGAACCACCTCGGTCACGTCGGGGAGTTCGTGTTCCGGGTCGATGTCGTACTCGTCCTCGTAAAGCGTGCCGTCCTCGTCCGGGCGCTCGTACTCGTCGGGGTCGTCTGCTTCGGTCTCGTAGGGCTCGGGGTCGTGGTGCACGGCTTCCTCCCGGGGCGTGGTGGTCGGGGCGGTGCCAGGCAGGGGG
>NZ_JAILXP010000241.1 GCF_020740895.1 Streptomyces sp. UNOB3_S3 | reverse complement strand
GTTGAGGGGGTGGTCGCCGCCGCGTTTGTGGGTGGCGACGGCCGGGTGGGGGCGATGTCGAGGGACGGGTGCGACCCGGTGGGCGGTTTGCGCCCACCCGTCCCGCCCTGCGGGACGATTGCCCACAAACCGCTAGGCGCGAAGGGTGGCGCCGCCGTCTACGTAGAGGTCGTGCATCGTGATGTGCCGGGCGCGGTCGGAGACCAGGAAGAGGACGGCGTCGGCGATGTCGGAGGGCTCGGCGATCCGGCCGAGGGGGATGCCGACGCGGTACGACCCGGGGTCGCCGTCGATGACGCGGGCGGGCGGCTCGTCGCCGGACCACAGGGAGCGCTGCATCGCGGTGTCCGTGGAACCGGGCGAGACGACGTTGCAGCGGACCCCGCTGCGGGCCAGCTCCAGCCCGAGGCACTTGGTGAACATGGTGGCGGCGGCCTTGGAGGCGGCGTACGCGGCCATGCTGGTGCGCGGCACTCCAGCGGCGTTGGAGCCGACGGTGACGATGCACCCGGAGCGGCGCTCGCTCATCCGGCGGGCGGCGGCGCGGGAGGTGTTGAAGACACCGGTGGAGTTGACGTCGAAGGTGCGCCGCCAGTCCTCGTCGGTGATCTCGACGACGGGCGAAGTCCGCAGCACTCCCGCGACATTGACAAGGATGTCGAGCGGCCCGGCGGTGCGCTCGACATCCTCGAAGACGGCCTCGACGGCCCGGCTGTCGGAGACGTCGGCGGTGTAGTGGGTCACCTTTTCGGTGCCGTATTCCGTCTCGAGCGCCTTGACGCCTTCCTGCGTCGCGTCAACGGCCGCGACCCGCGCTCCCTGGGCGACCAGGGCCCGGGTCACGGCCTCGCCTATGCCCTGCCCGGCGCCGGTGACCAGCGCGATCCGGCCGGCCAGTGCGGACTGCTCCACAGCGGTTTCCCCCATTCCACTCGAATTAAGGTAAGCCTTACCTTACACAACATCTTCACCAGGGGGAATTGACGTGCACCCGGACAATCAGGCGCCCCGTCAAAATCCAAGGAGACCAAGAGGGCAGGGGAAAACCCGAGGGAAACAGATGTCGGCCATTAGGTTAGGCTAACCTCATGCGACTCGTCGTCGAACAGCTCACCGCCGGATACCCCGGCCACCCGGTCGTGCACGGTGTGGACCTGACCGTCCCCGAGGGGCAGGTCGTCGCCGTCGTGGGGCCCAACGGCTGCGGCAAGTCCACCCTGTTGCGCTCCATCGCCCGGCTGCACCAGCCGGACTCCGGCACGGTCCGGATCGGCGATGCCGACATCTGGCGGCTCACCCCCCGCAAGGCGGCGCACCGCATCGCGCTGCTCCCCCAGTCGCCGCAGGCGCCCGAGGCCGTGACCGTCGGCGGGCTCGTCCGCTACGGCCGCCACCCCCACCAGGGCCTCTTCCGCCAGTGGTCGCGCGAGGACGAGCGGGCCGTCGAGGAGGCGCTGGAGGCCACCGGCACCGCCGCCCTGGCCGGGCGTCGGCTCGACCAGCTCTCCGGCGGCCAGCGCCAGCGGTGCTGGCTGGCCATGGTCCTCGCCCAGGAGACGCCCGTCGTGCTGCTCGACGAGCCGACGAGCGCCCTCGACCTGGGGCACGCCGTCGACGTCCTGGAACTCGTCCGCGAGGTCGCCGCGACGGGCCGCACAGTCATGATGGTCCTCCACGACCTGGCGAGCGCCGCCCGCTACGCCGATGTGATCGTGGCCATGCGGGACGGGCGCGTCGTCGCCCACGGCCCCTCCCGCGAGGTCGTGGACGCCGCCCTCGTCCGCGAGCTCTACGGGGTCGAGTCGGACATCCTCGCCGCCCCCGGCGACGGCTCCCCCGTCGTGGTCCCCGCGCCGCGCCGGCCCGCCGCCGCCCAGCCGGCCCGGGCGGCGTAGGTCACGTCGGTCGCGTCGGTCACGAGCGCGTCACTTGACGAGCTCCAGGACGGGTATGCCCGGCACCTCCATCCCGAAGGTCTGGGCGTAGAGGGAGAGTTCCGCCTCCAGCGCGCGCACGATGTTGCGCTGCTCGCGGAGGCCGTGGCCCTCGCCCTCGAACGCGAGGTGCGCGTGCGGCACGCCCCGGCCCTCGACCGCCGCCAGGAACCGCTCGCCCTGCCCGGGCGGGCAGACCGGGTCGTCCATGCCCTGGATCAGCAGGAAGGCGGCGGTGAGCCGGTCCGCCCGGGATATCGGCGAGCGCTCCCGGTAACGCTCGGGGACCTCGGCGAGCGGACCGACCAGATACTCCGAATAGCGCGACTCCAGGTCATGGGTGCCGCCCGCCACCATGGTCGGCAGGTCCAGCACCGGGAAGCAGACCGCCCCGCAGGCATAGAGGTCCGTGGCCACCAGCGAGGCGGCCGTCGTCCAGCCGCCCGCGCTGCCGCCGCGTATCGCCAGCCGGGCCCGGTCGGCGCCGCCCTCCTCGGCCAGCGCCTCCGCGACGGCCGCGCAGTCCTCCACGTCCACCACGCCCCACCGCTCCTTGATCCGGTCGCGGTAGGCACGGCCGTAGCCGGTGGAGCCGCCGTAGTCGACCTGGACCACGCCGATGCCCCGAGAGGTGAAGTAGGCGATCTTCAGGTCGAGCGCCAGCGGCGCCCGGCCGGTGGGCCCGCCGTGCGCCCACACCACGAACGGCGGCACCTCGTCGACGGGAGCCGAGTGGTCGGGGCTGTGCGGCGGATAGACCTGGGCGTGGACCTCCCGCCCGTCCGGCCCGGTGAAGATACGGATCAGGGGCTCGGGATAGTAGGCCGGGTCCACGGCGTCCCGGTGCCGGGCGCCGATCGCACGGGCCCTGCCCGTGCAGACGTCGAGCTCCACCACCTCGTATCCGCTGCGCGGGCTGGCGGCGACGCCGACGACCCGGGAGCCGTCGGCCGCCAGGGTCGCGAGCCAGTCGGTCCACGGCCCGGCGGCGTCCACCAGCTCCCCGGTCTCGGGGTCGAGGATCCCCAGGCGCTGGGCGCCCCGGCCGTGGACGACGGCCATCAGCCCCCCGGCCAGCGGGGCGAACCAGCGCATCCCGGCCCGCCACAGCGCACCCCCGAACTCCTCCTCGCGCGGGCAGAGATTGACGCTCTCCCCCGTCTCCGGGTCCACCCGGTACGGATTCCACCACCCCGTACGGTCCGACACCGCGAGCAGCGACCCGTCATGCGCCCACTCCACCTGGGCGACGGCCTCCGCCGCACCGCCCAGCACGGTCCGCGCGCCCGTCAGCAGGGCGCCGCCTGCGGCCTCCGTGACCTCGGCGACCTTCAGCTCCGTGCCCTCCCAGGGCATCCGGGGGTGGTCCCAGGCCAGCCACGCCGCCCGCCGGCCGTCCGGGGAGAGCCGGGGCCCGGTGACGAAACGGCTGCCGTCACCGGTGAGCTCGCGCACCGCCGCGCGGTCCCCGGCGGCCGAGCCGTCCAGGGGCACGGCGGCTATCAGCCGCCGCAGCTCATCCGTCCGCTCCCCCGTGAACTCCTCCAGCACGCACCACACTTCGCCGCGCTCCGGCAGCAGCACCGGATCCGCCCAGCGCAGCCCGCCGCCCACGTCCGACAGCGGGGTCAGCGGCCGGGGCGCGGCGCCCGCCGGGCCGTCCGGCTCCCACGCGTACAGCCGCTGGTCCGCGAAGTGGACGAAGACCACCAGCGGCCCCCCGGTCTCCCGGGGCACGGCCGCCCAAGGACAGCCGCCGTACTCCATGACCCGGCTGCGGACGTTCCACGGCGCCTCCAGGGCGGAACCCTCCTCGCCGCCGGAGCGCCGCCGCACCAGGGTCGACCGGCCGCCCTCCGCCGGGCGGGAGGCCACCCACCACACTTCGTCACCGACCGTGCCCACGAACTCCGGCCGGCCGTCGTGCGCCGCGGCGAGCGCGGCGTCGATCGGGGACCGCCAGGCTCCATAGGGCGCCGTGGACACCATGATTGCTACGCCTCCTCAAGAGAACTGATCAGCTGTGCTGCTCATCAAGCCGTGCTCATCAAGCCGTGCTCATCAAAAACTGGTCGAGCACCCGGACGCCGAAATGCAGCGCCTCGACGGGCACCCGCTCGTCGACGCCGTGGAACATCGCCTGGTAGTCGAAGCCCTCCGGCAGCCGGACCGGCGAGAAGCCGTAGCCGACGATGCCCAGGCGGGAGAACTGCTTGGCGTCCGTGCCACCGGACATACAGAAGGGGACCACATGCCCCTCCGGGTCGAACGTCTCGATCGCCGCCCGCATCCTCTCGAACACCGGGGCGTCCACCGGCGCCTGGAGCGCGACCTCCCCATGGTGGAGCTCCCACTCCACGTCGGGCCCGGTAAGCCGGTCCATGGTGGCGCGGAACTCCTCGTCACCGCCCGGCACCGTCCGCCCGTCGACGAAGCCGACGGCGATCCCCGGGATGACGTTGATCTTGTAACCGGCGTCCAGCATGGTCGGGTTGGCACTGTTGCGGACCGTCGCGGCCACCAGGGCGGCCGCCTTGCCGAGCTTGGCCAGCAGTTCGTCCAGATCGAAGCCGGGGGCGTCCACGTCGACGCTGATGCCGTGCACGGCCGCGATCTCCCGCAGCGCGGCCCGGACCGTCGGGGTAAGCCGCACCGGCCAGCGGTACTCCCCGATCCGGGTGATCGCCGCGGACAGATTGACGACCGCGTTCCGCGGGTTGATCTTCGAGCCGTGCCCGGCGGTGCCCCGCGCGGTCAGCTTCAGCCAGGCGGAGCCGCGCTCCCCCGCGCCCACCGGATACAGCCGCAGGCCCCCGTCGGCGTGGAAGGTGTACCCGCCGGACTCGCTGATCCCGGTCGTACAGCCCTCGAAGAGCACGGCGTGCTCGTCGGCGAGGAAGCCCGCGCCGGGCACCCCGCTGTCCTCCTCGTCGGCGGTGAAGGCCAGCACGATGTCACGCGGCGGGCGCACCCCGGCCCGGGCCCAGGCCCGGACGGTGGCCAGGACCATCGCGTCCATGTTCTTCATGTCTATCGCGCCCCGGCCCCACACCACCCCGTCCCGGACCTCGCCCGAGAAGGGGTGCACGGTCCAGTCGGCGGGCTCCGCCGGGACCACGTCCAGATGGCCGTGGACCAGCAGGGCCTCCGCGCCCGGATCGCGGCCGGGCACGCGTGCGACCACATTGGTGCGGCCGGGCTCCTTCTCCAGCAGCACCGGCTCGATGCCCACTTCGGCCAGCCACTGGGCGACGTACTCGGCGGCCGGCCGCTCCCGGCAGTCGCCACCGCCCCGGTTGGTGGTGTCGATGCGGATGAGGTCCGAGGTGAAGCGCACCACCTCGTCCAGCGCCCGCTCGTCGATTCTGTCGACCCTGTCGCCCCCGCGCGTTTCCTCAGCAGCCATTCCGCTCCTCCACCGCGACCGGCGCGACGGCCGTGACACCCTGGAGCGGCGGATTGCCCCGTCCATGACGATCGTCACCAGCCACCGGCACTATCAGCACACCGTATGCGCCGTCGGCCGGTGAATCCGGCAGGCCCTCGCCCGCCCACGCCCCGTTCACCCGGACGCCGGTGGCCCCCGCCCTGCCCGCGGAGATCAGGATCTTCATGCCCCGTCACGTTACGCGTCCGTGAACACCCCGGCCAGGCCTGTGGATAACTCCGGTCGTCCGTACCGGAACAGGTGGCGCAGGCTGCTCAGCCGTCTCCCCGGGCCGGTGCTCCGGCGCGGCCCGCCACGAACCAGTGGGCGGGCAGCATGATCCGCCTGCCGTCCGGGTGGAAGCCGGTCATGGCCAGCTCCGTCCGCCCCTCGGCGAGGACCGCGAGCCCCGCCCCGCGCAGCAGCCCGGCCACCTCGCCGCCGGACGCGGCGGCCGGCCGCAGGTCGTGCTCGAAGACGCGCCGGAACTTCTCCGCCGTGCCGCCGGAGGCCCCGGAGGCCCCGGACGCCCCGGACGCCTCCGCGATGACGTCCTTGGCGGCCGGTTCGAGCTCCGCCACGAAGGCCCGGCCCCGGGCGCCGACGAGCTCCGCGACCGCCGCCGCGACGGCCGGCCGGTCCTCGGGATCGCTCTGATGGATGACCGCCCGCAGATGCACATGGCTGTCACCCAGGCGCTCGTGAAGGGCCCGCACCGCCGCCGTGTCCACCAGGTCCAGCCGCTCGTACGAGGCGAGCCCCTCCGGGTCCGCGCGGCGGGCGTGCTCCACCGCCGCCCGGGACAGGTCGACGCCGATCGCGCGCGGGAAGTGCCCGGCCAGCCAGCGGGTCCGGGTGCCGTTGCCGCAGCCCAGGTCGACGACGGGAAGAGGGAGTTCGCCGGGGAGCGCCAGCAGCGCGGGATGCGCCTCGGCGGCGGCCTCCGGGTCGGAGTCCCAGATCGCCTCGCCCGGTGCTCCGGAGGAGGCTCCCCAGTAGCCCTCCCACGCGTTCAAGTAACGTTCCGTCACGCTCATGGGCGCATCAGCGGCTGCTCGAACCACACCGTCTTCCCCCGTCCCGAGTGACTGGCGCCCCATTCGCGCGCCAGTGCACTCACTACCCGCAGCCCGCGCCCGTATTCGTCCTCCTCTCCGGTGCTCAGCAGGGCCGGAAGCGTGTGGTCGTCGTCCGTGACCTCGCACAGCAGCATGTCCGTCCGCACCAGGCGCAGCCCCACCCGGCCGGTGCGGGCGTGGCGGACGGCGTTGCCGACGACCTCGCCGGCCAGGGTCTCCGCCGTGGCCGCCGCGCCGTCCAGGCCCCAGGCGGCCAGCTGTTCGCGCACCAGCCGCCGGGCGCGGGGCACCTCACGGGGCTCGGGCGCCAGCTCCCATTCGGCCACGTGGGCGGGCGGGATGCCGTTGAGGCGGGCCATGAGCAGGGCCACGTCGTCGTCGCGGCCGCCGCGGGTGTTGAGGGCGCGGATGATGGTGTCGCAGGCGTCGTCCATGGACGCGGCGGGATGAGCGGCGGACTCGCACAGCGCGGCCAGGCCCGCGCCGATGTCCTGCCCGCGCACCTCCACCAGACCGTCGGTGCACAGCACCAGCCGGTCCCCGGGGGCCACCCGGACCGTGGCCGTCTCGAAGGGCACCCCGCCCACGCCTATGGGCGCTCCGGTGGGCAGTTCCAGCAGCCGGCTGCGCCCGTCCTCGGCCCGGACGAGCACCGGCGGGATGTGCCCGGCGTTGCCGATGGTCAGCTCGGAGCGGATGGGGTCGTAGACCGCGTAGAGGCAGGTGGCCAGGTAGTGCTCGCCGAGCCGCTGGGCGAGGTCGTCGAGCCGGCGTAACAGCTGCCCGGGCGGCAGGTCGAGGGCGGCCATGGTCTGCACGGCGGTGCGCAGCTGGCCCATCATGGCGGCGGAGTGGAGGCCGTGGCCCATGACGTCGCCGACGACGAGGGCGGTGCGGGAGCCGGGGAGCTTGATGGTGTCGAACCAGTCGCCGCCGACCCGGCCCAGGCGGGTGCCGGGCAGATAGCGGGTGGCGGTGTCGCAGCCCGGCATGCGCGGGGTGAGCTGCGGCAGCATGCTGTCCTGGAGGGTGTCGGCGACGTTCTCCTGGTGGGTGTACATCCGGGCGTTGTCGAGGACGAGCCCGGCGCGGGCGGCGAGTTCGGCGCCGGTGGTGCGGTCCATGTCGTCGAAGGGCGCGCGGTCGGCGCGGCGCAGGAGCACCATGAAGCCGAGCACGACGTTCCGGGCCTTGAGGGGCACCACCAGCAGGGAGCGCTCGTTGATGAGGGGCCGCAGGTCCCGCTTCTCGAACTGGGCGGAGATCCGCTCCCCGAGCTCCTCGCCGATCCGGGGGATGAGCACGGGCTCGCCGGTGACCATGCAGCGGAAGAACGGGGTGTGCTCGGGGAAGGCGATGGCCTCGCCGACGGGGACGGTGTCGTCCCAGCGGCCCGGCTCGTCGTTGTGCTCGACCCAGACGCGGTGCCAGACGGTGGTGACGTCGGGCGGGCCGTCGGGGAAGCCCTCGCCGGCGAGGACGGCGGCGCGCAGGTGCGTCCCGGCGAAGTCCGCGAAGCGGGGCACGGCCGCGCTGGTGACCTCGCGGATGGTGCGCTCCAGGTCCAGGGAGGTGCCGATGCTGCCGCTGACCTCGTTGAGGAACTCCAGGCGCTCGCGCACGGCCGCGTGTTCGAGGCCGGGCACAGAGCCGGCGGCGGGACCGGCGTCGGCCGTGGCTCTGCCGGGCTCTCCCGCCGTGGCCGCCCGCGCGGTCCGGGCGTGCCCGGACCGGCGCTCGGCGCGCCGGGGCACGCCCCAGTCCGGGGTGACGGGCACCTGGCGGAGCCGGTTGAACTCCAGGACCGGATAGCCCAGTTCCAGTACCTGGGAGACGACGCGCCCGCTCGTCGCGGGCCCCATGGCGGGCAGGATGTCGGGGAAGCGCCGGGCGAGCTCCTCGGCGTCGGGGAAGGCGGTGTGCGGGGTGAACCCGGGCGCGGCGAGTTCACGGCCGACACGACGGCCCTCCGCGCTGCCGGAGCCCGCCACGCCGGGGCCCGCCACGCCGGGGCCCGTCCCACCGGGCTCGTCCTCGGCGGCGAGCACGAGGAGCCGTGCGGTGCCGCAGTCCACCAGGGGGTAGGCCCACCAGAGGACGTCGATCCGGCCGCGCCCGGGGACGTCGCAGCGGGCGCGTCCGGCGCTGGGGTGGCCGGGCAGCCCGGAGAACGCGCCGCATATGGGCATGAGGTCCCCGGCGGGGCGGCCCAGGGCCTCTTCCCGGCCGTGCCCGAACAGCCGGCTCGCTCCCGAGCTCCAGTGGGTGACCAGCCCCGTGGCGCCGACCACGGCCACCGCGAGCGGGATCCGCCCCGGGACGGGCCGTCGCCACGCGGGGGCGGACTCCGGCGTGCCAGGCTCCATGGGCGGTTGCTCCTTCGTACACGTACGCCAGATCTTCGCCACCGTCCTCCACCGTAGGCCCCCGGAAGGACCGGGGGTGCGGTATTCGGTGAAGAGCCCCCGCGCCGGGGCGCGTTCGCCCCCGCCGGGGGCGCGCCTTCCCCGGGACCGGTGTGCTCAATCCGTTGTTTCAGCCGGCGTTTCAGTCGGCGTGCCCCAGCTGGAGGTCCCGTTCGGTGCGGCCGCCGCCCGCGACCTGGAGGACGGTGGCGACGGGCGGGTAGCCGGCGGCGACGACCGTGTACTCGCCCGCCGAGAGGTCGACGAAACGGAAGGTGCCGTCGGCGCCGGTGATGGCGGAGTCCACGACGTTGCCCGCGGCGTCCAGCAGGGTGACGCGGGCGTCCTCGACGGGCCGGCCGCCGCTGGCCCGTACAGTGCCGCGCAGGACGGCGCCGCCCGCGAGTTCGATGTCCTGGCGGGTCTCCCGGGCGGACTGGACGCTCACGGGCAGGGCGGCGGGCCGGAAGGCGGGGGCGCTGCACGCGAGGGTGTACTCGCCGGCGACGAGTTCGTCGATGACGTAGCCGCCGTCGGGGCCGGTGCGGGTGGAGGCGACGACCTCGCCGTGCACATTGGTCAGGGTGACGAGCGCCTCGCGCACGGGTGTGCCGTCGGCGGTGGTGACGGTGCCGGCCAGCCGTCCGGCCCCGCCGAGGACGACGTCGAGCTCGACGGGCCGTTCCCCGACGGTGACGGTGACGGCCTGCGGCTGGTGGCCGCCGGCGGCGGCGATCAGTACATAGCTGCCGGTGCCGGGGGTGCTCAGCGCGTACCGGCCGTCCTCCCCGCTGGCGCCGCGGCCGATCTGGCGTCCCTGGATGTCGATGAGGGTGAGCGCGGCGCGCGGCACGGTGGTGCCGTCGTGGTGCTGGACGGCGCCGGTGACGGGGATGCCCGCGACGAAGTGCGGGGGCTCGGCCGGGGGGAGGACGGTGCGCGCGGAGGGGATGGCGGCTTCGGCTGCGTTGTGGGACACCAGTGGTTTCTCTTTCAGCAGGAAGGCGAGCAAAAAGCCCACGATGAGCACCGGTACGAGGTAGAGGAAGATCCGCGGCATGGCGTCGGCGTAGGCCCGGATGTAGCCGTCGCGCAGGGGGGCGGGCAGGGCGTGCACCAGCTGGGGGGTGAGGGAGTCCGGTGCCGGGAGCCCGGTGCGGGGCGGCAGTTCGGCGGCGAGCGCCCGCTCGAGGCGGTGGGCGAAGAGGGTGCCGAAGACGGCCGCGCCGATCGAGCCGCCGATCTGCCGGAAGTAGTTGTGGGCACTGGTGGCGCTGCCGAGGTCGGCGGGGTGCGCGGAGTTCTGCACGGCCAGGACGAGGACGGGCAGGGCGAGGCCGATGCCGACGCCGAGGATGGCCATCCAGAGGCTGTAGACCAGCCGGCCGGTCTGGACGTCCAGGTGGGACAGCAGGTACATGCCTTCGGCGGAGAGCGCGCCGCCGAGGATGGGCAGGAGCTTGTAGTGGCCCGTTCGGCTGATGAGGTGGCCGGCGACGAGCGAGGCGACGACGATGCCGCCCATCATGGGCAGCATCAGCAGCCCGGACTCGGTGGCGCCCACGCCGTCGACCATCTGGAGGAAGGTGGGCAGATAGCCGGCCGCGCCGAAGAGGGCCACCCCGGTGACCGCGCCGACGAGCGTGGTGACGGTGAAGACGGAGTCGCGGAAGAGGTGCGGGGGGATGATGGGTTCGGCGGCGAAGTGCTCGACCATGACGAAGAGCAGGGCGGTGCCGAGCGCGCCGGCGGCCAGTCCGAGGACGGTCCGGGAGGTCCAGCCGTAGGTGGTGCCGCCCCAGGTGGTGAGCAGCACGACGCAGGTCGAGCAGGCCGTCAGCAGCAGCGCCCCCAGGACGTCGAAGCGGGCCCGGCGCGGGTACCCGGGGAGGTGGAGCGCCCCGGCGACGACGGCGAGGGTGATCAGCCCGAAGGGGACGTTGACGTAGAAGCACCAGCGCCAGGACGTCCGGTCGGTGAAGAAGCCGCCGAGCAGGGGGCCGGCGACCGAGGCGAGTCCGTAGGCGGCGCCGATGGCGCCCATGTAGCGGCCGCGCTCCCGGGGCGGGACGAGGTCGGCGACGACGGCCTGGACGCCGATCATCAGCCCTCCGGCGCCCACGCCCTGGATCGCGCGGAAGGCGATGAGCTGGTCCATGGTGTGCGACCAGCCGGCGAGGGCGGAGCCGGCGACGAAGACGGCGACGGCGCAGAGGAAGACGGTCTTGCGGCCCCGGAGGTCGCCCAGCTTGCCGTGGAGCGGGAGGGCGACGGTGGAGGTCAGCAGATAGGCCGTGACCGCCCAGGACATCCGGTCGAGGCCGTGGAGCTCTCCGGCGATCCTCGGCAGGGCGGTGGCGACGACGGTCTGGTCCAGCGCCGCGAGCAGCAGCGTGAGCATCAGGCCGGCGAAGACCAGCCGCACCCGGGCCGGTCCGGGCGCGGGGAGCGGTTCGGCCGGGGCG
>NZ_JAILXP010000240.1 GCF_020740895.1 Streptomyces sp. UNOB3_S3 | reverse complement strand
CACCGCGGTCGTCCACGCCGCCGGTGTCCTCGACGACGCCACCATCACCACCCTCACCCCCCACCACATCGACAACGTCCTCCACCCCAAAGTCGACGCCGCACTCAACCTCCACAACCTCACCCACCACCACAACCTCACCACCTTCGTCCTCTTCTCCTCCGCCGCCGGCACCCTCGGCAGCCCCGGACAAGCCAACTACGCCGCCGCCAACACCTTCCTCGACGCCCTCGCCGCCCGACGCCGGTCCGCCGGGCTCCCGGCCGTGTCGCTGGCGTGGAGTCTGTGGGAGGACCGCAGCGAGATGACCGGACACCTCGCGGGGACCGACCTCCAGCGCATGGCACGGGGCGGGGTGACACCACTGACGACCGACGACGGCCTCGCGCTCTTCGACGCGGCCCTGCGGCTGGACGAAACCCTCCTCGTACCCGCCCGGTTCGATCTCGCCGCTCTGCGCAACCGGTCCGGCTCCGGGGTGGTACCCGCGCTGTTGCGCGGTCTCGTCCGTACCCCGGCACGGCGTACCGCGCGAACCGCCGTCGAGGAGCAGGCCGGGCCGGCGCTCTCCGCTCGTCTGGCCGGGCTCACCGGGCCCGAGCGGGAGGAGACGCTGCTGGAGCTCGTACGCTCGAACGCCGCCGCGGTGCTCGGGCACTCCTCCTTCCGCACCGTCGGTGCGCATCAGGCGTTCAAGGACCTCGGCTTCGACTCCCTCACGGCCGTGGAGCTGCGCAACCGCCTCAACTCCGCCACCGGCCTGCGCCTTCCCGCCACGCTGGTCTTCGACCATCCCAGCCCCGTTTCGCTCGCCGCCCGGCTGCTGGCGGAGCTGCTGCCGGACGGCGGCGCGGAAGGGAGCGAGGACGCCGATCCGGCGGGCACGGAACTGCGCAGGGTGCTGAGGAGCATTCCGGTACAACGCCTCCGCGAGGCCGGCCTGTTGGAAGCCGTCCTGCGCCTCGCCGAGGACGGCGCACCGGCGGCCGACGGCACGGCGGACGCCGGCACGACAGAACTCATCGACGTCATGGACGTCGCAAGCCTCGTCCAGCGGGCTCTGGGCACTTCGGATTCCTGATCGTCTCGGGGAGCAGACAGCACATGACGACGTCCACTGAGCAGCTCGTCGAGGCTCTGCGCGCCTCGCTCAAGGAGAACGAGCGGCTTCGCCGCCAGACGCGGGAGCTGACCGCCGCTTCCGGCGAACCCATCGCCATCGTGGGGATGAGCTGCCGGTTCGCCGGTGGTGTGAGCTCGCCCGACGAGTTGTGGCGCCTGCTGGACTCCGGAGGGGACGCGGTGTCCGGCTTTCCCACCGACCGCGGATGGGACGTCGAGGGGTTGTACGACCCCGACCCGGAACAGCCGGGGAAGACCTACGTCCGGGAGGGCGGCTTCCTCCACGACGCCGGGGGGTTCGACGCCGGATTCTTCGGGATCTCCCCGCGCGAGGCCCTGGCCATGGACCCGCAGCAGCGGCTGCTCCTGGAGGCGTCGTGGGAGGCCCTGGAACGGGCCGGTGTCGACCCGGACTCGCTGCGCGGCAGCAGGACCGGGGTCTTCGCCGGCCTGAGCGGCCAGGACTACGCCGCGGCACTCGCGGACGTACCGGAAAGCGTCGAGGGCCACCTGATCACGGGTAACTCCGCCAGTGTGGTCTCGGGCCGGGTCGCCTACGCCTTCGGGCTGGAGGGCCCCGCGGTGACGGTGGACACGGCATGCTCGTCGTCGCTGGTCGCCCTCCACCTGGCCGTACAGGCACTGCGCCAGGGCGAGTGCGACCTCGCCCTCACCGGCGGCGTGACCGTCATGTCCACACCCGCTCTGTTCATGGAGTTCAGCCGCCAGCGCGGCCTGGCCAAGGACGGTCGCTGCAAGGCGTTCTCCGACACCGCCGACGGCATGGGCGCCGCCGAAGGCGTCGGCATGCTGCTGGTGGAGCGGCTCTCGGACGCCCAGCGCAACGGACACCAAGTACTCGCCGTCGTACGAGGCTCGGCGATCAACCAGGACGGCGCCAGCAACGGCCTCACCGCCCCCAACGGCCCCTCGCAACAACGCGTCATCCGGCAGGCCCTGCGCAACGCCCGGATGCCCGCCCATGAGGTGGACGCGATCGAGGCGCACGGTACGGGGACGACGCTGGGTGACCCGATCGAGGCGCAGGCGCTGCTGGCCACCTACGGCCAGGACCGCCCCGCCGACCGTGCCCTCTGGCTGGGCTCCGTCAAATCCAACATCGGCCATACCCAAGCCGCGGCCGGCGTCGCAGGTGTGATCAAGATGGTGCTCGCCATGCGGCACGAGGTGCTCCCGCGCACGCTGCACGTGGACCAGCCCTCGTCGCACGTGGACTGGTCGGCCGGAGCGGTGGAGCTGCTGACGGAGGCACGCCCGTGGGACCGCGACGGCCACCCGCGCCGCGCCGGCGTGTCCTCGTTCGGCATGAGCGGCACCAATGCCCACGTCATCCTGGAGGAAGCACCGGAGGAGGCACCGGAGGAATCCGCGACGGGGGACGGAGAGGACTCCGACAGCCGGCCGGCGGGCAGTGCACCGGTGCCGTGGCTGCTCTCCGGCAAGGGTTCCGAGGCCCTGCGCGCCCAGGCCGAGCGCCTGCACGCCCATGTGACCGCGCATCCGGAACTCCGAGCCCTCGACGTCGCGCACTCCCTCGCGACGGCCCGCCCCTTCTTCACCCACCGTGCCGTCGTGCTCGCGGACGACCGGGACGGGCTGCTCGACGGACTCCACGCCGTGGCCGCCGGAGAGGCGTCCGCCCAGGTGGCCGAGGGTGTCAGTGGCGAAGACGCCGACAAGGTGGCCTTTGTGTTCCCGGGGCAGGGTGCGCAGTGGGTGGGCATGGCGGTGGAACTGCTGGATTCCTCGCCCGTCTTCGCCGACCGGATGCGTGAGTGCGCGGCAGCACTATCGCCCTACGTGGACTGGTCGCTGCCCGACGTCCTGCGCGGTACGGAAGGGGCACCCTCGCTGGACCGGGTGGATGTGGTGCAGCCCGTGCTGTTCGCGGTCATGGTCTCGCTCGCGGAACTGTGGCGATCCTTCGGCGTCCGGCCGGCCGCGGTGATCGGCCACAGCCAGGGCGAGATCGCCGCAGCATGCGTCGCCGGAGCCCTCTCCCTCGACGACGCCGCACGCGTCGTCACCCTGCGCAGCCAAGCCATTCTCCAGCTCTCCGGCGCCGGAGGAATGGTCTCCATCGCCCTCCCCGCCGACCAGGTACGCGAGCGAATCGAGACGACGTGGGGCGAGCGCATCTCCATCGCCGCCGTCAACGGCCCCTCGGCCACCGTCGTATCGGGTGAACCACAAGCCCTGGACGAACTCGTCACAGCCTGCGAGACGGACGGCGTCCGGGCCCGGAAGATCCCGGTCGACTACGCCTCCCACTCCGCCCAGGTCGAGACCATCCGCGAACGACTGCTGAACGTCCTGTCAGGGCTCACCCCCCGCACGTCCGAAGTACCGTTCTACTCGACCGTCGACCGCCAGTGGCTCGACACAACCGCCGTCGGCGCCGAGTACTGGTACCGCAACCTCCGGCACACCGTCGAGTTCGAACAAGCCGTCCGCGACCTCATCGACGACGGCTTCACCGCCTTCGTCGAGATCAGCCCCCACCCGGTGCTGACCATGGCGGTACAGGAAACCGCCGAGGACACCGGGACAGCACAGACCGTCGTCGGCTCCCTGCGCCGAGACGAAGGCGGGCTGTCGCGCTTCCTCACCTCACTCGCCGAAGCTCACGTCCAAGGCGTAACCGTCCACTGGTCCCCCGCCCTCACCGGAGGCCACCGCGTCGACCTGCCCACCTACGCGTTCCAACACCAACGCTTCTGGCTCGATACGCACACCGGCACGGCCGACGTGACAGCGGTCGGTCTCGCCACGACGGATCACCCTCTGCTGGGCGCCGCAGTGCCGCTGGCCGACGGTGACGGAGTCGTCCTCACCGGTCGGCTATCACTGCGAACCCACCCCTGGCTCGCCGACCACACCGTCCACGACACCGTCCTCCTCCCGGGCACAGCATTCGTCGAACTGGCCATACGCGCCGGAGACGAAGTCGACTGCTACCAGCTCGACGAACTCACCCTGGAAGCACCCCTGATCCTCCCGCGAAACGGTGCCGTGCGCGTCCAACTCGTGGTCGGGGAGCCACAGGGCGGCGACGGTCACCGCCCGTTCGCGGTGTATTCGCAGGCCGAGGGCGACGGCGCCGAAGGGCCCTGGGTACGGCACGCCGGCGGCACCCTCTCCGCCGGTGCCCCCCCGGAGGCGTTCGAGCTGTCCACGTGGCCGCCGCCCGGGGCGAGCGCCATCGAGGCCGACGGCCTGTACGAGCGTCTGGCCGCCGCGGGATACGGCTACGGCCCCGCCTTCCAAGGGCTGCGCGCGGCCTGGCGGCGCGGGGACGAGCTGTACGCCGAGGTCACGCTGCCGCCGGACGCCGGCACCGATGCGGCGGGGTTCGGGCTCCATCCGGCTCTGCTCGACGCGTCACTGCACGTCGGCGCCCTGGAGGCCCTGGAAGGCGCGGCGGACGGGCTCCTGCCGTTCTCGTGGAGCGGCGTCCGGCTGCAGGCCGTCGGCGCCACCACCCTCCGGGTGCGCTCGGCTCCCGCTGCCGACGGCGGCGTCGCGCTCCAGGTCGCCGATGCCACAGGCGCGCCCGTGGCATCGGTGGTCTCGCTGGTCTCTCGGCCCGTCTCGCGTCGGCACCTGATGTCGGCCGGCAACCCGCTCCGTGACGCGCTGTTCCACGTGGAGTGGACCGCACTGGCCGAGCCCGCCGCACCGGCGACCGGCCGCAGGGCCGTTCTCGGTACGGGAATCGCCGCTCTGGCCGAAGCCCTCCGCACCACCGGCACTACCAGCACCACCGGCACCACCGGCACCACCGGCACCACCGGCACCACCGACACCACGGTGGACACCTACCCGGACCTCGCCGCCCTCCGCTCGGCCCTCGACGCGGGCGCTCCGGTACCCGACGCGGTGATCCTTCCGTGGGCCGACGATCGGCAGCCGCCGCTTCCGACGGCGGACGCGGTACGCACCACCACCCACCGCGCGCTCGAGCTGGCCCGGGCGTGGCTGGCCGAGGAGCGGCTGGCGTCCTCGCGGCTGGTCCTGGTGACCTCGGGCGCCCTGCACGATCGCTTCGACCAGGCCGCGCTGTGGGGCCTGATGCGGTCGGCCCAGTCGGAGCACCCCGACCGCTTCGTGCTCGTCGACGTCGACGAGCACGAGGCGTCCCCACGGGCCCTGCCGGTGGCACTCGCCTCCGGGGAGCCGCAGCTCGAGATCCGGGCGGGCGTACTGCACGTGCCGCGGCTGGCCCCGGCGGCTCCGCCGGAGGAAGGCGCCGGCACCGCGTGGGATCCGGACGGCACGGTGCTCGTCACCGGGGCCGGGGGCACCCTGGGTGGTCTCGTCGCCCGCCATCTGGTGACGGCCCACGGCGTGCGGCACCTCCTGCTGGCCGGCCGCCGGGGCCCGGCCGCCCCGGGTGCCGAGGAGCTCAGGGCCGAGCTCACCGCGCTGGGCGCCGAGGTGACCGTGGCCGCCTGCGACGTGTCCGACCGGGAGGCACTGGCCGGCCTTCTCGCGGGAATACCCGCCGAGCACCCCTTGACCGGCGTGGTCCACGCCGCCGGAGCGCTGGACGACGGCGTGCTCGAGTCGCTCACGCCGGAGCGGATCGACCGGGTGCTGCGTCCCAAGGTGGATGCCGCGCTGCACCTCCACGAGCTGACGCAGGACGCGAACCTGTCCGCGTTCGTCCTCTTCTCCTCGGCGGCGACCACCTTCGGTGCGGCCGGGCAGGGCAACTACGCGGCGGCCAACGCCTTCCTGGACGCCCTCGCCTGGCATCGCAGGGCCCGTGGGCTGCCGGGGGTGTCGCTGGCGTGGGGCCTGTGGGCCGAACGCAGCGGCATGACCTCGGGCCTCTCCGACGGCGACCTCGGCCGCATGGCCCGGGGTGGCATGCTGCCGCTGTCGACCGATCAGGGCCTGGCGCTGTTCGACGCGGCCGGGGCCACGGACGACGCCGTCCTGGTCCCGGTGCGGCTGGACCTGGCGGCACTGCGGGCGCGGGCCGCGACCGGGCCGCTGCCCGCGCTGCTGCGCGGCCTGGTCCGGGGCCCGGCCCGGCGGACGGCGCGGGACTCCGCCGCCCCTTCGTCCCTCGTCCAGCGCCTGTCCGGGCGCCCGGCGGTGGAGCAGGAGCGGCTGCTGGCCGAGCTGGTCGGTACGACCGTCGCCGCCGTCCTCGGTCACACGACGGCCGCCGTCGAGGCGGGCCGGACGTTCAAGGACCTCGGATTCGATTCCCTCACCGCGGTGGAACTGCGCAACCGCCTGAACGCCGCGACCGGTCTGCGGCTGCCGGCGTCCCTGGTGTTCGACTACCCGAACCCGTCCGTGCTGGCGGCCCACCTGCGGACCGAACTCGTGGGTGCGGGGCAGCCGGCCGCCGGACCGGAGCGGCGGGCCGCCGTGCCGACGTCCGACGACCCGGTCGTCATCGTGGGCATGAGCTGCCGCTATCCCGGCGGCGTGGGTTCACCCGAGGACCTGTGGCGACTGGTCGCCGACGGTACGGACGCCATCGCCGGGTTTCCCGGCGATCGTGGCTGGGACCTGGACGCCCTCTACGATCCCGACCCGGAGCAGCAGGGCACGATCTACGTCAAGGAGGGCGGATTCCTCCGCGACGCGGGAGATTTCGACGCCGGATTCTTCGGCATCTCACCCCGCGAGGCGCTGGGGATGGACCCGCAGCAGCGGCTCCTCCTGGAGACCTCCTGGGAGGCGTTCGAACGCGCGGGCCTGCGGCAGGACGCACTGCGGGGCAGCCGGACCGGCGTGTTCGCGGGCGTCATGTACCACGACTACGCGGCGTCGCTGGGACCCGTACCCGACGATCTCCGCGGCTACCTCGTCACGGGAAGCTCCGCGAGCGTGGTGTCGGGCCGGATCGCCTACACCTTCGGGCTCGAGGGCCCCGCGGTCACGGTGGACACGGCATGCTCGTCGTCGCTGGTAGCACTGCACCTGGCGGCCCAGGCGCTGCGCCAGGGCGAGTGCGACCTCGCCCTCGCCGGCGGCGTCACCGTCATGTCCACCCCGGAGGTCTTCGTCGAGTTCAGCCGCCAGCGCGGCCTGTCCCCCGACGGCAGGTGCAAGGCGTTCTCCGACGCCGCCGACGGCACCGGCTTCGCCGAGGGCGTGGGCATGCTGCTGCTGGAGCGGCTCTCCGACGCCCGGCGCAACGGACACCAAGTACTGGCTGTGGTACGGGGTTCGGCCGTCAACCAGGACGGCGCCAGCAACGGCCTCACCGCCCCCAACGGCCCCTCGCAACAACGCGTCATCCGCCAGGCCCTGGCCGGCGCCGGCCTCCGGCCGGCCGACGTCGACGCCGTCGAGGCCCACGGCACCGGCACCACCCTCGGCGACCCCATCGAGGCCCAGGCGCTGCTGACCGCATACGGCCGGGAACGGTCGGCCGACCGGCCGTTGTGGCTGGGATCGATCAAGTCGAACCTCGGTCACACCCAGGCGGCGGCCGGCGTCGCAGGCGTCATCAAGATGGTCATGGCGATGCGGTACGGGGTGCTCCCGCGCACCCTCCACGTCGACGGACCCTCGTCGCACGTCGAGTGGTCCACCGGAGCGGTGGAACTGCTGACGGAGGCGCGCCCGTGGGAGCGCGACGGCCGCCCGCGCCGGGCCGGCGTCTCCTCGTTCGGCATCAGCGGCACCAACGCCCACGCCATCATCGAGGAACCGCCGAACCCGTCCGACGGCGAGGACGGGGTACCGCCCCGGCCCGCGGCCGCGCCCGAGACCGCACCGGCGGTCGGGCCGACGGTCCTGCCGTGGCTCGTCTCGGCGAAGTCGGCACCGGCTCTCCGGGATCAGGCCCTGCGCATCCGCAATCATCTGGACGCCGCTCCCGGAACCGACGTCGCGGACGTCGCCCACTCGCTCGCGACCACGAGGTCGTTGTTCGAGCACCGGGCCGTGGTACTGGGCGACGACGGGGACGCTCTCCGGCGGGGCCTGGAGGCGCTGGCACGTGGCGAGTCGGCCGCGAATGTCGTCGAAGGCAGCGCGACGGCCAGCGTGGACAAGGTCGCTTTTGTGTTCCCGGGGCAGGGTGCGCAGTGGGTGGGCATGGCGGTGGAACTACTGGATTCCTCGCCCGTCTTCGCCGCCCGGATGCGCGAATGCGCGGCAGCGCTTTCGTCCTACGTGGACTGGTCGTTGCTCGACGTCCTGCGCGGTGCGGAGGGGGCGCCCTCGCTGGACCGGGTGGATGTGGTGCAGCCCGCGCTGTTCGCGGTGATGGTCTCGCTGGCGGAGCTGTGGCGATCGTTCGGGGTCCAGCCCGCCGCGGTGATCGGCCACAGTCAAGGCGAGATCGCCGCAGCATGCGTCGCCGGAGCGCTCTCCCTCGACGACGCGGCGCGTGTTGTCGCGTTGCGCAGCCAGGCCATTCTCCAGCTCTCCGGCGCCGGAGGAATGGTCTCCGTCGCCCTGCCCGCCGACCAAGTACGCGAGCGGATCGAGGCATGGGGCGGTCGCATCTCCGTCGCCGCCGTCAACGGCCCCTCGGCCGTCGTGGTCTCCGGGGAACCCCGGGCGCTGGATGAGTTGGTGACGGCGTGCGAGGCGGACGGTGTCCGGGCCCGGAAGATCCCGGTGGACTACGCCTCCCACTCCGCCCAGGTCGAGACCATCCGTGAACGCCTGCTGGACGTGCTGTCGGGGTTGGCTCCCCGGGCACCCGAGGTGCCGTTCCACTCGACCGTCGACGGTCAGTGGCTCGACACGACCACCGTCGGCGCCGAGTACTGGTACCGCAACCTCCGGCACACCGTCGAGTTCGAACAAGCCGTCCGCGACCTCATCGACGACGGCTTCACCGCCTTCGTCGAGATCAGCCCCCACCCGGTGCTGACCATGGCGGTACAGGAAACCGCCGAGGACACCGGGACAGCACAGACCGTCGTCGGCTCCCTGCGCCGCGACGAAGGCGGGCTGTCGCGCTTCCTCACCTCACTCGCCGAGGCCCACGTCCAAGGCGTCGCCGTCGACTGGTCCCCCGCCCTCACCGGAGGCCACCGCATCGAGCTGCCCACCTACGCATTCCAGCACCAACGCTACTGGTGGGAGACACAGGCCGGCACGGCGGACGTGACGTCAGCCGGTCTGGGAGCACCGGATCACCCCCTGCTGGGGGCAGCGGTTCCGCTGGCCGACGGTGACGGAGTCGTCCTCACCGGCCGACTGTCCTTGCGAACCCACCCCTGGCTCGCCGACCACACCGTCCACGGCACGGTCCTGCTCCCGGGAACAGCATTCGTCGAACTGGCCATACGTGCCGGAGACGAAGTCGACTGCGACCAGCTCGACGAACTCACCCTGGAAGCACCCCTGATCCTGCCCCAGAACGGTGGAGTGACGATCCAGCTCATCGTCGGCGTGGCGGACGAGACCGGCCGCCGCGGCCTGAGCCTGTACTCCCGGCCCGAGGAGGCCGGCCCCGGCCTGCCCTGGACCCGGCATGCCACCGGTGTGCTCGCGCCCGGCGGCCGGCCCGCCTCCTTCGACCTGACCGAGTGGCCACCGGCCGGTGCCCGGCGCGGCGATGTCGACAGCGTCTACGAGCGGTTCGCGTCCTCCGGCTTCGGTTACGGACCTGCCTTCCACGGCCTCCGTTCCGTCTGGTCGACCGATGACGAGGTGTACGCCGAGGTGGCGCTGCCCGAGGAGGCGGGGGCCGAGGCCGCGCGGTTCGGCCTGCATCCCGCGCTGCTCGACGCGGCCCTGCACGGCTTGGGCCTGGGCACGCTGCTGGAGGAGAGCAGCGGCGGACAATTGCCCTTCTCCTGGTCCGGAGTGTCCCTGTACGCGACGGGTGCGACGGCGTTGCGGGTACGGCTGGCCGCGACGGATTCCGGTGCGGTGTCGGTGCGGGTGGCCGATGGCACGGGTGCGCCAGTGGCCGAGGTGGAATCGCTGGTGCTGCGTCCGGTGTCGGAGGGGCGACTGGCCTCCGGCAGCGATGATACGGCCCGGGACGGGCTGTTCCGGGTGGAGTGGGTGCCGGTCGACGTGGTCACCCCGCATTCCGGGCAGGGGCGTTGGACCGTCGTCGGTCCGGACGAGCTCGGCCTGGCCGCCACCCTCGGCCCGTCCGTCGAGACGGCCCAGTCCTTGACGGACCTGGCGGCGCCCGACACCGACGTGCCGGACACCGTACTGGTCACAGCGGTAGCCGACTCCCGCGACGACGGCGGCGCGGCATCCGTACGGGCTGCGACGGTCCGGACCTTGGAACTGTTGCAGACATGGCTGGCGGAGGAACGGTTCACCGACGCACGACTCGTCGTCGTCACCCAAGGCGCAGTGGCCCTGGCAGACGGCGACGACGCCACGGACCTCACGCACTCCGCCGTCTGGGGCCTGGTGCGTTCGGCACAGTCCGAGAACCCCGGCCGCTTCGTCCTGCTGGACGTCGACGAACCCACATCGGCAGCGGCCATCCGCCATGCCCTGGCCACGGACGAACCCGAACTCGCCCTGCGCGACGGCGCGATCCACGCCAGGCGCCTGGCCCGGGCGGACTCGAGCGACGCGTTGGCCGTTCCGCCCGCGACACCCGATTGGCGGCTCGACGCCGGCACCGGGGGCACCCTCGAGGACCTGCGGCTGGTGGCGAACACCGAGGCCGGTGCCGCGCTGGGCGCCGGAGAGGTACGGGTCGCGGTCCGGGCGGCCGGGGTGAACTTCCGCGACGTACTGATCTCCCTCGGCATGTACCCGGGACGGGCGGTCATCGGCGGTGAAGCCGCCGGCGAAGTGGTCGAAGTCGGCCCCGGCGTGCGCACCCTGACTCCAGGTGACCGCGTGATGGGCATCTTCACCGGCGCCTTCGGCACTCTCGCGGTAGCCGACCACCGGCTGCTGGCGAAGGTTCCCGATGAGTGGTCGTTCACGCGGGCGGCGTCGGTGCCCATCGCATTCCTCACCGCGTTCTACGCACTACGAGACCTGGCCGGCCTACGCGCAGGCGAAACCGTACTCATCCACTCCGCGGCCGGCGGCGTCGGAATGGCAGCCACCCAACTCGCCCAACACTGGGGCGCCGAAATCTTCGGAACCGCCAGCCCCTCCAAATGGGACACCCTCCGCTCACTCGGCCTCGACGACAACCACATCGCCTCATCCCGAAACCTGGAATTCGAAAAACAATTCCCCAACATCGACGTCGTCCTCAACAGCCTGGCCCGGGAATTCACCGACGCCTCCCTACG
>NZ_JAILXP010000024.1 GCF_020740895.1 Streptomyces sp. UNOB3_S3 | reverse complement strand
TCATCACCGGGCTCGTGCTGCGCATCGTCGGCTTCGCGGTTCTCGGGATCGTCGACTCGCTGCCCGCGCTGCTGGCCGCGTCGGCGGCCACCGGGCTGGCCGGAGCCCTGTTCAACCCGGCCGTACGCGCCTACCTCGCCCATGACGCCGGTGAGCGCCGGGTGGAGGCATTCGCCCTGTTCAACGTCTTCTACCAGGCCGGGATCCTGCTGGGCCCGCTGGTCGGCGTGGCACTGACCGGAGTGAGCTTCCGCCTGACCTGCCTGGTCGCGGCCGGCGTCTTCACCGTGCTGTCGGTCGTGCAGATCCGCGCGCTGCCGGCCCGTACGCCGTCGCACGACGCGGACAGCCCGGCGACGTCGGTGCTCTCCCAGTGGCGCACGGTGGTGTCGAACCGGCCGTTCCTGCTGTTCTCCCTCGCGATGATCGGCTCGTACGCGCTGTCCTTCCAGGTCTACCTCGCGCTCCCGCTGGAAGTGCGCCGCCTGGCCGGCAGTGAGCAGGCCGGAACGGTCGGCGTCGGGCTGCTGTTCGCGGCCTCCGGGCTGGCCACGATCGTGGGACAGACCCGGCTGACCGCCTGGTGCAAGAAACACTGGGGCGCCGGAAAATCGCTGGTCGCCGGACTGACCGCCCTGGGCATCGCCTTCCTGCCGCTCCTGGCGGCCACCGCGGTGCCGGTGCCCGCCGACGGACCGGGCCGTTGGGCACTGGCCATCGTGCCGCCGCTCCTCTCGGCACTCCTCATCGCGCTGGGGACCATGCTCGCCTACCCCTTCGAGATGGACACGATCGTCGCCCTCGCCGAGAACCGGTACGTGGCCACGCACTACGGCCTCTACAACACCATCTGCGGCATCGGCATCACCCTCGGCAACCTCCTCACCGGCGTGGCACTCGACACGGCCCGCTCCGCCGGCGCCCCGGCACTCCCCTGGCTGGCCCTCGCCGCCACCGGAGGCGTTTGTGCGCTAGCCGTCCTCGGCCTGTACCGCACCGGCCGCCTGACGCCGGCCGCGACCGGCAAGCCCGACAGGCAAACCACCATCACCGCCTGATCCGCCGACTCCCACCCGGGGGCGGGGCCCCCTTCGCGGTGCCCGCCCCCGGACCGGCCACGCCCGCTTCGAGGAGCAACGAACCCATGCTCTCCACCGATCTCCCCCACCACGCCGTCCCGCAGCTGCGGCCCTTCCGAGGAATCCGGTACGACCCCGACCGCGTCGGAGACATCTCCACCGTGGTGTGTCCCCCGTACGACAACATCGGCCCGGCCCGCGTTCGCGCCCTTCTCGCCCGGCCGCACCACATCACCCGGCTGCTCCATGCCAAGAACCCCCAGGCAGCAGCAGTTGAGATGGAACGCTGGCTGCGCGGTGGCGTGCTCGTCCGGGACGCCGGTCCCACCTTGTACGTCTACGAGCAGCACGCGGGCCACGAGCTGCTCCTGCGCGGTGTCATCGGGGCGCTGGACCTTCCCGCCCCCGGCGAGAGCACGGTCCTCCCGCACGAGGCCGTCGAACCGCACGTGGTCGCCGTACGAGCCGCGCTCATGGCAGCACTGCGCGCCCAGCCCGAGCCGCTGCTGCTCGCCTGCGACTCCACGACACAGGCCGCAGCGCGCCTGATGGACCGCATCGTCCGCCGACCTGCCCTGGCCGTCGTCCGGACCGGCGCCATCACCCACACGCTCCGGGCCTGCACCGAACCGGAGGAACAAGCTGTCCTCGCGGCCGGACTGACCCGGCATCCGGCCCTTCTAGCTGACGGCCACCACCGCTACGTCGCTCTCCGGAACCTCCGCGAGCGGCACGACGGACCGGGCCCGAACCCCTGGCGCAGCGCCTTGGCCCTGCTGGTGGATTCCTCCGCTGCCCCCTTGCGACTCACCGCGATCCATCGGGTGATACCCGGCCTCGAACCGGAAAAGGCATCCGTGGCCGCATCCGATGTCGCGCGTGTGCGTCCGCTGCCGGAGGGGCCGCGCCCGCCGGGGCCGGGCGAACTGGTGCTCACGGGCGCCGGACGAGCCTGGACGATCACCACCCCTCACCCCCAGGCACTGAACGAAGCCCTCGTCGGCAAACCCCGGCAGTGGCGTGCTCTCCTCGCAGCCGTCGCCGACCACCTGCTGCTGGCCCACGCCTGGTCAGTGCCCGACCTACCCGGCGCCGTCCACCACGTCCACGACGCCACCGAGGCGATCACGGCCGTGGCCCGGCCGGGCAGCGGCACCGCTCTTCTGCTGCCCGCCATGGTCGAAGGCACCGTACGGGACCTGGCTCGCGCGGGAGTCATGCTGCCCCGGAAGTCCACCTCGTTCGGCCCGAAACCCGCTGTAGGCCTCATCATGCGCCGCCTCGGCGGCTCGTAGATCCAGATCCGCGGCTCCTCCGCTCTCTTCCCCACCCACCCCTTCCCTGCCCGAAAGGCGCACCCGTTGTCCCAGCACCACCTCGCCGAACGTCCCCGCCTCGCAGAGCCACTCCCCGCCCCGGCACCCGGCCGCGCCGCCGCCCGCCGGGCACGCGCCCACCATGCCCGAGAAGGTTCTCTCCCCGGGCGCTACCTCGGCTACGTCGGATACTTCGTCGGCGCGGGACTCATCAGCGGCGCCGTGGTGCACTACCCGCTCGACCCGGCCCGCTACACCCGGATCGCCGGCTACGGCGTCCTGGTCTTCCTCGCCGCGACCGTCCTCAACGAGTTCGTCCTCAAGCGCGAACGCCCGCCCCTGCCGCGCATGCTCCTGGTCATCGGCGCCTCGCTGATGCTCTCCTTCGGCATCGGCATGCTCAGCGGCGGCCTCCAGCACTTCGACGACTTCCCGGACCGCGCGGCCATGCTGGTCCCCATGGGCATGGCGGTGTCCTTCGTCGCTTACGTCCTCAAGGAGGCGGAAAAGCCCTGGCGCCGGATCTTCAGCGTCTTCGGGCTGGGAGTCCTCGTCGCCGCGCTCATCACCTTCGCCGGACTTCGCGAGCTGGCCGCCGACATCATCACCGAGCGGCCGGCGGGTAGCGGCGGTCACAGCCACGGCGCCGAAGAGCCCGCGGACAAGAACGAGCACTGCGAGGAAGAAGCCCCTGCGGCGCCGACCTCCGGAAGGCCATCAGCTCCACCGGCTCCCGCCAAGCAGGAGCAGCCACACAAGGACGGTCACTCCCACTGACCGACGTCAACCGGTGTCGCCCTGCCAGTCACGACCGCTCTCCGAGGCTGGGACCGACGAGCTGGGCGACCAGTCGCTCCGTCTGCTCGCGGGGGTCGGGCGCACCGGCCCAGCCCGTCATCAGCAGGTGGTGGACGGCCCCTACAAGGGCGAGCGCGACCGAGGCCGTGTCGGTGTCCTTCGCGAGGCGTCCCAGCCGCCGCTCCTCGTCCAGGTACGAGGTGACCGCGTCCTGGATCACGGTGAAGCCAGGCGCACCGGCCTCCAGCGCCTGGCGGATCCGGAGGGTGGCGGCGGGACGGGTCAATGCCAGGGCGACGACCGCGGGGTTCAGGGAGTCGAGCAGGGTCAGCGTGATCGCGACGAGATTGCCGGCCACGTCCGCGTGGCCCGCTCGCGCAGGGAGCTCCGCGGCCTGTCGTGCGGTGCGCGCGAACCGGTCCAGCGCGCTGCCCGCCTTCCAGGCCGCCCAGTCGACGTTCCAGTCGCCGTAGCCGTTGTTCGTGGCAACGGTGTCCTTGGAGTTGATGACGGTGACGACATCGCCCGAGTGGACTTGGTCGTACCACCGCTTGGCGTCCTCGGTGCTCATGCCGATGCAGCCGTGACTGCCGTTGACCTTGCCGAACTTGCCGTCGTTCCATGGTGCGGCGTGGGCGTACGTGCCCGACGGGGTGAGCTGGACGTCCCACTTGACCTCGCCGAGGTCGTACGCCTCGGGGCCCTCCTACAGGGCCTGACCGTCCAGCCGGGATTGTGCTGCGTGGTCGCCGACCCGATGCCTCTCGACGAGCCCGGGTCCATCGCGCTCGTCGAGAGGCGCGAAACGGTCGGCCTCCTGCCCCGTCAGTCGGCAGTCGGCTCAGCGGAGCGGAGATCGGCGGTCCACTTCTCTTCGATCCGGCCGAGCTTCCAGACCGCCATGGCGATGAGCCACGTGGCGAAGAACAGGCCGACGATGACGAAGCCGATCATGTTGAGGTCCAGCGCCCCGACCCGATCCCAGAAGGCCCCGTGCAGGTCGAGCTTCTCGGCGAGCAGGCTGAGCAGCTCGACCGTACCGATGATCAACGCCACAGCGACCGACAGGCCGGTGATGGTGAGGTTGTAGTAGACCTTGCGGACCGGCTTGGAAAAGGCCCATCCGTACGCGAAGTTCATGAACGATCCGTCGATCGTGTCCAGCAGGCTCATGCCGGCCGCGAAGAGGACCGGTAGGCACAGGATCGCGTACCAGGGCAGTCCGGAGGCCGCACCGGAGCCCGCCAGGACCATCAGGGCGATCTCGGTGGCGGTGTCGAATCCGAGGCCGAAGAGCAGGCCCAGCGGGTACATGTGCCACGGCTTGCCGACCGACTTCATGACACGCCCGAGCAGGCGGTTCATCAGCCCCCGGCTGTTCAGCTGCTGCTCGAGGGCCGCCTCGTCGTACTGGCCGGTCCGCATCTTCCGGAAGACCTTCCAGATCCCGGCCAGGATGATCAGGTTGATCGCGGCGATGACGTAGAGGAAGACGCCGGAGACCGTGGTTCCGATCAAGCCTGTGACGTTGTGCAGCTGCGAGCTGTCGTCCCGCACGGGGCCGGCGAGGGCCTTGACGCCCAGGGAGATCAGGAATGCCAGGGCGAAGACGATGCTGGAGTGGCCCAGCGAGAACCAGAAGCCGACCGACAGGGGCCGCTGTCCTTCGTGCATCAGCTTCCGCGTGGTGTTGTCGATCGCCGCGATGTGATCGGCGTCGAAGGCATGCCGCATCCCGAGCGTGTAGGCGGTGACGCCCATGCCGATCCCGAACGCCTTGCTGCCCACCGTGTAGTGCTCCGGCGCGACGATCGCGATCAGCGTGAACCAGCCGACCAGGTGGAGCCCGAGGATGAACGCGGCCATGCCGCCCAGGCGCCGCCACTCTCGGGGCGTCATGGACGTACGAAAGCGCTGCCAGCGGGTACCGGCCTGACCGGATATAGGGGGTGAAGAGGAAGACGTGGTCGCCATGAGGCTCTGCTCTCTGCCGTTCGTATTGAGCCATCGCACCTTAAGAACGGCCGATTATCACCTGCAAGACATTCGCAGCAAAGCCGGGAGCCGCCCCCGGCGCAAACGTCGCCGCGCACACCGACCCGCTCCCGCGGCATGTTTGGAGATCAGATGGCCGGCTGATGCCTGACCCATGACGACGACATCATCGCCGAGCGCGTACGGCACACCGTCGGCCTTCTCCTGGACCGCTCCCGGGCCCTGGCCGACCAGGTCGCCGCGGGACGGACGGCAGTGGTGGGTCTGTCCTACCGGCTGGCCGACGGCAGCGCCCACCTCGTCACGACCCGCGGCCTGCCGGCGGAGACAGCCGACGCGGGCACGGATGCCTGAACTGGACGGGACCGGCTCCCGCCGGCGCAGGGGGTGATGCCCGGCCCAAAGGCCTCGGCTGGTGGCTCTGGGCAGTCAGCGGTGTGATACCTGGTAGGTCAGTGCGGCGCTGATCCGCCGGGCGGCGAACCCTGTGCCGGCGACGAATCGCAGCATCGGCCCGAAAGTGGGCGCGGCCAGGGAACCGGTGAAGTACAGCCCCGGTACACAGGACTCGAACGCGCCGGACAAACAGGGTGCCTTCGAGCCGGCCACCCGGGCCACCGCAAGCCGCACCGCCGGCGTCAGGAAAGGCAGGGCGTCCACGTCGAGCCGGTACCCGGTGGCCGCCAGCACGTGATCGACCGACAGTTCGACCCGGTCGTCGCCCACGCCCTCCACCCACAGCCGCACCTCGGGCCCGTCCACGTGCGCTTGCCGGATGCGGCAGGAGGTGCGAACGGGCACGACGCCCTCGACGCGGTCGCGCAGCCACCACCCACCCGCCGGGGCCAGCGCACGGCGGAACAACAGCATCCGCGCCGAAGCCGGTGCGGCCAGCCGTCGGCTGACCGGGCGCCACAGCTGCGGGCGTTCTCCCCAGCGCATCCGGGGGGCACGCACCAGGACCTGGACATCGGCGCCGCCCTCATGCAGGAGAGCGGCGTTCTCCAGCGCCGACTGCCCGCCGCCGACGACCACGACACGGCGCCCGGCGTAGCGGGACAGGTCGGTGTGCTGGCTGGTGTGGGACAGCGGCCCCCTCGGGCCCGGCCCCGCAGGGGCCAGATGGCGGAGCCGGTGTGGGATGTGCGCGAGTGCGCCGAGCCCTGTGGCCACGACCACAGCCGCGGCCTCCAGCTCCTCGCCGTCTTCCAGCCGGACGCTGAAGCCGCTCCCGGCCCGCTCCACCAGGCTCACGGGGACAGAAGCGACGGGTCCGACGTACCGCTGGGCGAACCACATCCCGTAGTCCACGAACGTCGTGCACGGGATCGGTGTCACAGCCCCTATAGCGGGGGTCATGACAGTGCGGGTCCGATCTCCTTGATACGGCGTTCGTAGTAGTCCTGGGTGCGCGGGTCGCAGCGCAGACGGGTCTGCACGATCCGGTGCAGGGCGGCGTTCTTCCGCCGGTCGCCGCCGCGGTTGCCGGACTCCGCGTGCTGTCGACGAGGAGGACTGTTGGTAGGATTGGTGGCATGAGTGAGCCTACCGGCAAGTACTCGATCACCATGCCGCGCGACATCGCGGAGGCAGCCCGGACCCGCAGCGGCCCGTCCGGCCTGTCCGCGTACGTGACTGCCGCCGTCGCCCGCCAGATCGAACGCGACAACCTCAACGAACTCATCACCGTCGCCGAGGCCGACCACGGCCCCATCACCGACGACGAGGTCCAGGCGCTGCGTGACCAGCTCCACCAGGCCCGGCAGGAACAGGGCCACGGCGGGGCGGACGCCGCGTGAACCGCTCACCCGCCGCGCCCGGCGGCACCCTCGTCCTCGACAGCGAGGGACTGGCGAAGGCCGTCCTGCGCGACCGCACGGTCACCGCGTGGCTCGCCCTTGCCCGCGCCGATGATCTCCGTGTCATCACCTCCGCGGCCACCCTCGTCGAGGTGGTCCACCCCCGCATCAACCGGCCGGCCCTGGAGTGGACCTTGTCCCGCCTCGTCGTCGAACCGGTCACCGAACCGATCGCCCGCCATGCTGCCGCGCTCCTGGCCGACGCCGGACTGCACGGGCACAAGTACGCCATCGACGCCATGCTCAGCGCCACCGCCCTCGTCGCTCCCGGCCCTGTCACGGTCCTCACCTCCGACCCCGAGGACCTCACCGCCCTGTGCGGCGCACGCGTCACCGTCATCAAGGTCTGAGCCGGATCGCCGTCGCGCGTGCCCGGTTACACGAACAGCGCGCACACGCCCTGTGACAATCGCCGGATCAGCCCTCTCCGTCGAGTTGTGCGGCCAACTACCAAGCGGAGGAGGTCAGTCCACGCACTGGCTCGTCGCTGGGGGTGAGCCTGGTCCAGGGCGGGAACCAGGCTAGGGGGCGCGTTCGGCGGGGCTGTGTTGCAGGACAGTGGTGCCGGCCTCAGTCTCCAGGACCGGGGCGTAGCCGGCCGTGCGCAGTGCAGCCAGGGACCGGTCGGGCGGTGCGACGGGGATGGGGAGGGGTGGGCGCGATGCGCCGCAGGCCCGGCTTCGAGAACCCACGCGCCCGGGCGGCTTCGACGATCAACGTTGTGTCGTCGGAGCGGACATAGCAAGCCGAGCGCAGGTCCACGTCCTCTTCCCCTGCAAGGTGCGCCCGTATCCCCTGTCTCGCCTCGCTCGAACGCTTTCGATAATCGCATCACGCGCGACGACAGGTGCCATACGCGGGCACCGGCCGCCCTGGCCGACATGACGGCCCCGGTTCTGGCTGTGGTGGTCCGATGAGGTGGAAGACTCCCGGGCTGCGTGGCGTTTGAGGCGCCGGATGACTTCGCGCCGAGTCTTGTCCGCTTTCGATCCGACGCTCGTAGTAGTTCTGCATGCGCGGGTCGACTCGCAAGCGGGTGAACACGATGTGGTGGAGCGCGGCGTTGGCCTGCCGGCCGCCACCACGGTTGCAAGTGAAGTCCTCCTCCTCCCTCAACGAGGGTTAACAAAGGAGCAGTTGGACTGTCAGTGGCGCATGGCATCCCTGAAGGCATGGCATCTTACGGATCATGCCCGGAATATTTTGAGGGATAAAACCGTGTATCCTAAGGGGAGTTGAGACTTGTCAGGGTTGGAGGTGAACCGTGAGTGATCAAAAGGAGTTGCTCGCGGATCCCGCCATGCTCGCCCTGGCGCGCGACTCTCGGGGGTGGACCCAGTCCAACCTGGCCGAGCAGATGTCGCACGTGGAGGGCAGCCGCATCACGCAGGGGTACGTTAGCCGGGCCGAAGCCGGCCGGATCCCGGTCCGGGCCGAGCGGGTGCTCCTGTTCGCTGCCGCGCTTCGCTTCACCCCCGAGATGCTGTGCCAGGCCACTGATACGGCCGGGGTAGGCATCGGGCTGACACACCACCGCAAGCGGGCCTCACTGGGAGCCCCCGCGCTGCGCCGGATCCATGCGACGCTGGCGCTCACCCGCCTTCAGGTCGAAGCGGTGACGCAGGCAGCGGCCCTCCACCGTCCCCATCGGTTCAGGCCCATTGAGGTCAGCGACTTCGACACTCCCGCGGACGCTGCGGAGACACTACGCGAAGAGTGGAACGTTCCCACCGGCCCCATCGACGACCTGGTCGCGCTGCTCGAAGACGCCGGCGCCCTGGTCGCCGTCCGTGATCTAGGCACCACCGAACTCGACGCCGTCAGCCAGTGGCCGCACGACCGGACGCCACTGATACTCCTCAACTCCGCTGCCCCTGCCGATCGTTCACGCTTCAGCCTTGCTCACGAGCTGGGCCATCTGATCATGCACCGCGAGCTGGGCGAGGGACGTACACAGGAGACCCAAGCCGACCGGTTCGCCGCCGAGTTCCTCATGCCACACGAAGTGATCCTGAACGAGCTCAAGCCTGGCATCGACGTCGCCCGCCTCATGGATCTCAAAGCCCGCTGGGGGGTCTCGATGGCCGCTCTCATCCGGCGGGCCGTTGACCTGGGCGTGATCAGCGAATGGCAGTACCGCACGCTCATGGTTGAGTTGTCCGCACTCGGCTACCGCACCAACGAACCAATCGTCATCCGGCGCGAGACCCCGCGCCATATCGCTCAGGCCGTCACCCGGCTTGAGGGACAGCACCACCTCAGTGCGGCCGAGACCGCTCACCTGGCGGGCCTGGGCCGTGAGGAGTTCCACGAGATCTACTTGTGCGCTTCTTCTCCGTCCGGACACAAGGACGTGCCGGACCCTTCTGCGAGGTGATTCATGAGCAACGCCCCCGATCCCAGGCGGCGACCGCCCACCGTGAAGACGCTCGACCACACCGTGGCAGCGGTGCCGCTCCTGCAGGGACGCGTACTGCTGCACGAACATGCTCAGCCAATTCCCCGGCCTCGTCCTGCCCTGGATGATGACCTGGGCGGCGTGGTCATGACCGGCCTCAACGCCGACGCACGCGCCTTCCAGCTCCGCGCCGATGTCGGCTTCACAGGCACGCTTCTGATCGACAGCGCCGCGTACACCACTTACACGGCAACGGCGGAGGAGCCGTTCATGGCTCCCCCCGACGAACTGTTCGCCACCGTGCACGACTCCTTGAACTTCCAGAAGGCTCGGGGGGCAAGCGCAGCGCTGACACCCACCGGCTACATACCACCGGCGAACTCCCGTGTCCTCAAGGCAGTACTGAGGGAAGCCAACCGGATCGATCGGGCAGACACCCTGGTCACCCTGCCGATCGACGTCACCTGGCTGAACCGGGAGAACATCAGTCAGCTGATCGCGGTATGCGCCAAGATCCGCCACCCCAAGGCCATCGTCCTCTTTCGCCAGTTCGACCCACTGGAACAAGCGAAGGACGTTCCGGCCAACCTGCGGCGGCTGTTCACCGAGGTCGAGCACATGTCGCTCTTGCGCACAGACCTCGCAGCACTCGACGTGCTGGCGCATGGCGCCCTCTGCGCGGGAATCGGCGTCCGAAGCTCACTCCGCCACGCGATACCGCCCGACGAGAAGGCCCAGATTGGCAAGCGCGGTGGCGGGCCAACGTATCCGCACGTGCTGATGCCTCAGCTGATGTGCTTCAAGGGCGCCGAGTCGTTGTCCACGCTCTATGCCAATGCAGTTCCGGCGACCTGCGCCTGCGAGGAGTGCAACGGGCGGAGTCTCGACCGCTTCTTCCTGTCCGACGGCGACACACGACGTGAGGCCGACAGTCACAACATTTTCACCTGGAGCGAATGGGTTGGCGACATGGCCAGCTACCGGGCGGGCACCGAGCGCAAGACGTGGTGGCGCAACAAATGCGCTGCGGCCGTCGATCGCTACGCGCTGGAAAACCAGCGCATCGGCCTGGGCGCGAGCCCCAGGTCCGGGTTCCAAGTACCCGCGCCACTCAGGGCATGGGCGACGCTGCGGGTCACGCCGTAGCCGGACGCGATCCCTCAGGCCAGCTGACGGTGGACGTCTTCCAGGAACTTCCAGCCGGCAACCGTATGGCGCCTGCGTACGAAGGGGCTGGGCGGCACAACGACCTCGACCGCAGCCTCTTGGACGTGCAGCAATCCGATGCCGTAGAAGTCAGCCCGCATCACAGCCTCGTCCTTGCGCCGCAACACACCATCAACCAATACGGAACGAGCAGTGAATGGTGTAAACCGCTCGGCCTGCTCCATCGCAGACTCCCAGCTGCGTCCGGGCACGAAAACCATGTCGACGTGGACCGGCTGGGTCGCCTGTCTGGTAATCAGTCCGTCGCGTCGAATCACTGCCCCCTTCGGGAGGCACCGCAATGCCCGGCGTTCCCTGTCGCTCAGTGATCCGGCAGGAACAGGCTCGCCGAGGGGCAGCGCCATCAAGAGGTTCAGGGCATCAGGTCGCGTCAGCGGAGCCATCCCCGCAGCAACCCGTCGCTCCCGCTCTCCCGCATCGAATCGGTAGGCCGCAACGACTTTCGCTCCAAAGGCTTCAACGACTGCCAGGCTCGCTTCGCGGGGTACTAGATCGCCGGGAGCCAGCGCTCCTGCAACCACGCCCAAGGGCTCTCGTGCCGCGATCGCCATCGACCAATCCGCTCTCGTCCTGCACCGACGCTCTCTCCAGCAGGGCTGTACGCGCACATCCTTACCGCTTGCCCCGCGCTACTGGAACCAGCCTCAACAACAAAACCAACGGACCTCAACCCGCCCTAGACACGGGAACGCGTCCAAACGAACAGCAAGGCTAGTACGGACACTCGTGCGATCGTCGGCCACCTCCCCAGATAGCTCGGAATCGGTCATCCGCCACCCTCTGACTGCACAATCTGCACCCACAAAGGGTCGCGGACAGACAACTGCGATCGTAGCCGCCTCGCGCCACGAAACCTACGGTTGTTCGAATTATTGGGCCGTCCCGACCCACCGGAAGCGCCTATTTCAGGCCGCCGCCAACCAGCGCCGCGTCATCGGCCCCGCGGGCAGAACCCCCGCCGAAACAAGCCGACGGAGGTCAACTTCTGTCACGCCCGAGGCACCAACAGCGTCGACACGCCTGGACAGCAAGGTCCGAACTCGGTCAAACGCTCCCGCCCTGGACCACGTGGACGCCAGAAGACGCCTCCGCCTACCTGTGCCATGTGGTACCCAACGCGGGCCCCAGGACCAGGACTGGGGCGTCTTCTGGCCCGTCAGAGCGGTATTGGAGGGTGTTCGCCGGTGTCTCACTCACCCGCCAGACCCTCTCATCTGTCACGACAGCCCCTATGACGGGGGGTCGGTAGACACCGTCCTGACCAAGTTGAAGACCTCGTGGGCGGCGTGCTCGCGGCTGCCCAGCGAGTGGAGCGTGCCGTACCACCACGTCTTCACGTGATCCGCGGCCACCGCCGCACCACCCGTCCCGAGTCGACGCCCCAACCGCCTGGAAGAGGCACCACGATGTTCGTGCCAACGGAAGAACTGAAGCTGGAGATCGTCCACGCCGCCACGGGAAAGACCTTCGGCATCAAGGCCGCGCCGGGCACGGACGGGGCGCTCGTCGTCCGCGACTTCCCCGATGACGGCCCGAGCCCGGAGCAGTGGCAGCTCACCCCGGTGCCGGCCGCGCAGGACGGCCAGGCATACGTGATCCGTGACGCGGTCGGCGGCAAGGTGCTCGACGACCCCGCCGTCGCGGGCCGCGGTGTCCGCCAGTGGGACGCCACCGCCGGAAAGAAGGGCCAGCAGTGGCACGTCGTCCCCGTCGAGGGTGAAGCGGGCCTCCATTTCATCGAGGGTGCGACCGACGGCACCGTTCTCGACCTCGACGACCCCGGCAGGTACGGCACCCGGGTCGTCCTGGGCGAGTACGACGACGGCGCGGAAGGCCAGCGGTGGCGGCTCGTCCCGGCCGAGCCCGAGCGCGAGCGCGTCAGCGATCCGGTGCTGCGCTGGGCGGCACTGAGCCACGGGAACAGCCGCCGGTCCTGGCGGCTGGACCGCTCGACCGCGCTGCGGCCGGTACCCGGCGCGACGCCTTCCTTCAGCGACATGCTGCTGGTCCTCGAGCGGTTCGGGAGCGACCAGGACGCCGGCGGTTGGAAGAGCGACGGGGCCGACCACTCCCCCAGCGGGCGACCGGGCCGGTGGGCCGGGGCCGGTGCGCGGTTCCTCGCCGACACCACCGGTGACGGCAGGCTCGACATCGTCGGCTTCGGCGGCCCGGGAGCGTACGTGGCCCGGAACCTCTTCCGCCCGTTCAGGACCCGATGACCCCGCGGAGGACCTCTACGGGACCGCGTCCGCAGCCCCATCACGGCGACTCGCCTGCGGCATGTCCCGGAAACGATCGTGCCTCCGCCGGCCGTCACGGCAGGCGGAGGCACGAAGGGGCGGGGTGTGCCGAGTCCGGAACTGTTCAGCGTCGAAGCGACGGATGTGGCCGAGATCCCCGCGCCGGACTCGTCACGCGTACTGGAGGAGCCCGGCCTGGATCATGTTGCCGGTCGTGGTGCTGGGATTCGTCAGCACCTGTGTGGTGGTCAGGTTGTTCTCCATGCTGGTCACCCTGTTGAGGATGTCGGGCGTAACCGCGTCCGCAGCGCTCAGATAGAGCTGTCGCACGACGCCGGTTGCCTGGCTGCCGCTGTCGACATAATTGGCGACGGATTCCAGTGACGCCTTGAGGCTGTCCCATCCGTTGGCGACGGTCTGCGCCGCAGCGGCCGCCTGGCTCGCCTGCTTCCCGAGATCAGCCAGCCCGGCCTGGCAGGCCTGGAGCAGCTTCACCTCGTCCCGGATCCTCTGCTGCTTCCTGAGGATCTCGCCTTTCTGGTTGTAGAGCTGCGCCAGGGCCTGCCCGTTGGTGCGGCCCATCCCCTTGACGAGCAGCGCGCCGCCGCCGATGGCCAGCCCCAGGGACAGCCCGCCGGTGAACACCGCGCCGAGCACGCCCACGGCTATCAGGGCCAGGCCGCCGAGGATGGCCAAGCCGTTCGCGGCCTTGGAGGAGTTCGCGTTGATCTGTGCGTTCACCTGATTCAACTGGTCGTCCAGTTGTTTCAGGATGCCTTGGTCGCCGCCCACTACGGAGTTCAGTTTGGTGGCGTAGGAGGCGAACTCCCTTCCGTTGTCTCCGAAGGCGTCGCGCATGGTCTGCATGGTCGTGGCGTAGTGCTGCGCCTTGTCCCTGAGCCTGCCCACATCGTCCCGAATGGCGCGGAGCAGTTCCGCCACGGTGTTCGGAGGTAATCCCTGGTGGAGAATGTTGACGAAAGCTCCTTGCAGAGCGAAGTACGAGCGGGTGTCGGCAAGCAGCGCCATCGATTGCGGCTGCACACTGTTGAGGTATGTCCTGGCCGTGTTGGCGGCTTTGCCCAGTTCCGTGTTGATCCCCGCCGCGTAGGCTCTCACCTGGCTGTTGTCGCTACCGCTCAGGTCCATCTTCGCCTGCTGCGTCACGCTCAGCGCATACGACTGAACGATCGCGGTCATTCCGCCTTGCTGTACGACCGCATTCCCTACTTGCTGCTGCTGCGAGATGCTTGCCTGGATGGCCGTGGTCATGCTCTCTCCTTCGTTTTCCTGCCCGGTGGTCCGCGTCAGTTGCCGGTGATCGCAGCGCTCAGTGCCTTTGTCTGCGTCAGAAGCGATTCCCACTTGACAGCGGCCCCGTCGATTTCTTTGGCCAGCGCGGCACTGTCGCCGGGCCGCGTGTGCTTCACCACGGCGGTCGCGTACTCCGCGTACACCTGCTGCCACATGTTGGCGACGGCTCTGGCCGGCCCCGCGACGGCGCGCACACTGCGCACATAGGCGTTGCAGTCCGATTCGACCTTCACCGCCGTCTGCAACCCGGCCTGTAGCCCGGCAAGCTCCTTGTAGAGCTTCTCGAGCTTTTCGCTGTCCTTGCGGAGGTTCTGCAATGCCTTGCCGACATCGCCGGACGAGGCGTCCTCGATTCCCCCGTGCACGGCCGTCGAGCCGCCCGCGGGCTTTCCTTCGCCCCCGATTCCCCTGAGGGAGTCCGCAACGGAGTCGAGGATCTTCCGCGCCCCCTTGCCGGCCTTGTGAGACGCCTCGATGAGGTCGTCCAAGTCCTTGCTCACGGTCTGCTGCATGTCCTTCAGCGCACGGGTCGTGGCGGCGATCTTCCCCTTGCCCGCGGAAAGCCTCCTGATTTCGGCACCCGCGCGGTCGGCCAGTGTGGTTCCTCTGGTCTCCACCTGCTCGCAGAAACTCTCATACACCTTGGCGAACTCATCCGCCATCTGCTGGAAGTTCCCGAAGTCCTTCGTCACGGCGTCGAGGCAGACGGCCGACTGTTCGGGGGCCGTCGCGGCCAACGTTTGCATGCTCTGGAACAGTGCGGCCGCGCTCCGGATATCGACGAGTCTTTTGACGACACCGGGGACCTGTGTACCCAGGTAGGCGCGAGCGCTGTCCCTGACGTCTTCCTGAGCCGTGCGCATGGCCTGCGCCTCGTTTTTGTCCGTGGCCTGCACAGCCACCTCGGCGGCGCAGACCAGGCTCCAGGTCTGCGCGGCAAGAGCCGCCGTCACCAGCTTGTCCACGGCTCGTCCCAGCGCGATCGGGTCGAGCGACCCGATCGGCACAATGCCCGGTCCGGCCTCTGACGATGACGTCACGCGTACCTCCCACAGTTGAAGTCCAAAAGCACGGGATCACGAGGATCGCGACCCCCGTTTTTGCGGCAACTCACGCAAACGGTGAGCTTCTTCGACTCGGCCACCGACCATGTCAACCCGGCGAGGCCCGATGAAGCTACACCGCTCAAACCCTTGATCACATGACGGCTGTTCGGCCAAATCCTGGTCGGCCATGCGATGAAGACTTCTGCATCGACAGCCGGGGAGCCGCGGTCACGGATTCGGCGCCGTGAGGCCTATCGCGATGAAGGAGAACCCCAACGGGGTCCAGGCACCATTGGTCGCGGTGCGCACGTCGAACAAGCTCGCCGTAACGGTCTCGACCGAGACGGCTCCCCGCTCACCGCCCTTCCGTAAAGTGGCCAGTACGGTCGGCGGAGATGCGAAGGGCTTGGTAAAGACGATCCTGTGCACCCCTTCCAGGCCCGGCCTCACAATGAAGCCGTCGCCGGAGAGGACATTTCTGTTCGCGTCGACAGTCCCGTGCACCTTGTGCTCCACGGGCGGCGGCGGGCCGATGCGGAAGCTGAGCTGCGCCGTGGTGGTGGCGCCGATGGTGAGGCCGTCCGGGGCGGTTCGGTCGCCCGTGGCGGTCGGCAGGGCCTGGACGTTGACGGAGTAGAAGCCGTCCAGCACGGTCCCGATCGCCTTGGCCTTGAAGCGTACGAGGCGGCCGCCGTCTTCGAGGCTCTCGACGGGCAGGATCTCGACGCTGCCTCCGCTGATGTAGCTGATCTGGCCGGTCGGCGGGAAGACCAGGCCATCCGGGAGCTTCACCCGGATGGTCTCGCCCGCGCCGACCGAGCCGGCGTCGACCTTCACCTCGATCGTGAACGAGGCGTTGGCACCCGGCTCCAGGACCAGCGGGTTCGGGCTTCCCTGAGTGATGTGGAACGCCATGTCCTTTTCCTCTTCGCTTTCCGGGTGGGTGGTCACCCGTCGGTGACGGGTGCCTCGTGCGGGGGCCGGTCGCCCGGGGTGACCCGGTGGTAGGCCGCGAGCCGTGCGGCGGCGATCCGGTCCAGGTGGGCCCCGGTCGGCGGCCCCTTCGCGCCCGGCGCCGCGCATGGGGCCGGGTCGCGGGTGAGGGTGAGTTCACAGGCAGCGGCGTCCGCTATCGGGGCGTGAGCATCGTCCCGTGAAACCGCTGTGCGGGAAAATTCCACTGCCGAAATCTCCTCTGCCGTATTGCGCGGACTCGGTGCGCCAGGAACGGACTTGCCGACGCTGCCAAGCCCATCGCAGGTGAGCAAATAGTCAATGAACGATCCATTGACACGCAGGTGGCGGAGCAGACGCTTCCTGTCGCTGCCCGGCTGGAGCAGACACTCCCAAGGCCATATCGGCAGACACAAATCGGAGTTGATGGTTCCGGACCGTTGCCGCGCGGGTCAGGACAGATCATCCTTGGGCCGGCGATGTCGGCGGCATGAATTCCCGCACGGGATACAAGCGCTCCAAAGGAGCTGTCAAGACGGTGTTCACCAGGGACGATTCAGAAAGGCACGAGGCTGAAAAGCGATGAGCCGACGGTTCGCGGGGTTGCGTTTCCATCGCTGGACCTCGATGCGGCAGGCCGGCGTCGCGAGGCTCCGATGGAAGATCGCTTTCCAAGTGGTGACTGGCCGATTTTCGAAACCGTGTCGATACCGGCGTGGGGCGCTCGTGGTGGTGAGGGGTGCGCGGGTCGAAGCGCAACCGGAGCAGAGCGGGCCTCGCCGGTGGGCGGGCCTGGCGTCCCTGGCCTTCCCGGGCCTGGGCGCCCTCCCCGCCCGGCTCGGCGCGGACGCCTGAAGACGCTTCCGGCCACCCGGGCCGCGCCGTCCGCCGTCGCGGCCGGTCAGGGCCGGGAGCGGCCGGTCGTCACGGAGTCGTCGTGGAGATCACATAGGCCCGGGGGCGGTTGGGGTTGTCCCAGTTGACGATGATCTCGAAGTTCGGCTTGGGCTTGTCGTGGGAGACGGTCGTGCCCCGCCAGTGGTGGTCGTCGGGGCCGAACTTCCACCCCACGACGTCCGCCTCGTCCTTGTCGATGGTGATCCGGCCGGGCTGGAGCTCGGCGGAGGAGGTGCCGAGCTGCTCGAGCCAGTGGTCGAGCCGGTCGCCCGTGGTGGTGAACTGGAGGTACAGGGAGCTCGACTTCCACGAGTTGGTCTCGTAGTGGGCGACGTACGCGGCGCCCGGCGGCACCGTCATCCCGTAGATGCGGCGCTGCAGCCGGGACGGCCAGCCGGACTCCAGGCCGGTCTGGGCCGCTTCCTCCCGCTTGGACTCGCTGCCGCTGCGGCTCTGCATCGCGGAGATGTAGAGGTATCCGGCGGGGATGGCGACGAGCAGGAAGATGATCAGGGGTTTGACCCAGCGGGGGGCGCGCCGGGGCGGGCCGGCCGGTTCCCCGGGGGCGACGAGTTGTTCGGGCTGCACGGCGGTCACCCCCGGCCGGCCCGTGCGTAGCGCTCGTAGCGCTCCACCCGGCGCCGGTTGGCGCGGCGGAAGCGGCGGGCTACGAGGCGGGCGAGGTCGGCGGCGCCGACCATGCCGGCCTCGGGGCCGAGCTGGGCCTTGACGATGCGGGCCTCGGGGCGGTAGCCGCGGCCGGTGAGGTGGCGGCGGAAGGCGTCGCGGGCGGGGCCGATCAGCAGGTCGTCGGCGGCGCTGACGCCGCCGCCGATGACGAAGCAGGAGGGGTCGAGGGCGGCTGCGAGGTTGGCGATGCCGACGCCGAGCCACTGGCCGATGTCCTGGAGGAGCTCGACGCACATGGCGTCGCCGGAGCGGGCCAGCTCGGTGATCAGCGGGCCGGTGATCTCGTTGACGTTGCCGCCGACGCGGTCCATGATCCCGTAGGCGACGGGGGACTCGGCGGCGGCGAGCTCGCGGGCCTCGCGGACGAGGGCGTTGCCGGAGCTGTACTGCTCCCAGCAGCCGCGGTTGCCGCAGGGGCAGCGGTGGCCGCCGGGGACGACCTGCATATGGCCGAACTCGCCGGCGACGCCGAACTTGCCGCGCTTGACCTGGCCGTCCTCCAGGATGGCGCCGCCGATGCCGGTACCGAGGGTGATCATGACGAGGTGGTCCTCGCCCCGGCCGGCGCCGAAGCGCCATTCGGCCCAGGCGGCGGTGTTGGCGTCGTTGTCGACCATGACGGGCACGGCGAGGCGGCCGGCGAGGCGGTCGCGCAGGGGTTCGTTGCGCCAGGAGAGGTGGGGGGCGAAGAGGACGCGGTTGCGGTCGGCGTCGACCCAGCCGGCGGCGCCGATGCCCACGGCGTGGACGTCGTGGCGGTCGGAGAGGTCGAGCACGAGCTCGACGATGGTGTCCTCGACGACCTTGGGGCTCTTGGACTTGTCCGGGGTCTCGGTGCGGAGCTTCTCCAGGATGTTGCCGTCGGCGTCCACGACGCCCGCCATCACCTTGGTGCCGCCGATGTCGATGCCGACCGTGGGGACGCGGGGGGCGGTGAGGTGCGAGCGCCGCTCGCGCGTGCCGACCGTGCGGAGCACGGTCGCTGTGGCGGTGCCCCGGTGTACCCGCTCGCGGTACATGCTCATCGCGGTCGTAGCCCCTGCGGTGGTCTCGTGAGGCCGTGGGCCTCGTGGATGCGGTCGTGGCCGATTGTGCCTCACGGACGGGCCACGACGCACAACGGCGCTGGTCACCCGGTTGTGGGCAATCGTCCCAGTAAGGACGGAGGGCGGGCGCGGACGGTTCCCGCCGTCCGCGCCCGCCCTCCGTTCCACGAGTGGGTCAGTCGTTCTTTTCCCGCTTTTCCGGCTCCGGCTCCGGCTCCGGCTCCGGCTCGATCTTCCTGCCGCCGATCACGTCGGGGCCCGGTGCCCGCTCCAGCTCGTGGCTGAGCTGGTCCAGCTCGCTGCCGCCCGCCATCTGCCGGGTGAGCTCGTCGAGGGCGATCCCGGACTTCGGGTGGCTGCCGGCCATGGCGCCTCGCTTGAGGAGGACGAAGCGGTCGCCGACCAGGTAGGCGTGGTGGGGGTTGTGCGTGATCAAGACCACGCCGAGGCCGGCGTCCCGGGCGGCCGCGACGTACTTGAGGACGACGCCGGACTGCTTGACGCCGAGCGCCGCGGTGGGCTCGTCGAGGACGAGGACCTTCGCGCCGAAGTACACGGCGCGGGCGATGGCCACGCACTGGCGCTCGCCGCCGGAGAGGGTACCGATCGGCTGGTCGACGTCGCGCAGGTCGATGCCCATGCGGAGCAGCTCGGCGCGGGTGGTCTCGCGCATCTTCCGCACGTCGAGGCGCTTGAAGGGGCCCGCGCCCGTCGTCGGCTCGGAGCCGAGGAAGAAGTTCCGCCAGACCGGCATCAGGGGGACGACGGCGAGGTCCTGGTAGACGGTGGCGATGCCGCGGTCGAGGGCCTCGCGGGGGGAGGCGAGCCGTGTCTCCTCGCCCTCGATCTCGAAGGTGCCCGCGTCGTGCTGGTGGAGGCCCGCGATGATCTTGATGAGGGTCGACTTGCCGGCGCCGTTGTCGCCGAGGACGCAGGTGATCTCGCCGGGGTGGACCTCCAGGGAGACGCCCTCGAGCGCGCGGATGTTGCCGTAGAACTTGCTCACGTCCGTGAGCTTGACGAGTGCGGTCACTTGCTCGCCTCCGCGCGCTTGCGGACCCATGCGTTGAGCAGGGTCGCGAGGAGCAGCATCGCGCCGAGGAAGAACTTGAACCAGTCCGGGTTCCACTGCGCGTACACGATGCCCTTGCTGGTCATGCCGAAGATGAAGGCGCCGACCGCCGAGCCGATGGCGGAGCCGTAGCCGCCGGTCATCAGGCAGCCGCCGATGACGGCCGCGATGATGTAGAGGAGCTCGTTGCCGACGCCCTCGCCGGACTGCACGACCTTGTAGGACATCAGGAGGTGCTGGCCGGAGACCCAGGCGCAGAAGGCGACGCCCATGTACAGACCGATCTTGGTCTTGTTGACGGGGACGCCGACCGCGCGGGCCGCGTCCGCGCCGCCGCCGACGGCGAAGATCCAGTTGCCCGCGCGGGTGCGGAGCAGGATCCAGGTGGCCAGGGCCACGAGGCCGAGCCACCACAGGATGGTGACCTGCAGGTCGACGCCGCCGATGGTGAGGTGGGAGGCGAAGACCGCGCGGGCGGAGTCGAAGCCCTCCATGTCACCGATGGTCTTGGTGGAGACCGTGCCGTCGATGAGCTTGGTGAAGCCGAGGTTGATGCCCGTGAGCATCAGGAACGTGGCCAGCGTGATGATGAAGCTGGGCAGCTTGGTACGGGTGAATACGAAGCCGTTGAAGAAGCCGATGGCCAGGGTGGTCAGCAGGGAGACCCCGACGCCCACCCAGACGTTCGCCGTCATCTGGTAGCTGAACATCGACGAGACGAGGGCCGAGGTCGTGACCATCACGCCCGCCGACAGGTCGAACTCGCCGCCGATCATCAGCAGGGCGACGGGGACGGCCATGATGCCGATCGTCGAGGCCGCGTACAGCACGGTCGAGAGGCTGGACGCCCGCAGGAAGCTGTCGGCGACGAACGAGAAGAAGACGAAGACCGCCGCCGCGCCCACGACGGAGCCGAGCTCGGGGCGGCCGAGCATCCGGCGCACCATGCCGCGGTGGACGAGCCGCTCGTCGGCCTGTGCGGTTGCGGCTGTGCTCATCGGGTGCCCCGCTTCGCGTATTCGGCCAGGGTCTTCGCGTCGTCCTTGGTCACGATCTGCGGGCCGGTGAGGACCGGCCGCCCGCCGCCGAGCATGTCGCGGTTGTACCGGTAGAGCCACAGCAGGTCGACGGCCTCGTAGCCCTGGAGGTACGGGTCCTGGTCGACGGCGAAGCCGAGCGTGCCGTCCTGGAGGTCCTGGGCGACGTCGGCGTTGAGGTCGAAGGTGTCGACCTCGGCCTTGCTGCCGGCCTGCCGGGCGGCCTTGACGGCGGTGGGGGCGAAGGGGGCACCGAGGGTGACGACGGTGTCGATGTCCTTGTCGGACTGCAGCTTGGCCTCAATGGAGGACTGGACGCCGGGCATGTTGGTGCCCTCGACGTAGAGGTTCTGCACGTCGCCCTTGAAGGTCTTCTTCACGCCTTCACAGCGCTGCTCGTGGCCGACGTTGCCCTGCTCGTGCAGGACGCAGACGGCCTTCTTCCGGCCGCGCTTGTTGAGCTGCTCGCCGACGGCCTCGCCGGCGATGACCTCGTCCTGGCCGATGTGGGTGAGCGCGCCGAAGTCCTTGGACTGGGCGGAACCCGAGTTCACCGTGATCACCGGGATGCCGGCCTTCACCGCCTTGGCCACGACGTCCTTCATGGCGTCGGGCTTGGCGAGGGTGACGATCAGGCCGTCGACCTTCTGGTCGATCATGGCCTGGACGCTCTGCGCCTGCTTGTTGCCCTCGGCGTCATGGGCGTAGAGGAAGTTGATGTTGTCCTTGACGGCCGCCTGCTTGGCGCCCTTCTGGACGATGTCCCAGAAGGCGTCGCCATCGCCCGAGTGGGTGACCATTGCGAAGGTCCACCGGGGGGTGTCGACGGCGGCACGCCCCTGGGCGGCCTTGGCGGCCCGCTCCTCGGCGCGCTTGCCTCCCGTGCTGCTGCATCCCGCGAGTGTGGCGCCGAGTACCGCTGCCAGCACGGCGCTCACCGCGCGTACGCCTGTCCGAACCCTTGCCACGAGGACTTGCCCTTCTCACTGTCTGTCACGTGCGGCCGGACCCTGATCCCGCGGGCCCAACCGCCCAAGTATCCGTCACCATCCGTCACCGCTGTCGGCGGGGGCGCCGGGGCTGGTCTTTGTGGGTGGAGTTCTAGTGGCGTAAGCCACACCACGTCAAGACTTTGTCAGAACATTCTTACGACATGACAGGTGGGCGGGGTCGCTGACAGGGCCGGAGCCGCGCCAGGACCGCGGCTAGGACCGCGCCAGGAGCTGGAAGTCGAACGCGTAGCGTGACGCCCGGTAGAGGTGGGAGGCGAACTCGACCGCGCGGCCGGTGTCGTCGAACGTCGTCCGCTCCATCGTCAGCAGCGGCGCCCCCTCCGGCTCGGCCAGCAGCTCACCCTCGGCGAGGGTGGCGGCGCGCGCCCCGACGGTCTGCCGGGCGCTGTGGAGGGTGATGCCGGCCATGCGCATCAGCCGGTAGAGCCCGGTGCGCTCCAGCGCCTCGTCGTCGAGGTCGAGCAGCCCGACGGGCAGGTGGTTGCGCAGGGCGGCCATGGGCTCGCCGTGCGCCAGGCGCAGCCGCTCCACCAGGACGACGTCGGCGCCCTCGGCGACGCCGAGGGCGGCGGCGACCCGGGCGGTGGCGGGCTCGACAACGCGGCGCAGCACCCGGGTGGCGGGCTTCTGGCCGGCCTCCTCGAGGTCGTCGTAGAGGCTGCTGAGCTCCAGGGGGCGCTTGACCTGGCTGTGGACGACCTGGGTGCCCACGCCCCGGCGGCGGACGAGCAGGCCCTTGTCGACGAGCGACTGGATGGCCTGGCGGACGGTGGGCCGGGACAGGCCCAGCCGTCCCGCGAGCTCGATCTCATTGCCGAGCAGGCTGCCGGGGGCGAGCTCGCCCCGCTCGATGGCGGCCTCCAGCTGCTGGGAGAGCTGGAAGTAGAGCGGGACCGGGCTGCCGCGGTCGAGGGTGAACTGGAGGGGTTGGTGCGTGGCCACGGGGGGAGCGTAGCTGTGTGGACTGATGACCGGTAGTCCGGAGGTCTTTATGTCCGGACATCCGGACCTCCGGACCGGGGTGGTCCGGTCCACCGCGCGCCGGTGGGGGCTGATCGCGCAGTTCCCCGCGCCCCGTAAGGGGCACAGCCCCTTTCAGAAGCGCACCGGCAGGTGGTGCGGCCCCCGCATCAGGAGGCCCTCGCGCCAGGTGAGTGCGTCGGGGTGGCTGTCGAGGGCGAGGTCGGGGCAGCGCTCCAGCAGGGAGCGGATGGCGATCCTCGCCTCCAGGCGGGCCAGGGGCGCGCCCACGCAGTAGTGGATGCCGTGGCCGAAGGCGACGTGGCCGCGGGCGTCGCGGTGGATGTCGAAGCGGCCGGCATCCTCGAAGCGGGCCGGGTCGCGGTCGGCGTCGGACAGGGCGGCCAGGACGAGCTCGCCGCCGCCGGGTATGACGGTGCCGCCGATGTCCAGGGGCTCGGTGGTGAAGCGGAAGGTGGAGGTCTCGACGGGGCCGTCGTAGCGCAGCATCTCCTCGACGGCGCCTTCGAGGAGACCGAAGTCGGCGCGCAGGTCGGCGAGCTGGCCGGGGTGGCTCAGCAGGGCGAGGACGCCGTTGGAGATGAGGTTGACGGTGGTCTCGTGGCCGGCGACCAGCAGGATCCAGGCCATGCCGAGGAGCTCCTCGAAGGAGAGCCGGTCGCCGTCCTCGTCGGTGGTGCGGATCAGGGCGCTGAGCAGGTCGTCGCCGGGCTTCTCGCGTTTGGCGGCGACGAGTTCCGTCAGATAGACGCCGACCTCCTGGGCGGCCTTGAGCTTGGCCTGGGGCGGCTCGGCGCCGATGGTGGTGTTCGACCAGCGGCGGAAGGCCGCCCGGTCGAGGTCGGGCACGCCGATCAGCTCGCATATGACGCTCATGGGCAGCGGGAAGGACAGGGCCTCGACAAGGTCGGCGCGGCGGTCCGGGGCGGCCAGCATGGCATCGAGGAGCTCGTCGGTGAGCTGCTGGACGCGGGGGGCCAGGGCCTCGACGCGGCGCGCGGTGAACTCCTTGGCGACCAGCTTCCGCAGCCGGGTGTGGTTCGGCTGGTCGGCGATGAGCATGTGCGGGCCGGCGGCGACGGGTGGCAGGGGCATGTCGGGGGCGGCGTTCCGCCAGTCCTTGGAGAGCGTGGGGTCGTTGAGGGCGGCGCGCACCTCGTCGTAGCCGACGACGAGCCAGCAGACCGCCCCCTCCGGCATCCGCACCCGGTGGACGGGGCCCCGCTCGCGCAGGGCCGCGTAGACGCGGTAGGGGTCCCGGGCCAGTTCCGCGCCCATCGCCGCCAGATCGATCGTCCCGTCCCGCTCTTCGGCCACTGCGGTCATTGCGCTGCCCCCGGTGCGTCGGAATGTTGTTCGACGCATTCACCCTACGCGCGGGTAGGAGTGGCCGCCATGGTCCGCGGGGAGATGCCCGGCACACCGTCAAGCGCGCGGCGTACAGGGGAGGTTGGCCTCGCGATCGAGGGGCGCGCGTGACGGTGCGTCACCAGTGTCGGCCCTCGGGGATCTCCGTCAGGTGGGGGTCCGACAGGTGGAGCACCTCGTAGCGCTCGGCGCGCTCGTCCTCGCTTGAGGGAACGGAGTGCTCCCACAGCGTGAAGCGCAGCAGCTGCCAGTGGCGGGGGTCGAAGGCCAGCGCGGTGGTGTGCACCCCAGGGCGGGCGGCGAGCCCGTCCAGCTCGCCGAGCGCGTCCGCCACCACGGTCGCGGTGTCGGCCCCGGCGGGCATCGGGGTGAGCAGCCGGGAGGCCGCACGCGGCACGGCGGACCGGGCCGGGCCCGCGTGGCAGGCGACGCCGGTCCAGTGGTGGACGGCCGGGCGGCCGAAGGAGGCGACGATGCCCTGGAATCCCCCGCCACCGACCAGGAACTCACCCATCGCGCCGACGCCGTCCCACAGGTAGAAGGGGGCGTACTGGTTGACCGGCGAGCCGTCGACTCCGCGTTCCCGGATGACGTAGGCCTTCAGGCCCAGCCCGGCGCGGTCGTCGAGGACGTGAGCCCGGGCCGCCACCCGCTGCCGGATGACGGTCATGTCGTAGTCGGCGGGCAGGGTGATCTCGTACTGCATGGCGTACATGGCGTCTGTTCTCCTTCGTCGGGTCAACGCTCTGCCGGGTCAGCGCCCGGTGGTGTGCGCGGCGAGCAGCCCCAGGACTCCGTCGACGGCCCGCCGGAAGGGCTCCTCGGATCCGGCGGCGCGGGCGAGGACGTAGCCGCCCTGGAGTACGGCCACCACGGTCGAGGCCGTGTCGGCGGGGTCGAGCGCGGCGTCCAGCTCGCCCCGGTCCCGGCCCTCGGCCAGCACGCCGGCGATCCGGGCCCGCAGCCAGGCGAAGGTCTCGTCGACCGGCGCGCGCAGCACGGGGTCGGCCATGACGTCGGGGTCCTGGGTGAGCCGGCCGATGGGGCAGCCCTTGAGGACCTCCCGCTCGCGCCGCAGGTACGCCGTGACGCGCTCGACGGCCGTGCCGGGCGCGGCGAACCGCTCCTCGGCGGCGGCCCGGAGCTCCTCGGCGGTGCGCCGGATCGCGGCGAGGGCGAGGTCCGGCTTGCCGGAGAAGTGGTGGTACATACTGCCCTGCCCGGCGCCCGCGCGCTGCTGGATCGCCTTGGGGCTCGTACCGACGTAGCCGCGCTCCCACAGGAGTTCACGGGTGCTCTCGATGAGGCGTTCCGGGGTGCTCATGATCCGAGTGTACATACCAGTAGGTACAAACGATCTTCGTGTGTGATCCAGGAACGCCGGAGCCCCGTCACCGCGCACCGGTGACGGGGCTCCTTCACGGACGGAAGGTGTCAGCAGGAGAAGTCGACGAGGTCGAAGCTCCGGTAGTGGTCGGCCGTGTAGTAGTCCTCGTGCGGGCGCTTGCCGGCGATGACACGGCGGGCGCCGCGGTCCGGGGAGCCCGGGGTGATGACGGTGTACTCGTGGTAGTAGCCGCTCGTCTGCTTGGGGAGGATGCCCTCGCGGTTGGAGAAGACGATGCCGTCCCGCGGGTAGGGGAAGGGGCCGCCCTGGTCGATCAGCCGGATGGTGTCGTGGGCCTGGGAGGGGAGCTCCGAGTAACAGATGTCGCCGACGGACTTCACGGCCACCACCGAGGGGGCCACCGACGGGGCGGCGACGGCGGGGGCGCCGAAGAGGAGGGTGGTGGCGACGGCGGCGAGGGCGCCGAGGCGCACGAGACGATGGGGGGTTGTCATGAACATCAGGATGGCCGACCGGCCGCATGGCATGTCAATGCCAATTCCCTGATGTTTCCTTGACGTTCATCACGTTGACCGGGGAGATCGTCTGTGCCCGGCGGCCTTGCCTCTGAGGCAAAAGTTTTGCCCCATGGGTAATAGCGGGGCTATACCGGACCCATGAGTCCGCTGCCCGAACCGCACCTCTCCCCCGCCCCGGAGACCCCGGACACCTTGGGCGAGGTGGCCGAGCTGCCCGCCGTGGCCCCGCGACTGCGCGCGCTGCGCAGACGGAGCGGGCTGACCCTGGAGGCCGCCGCGGCCCGGGTGGGCCTGTCGCCCGCGCATCTGTCCCGGCTGGAGACCGGACGGCGGACGCCGTCCCTCCCCATGCTGCTCGCGCTGGCACGGACCTACGGTACGACCGTATCCGACCTGCTGGGCGAGGTGCCCGCCGAGCTCGACCCGATCGTCCGCGCGGACCGCATGGAACCGCAGGAGGCGGGCGGCTGGACCTACTGGCGGGCCGGCGGCTCCGGCCGCGCCATGCAGGCGCTGCGGCTGCACGTGCCGCAGGGCCGGGGCAGCCAGGAGGAGCTGGTGCGCGTCCACCCGGGCGAGGAGTGGCTCTACGTCACCCGGGGACGGCTCCGGCTGACGCTGGGCAACGTCACGCATCTGCTCGACCCCGGTGACGCCGCCCACTTCGACTCCCTCACCCCGCACCGCATCGTCGCCGACTCGCGCGGCGGGGTGGACCTGCTGTTCCTCCACACGCTGCTCCAGAGCGGCGCCGCCGAGCTGTGCCTCGGCGGCACGCGACCGACCCAGAGGGGAATCCGATGAGCGACAACGCGACGAACGCGACGGACGCGACGGACGCGAAGCAGTTCCACGAGGAGGACCGGGCGCCCATGGGCATGACGTTCCGGGTCTTCGTCTACCTGGTCGCCGTCCACTTCATCGTGGCGTTCTTCTTCCTCCTCTTCTATCTCGGCGGGGCGAAGTAGCCCGGCGGGGCGGGGTGGTCGTGGCTACCCTGGAGCCATGGCCCGTACAGCCCGGGAAGTCCTCGACGACGCGACGCGCGAGCTGGCACCGGAGGCGGGGGCGAACCGCCTCGTCCCCCTGATCGAGGCTGGCGAGGCGCCCCCGGCCGCCGTCGCCGCCTTCGCCCTGGAACAGCACCACGTCATCGCCTCCGACGCCCGCAGCTTCCTCCACCTGGCCGAGCGGGCCGCCCTGCTGCGGCAGCCCGCCGTCGCCGCCTTCTTCGACCACCTCGCCCAGGACGAGTCCCGGGCGCTGACCCGCCTCGGCCCGCTCGCGGCCGCCTGCGGGCTGGACGCGGCGGCGGTGACGGAGCACGAGCCGCGGGCCGGGTGCCAGGCGTATCCGGCGTACGCGGCCTGGCTGGCGCTGGGCGCCGAGCCGGTCGACGTGGTCGTGGCCCTGTGCGCCAACTTCGCGGCGTGGGGCGGCTACTGCGCCACGGTGGGCCGGGCCCTGCGCGAGCACTACGGCTTCGACGACGAGGCGTGCGGCTTCTTCGACCTCTTCGCCACGCCCGACCCCGAGGGCGCGGAGCGCGCGCTGGCCGCCGTGGGCACCGGTCTGGTGGACGGCCGGCTCACGGAACGGCTGGCGCACCGCTACGGTCGTCTCCTCCAGGACTATGAACTGATGTTCTGGGCTACGCTCACGGCATGCTGAACTACCGTTCCGCGCACGCCGACGAGTTGACCAAGGTCGACGCGCTCGACAACTCCTTCACCACCGACTCCGTCATCGTGGTCACCGCCTCGGACGACGGCTTCCGGCTGCGCACGGTGCGGGTGAGCCCCCCGCTGCGCAAGGTCTACCCGGACGACGAGGACGAGGACGACCGCCCCCGCGAGACCGTCGTCGCCCAGGACGGCGCGGAGCTGTGCGGCGCGATCACCTTCGCGTACGAGGAGTGGAACCGCAGGCTGTTCATCGCCGACGTCCGGGTCTCCCCCGGCCGCCGGGGGCAGGGCATAGGCGGCGGCCTGATGGACCGCGCGCTGGCGCGCGGCCGTGAACTGGGCGCCCGTACCGCCTGGCTGGAGGTGACGAGCGTCAACGCGCCCGCGATCCAGGCGTATCGCCGCATGGGGTTCACGGTGTGCGGGCTGGACACCACCCTCTACCGGGGGACGGCCTCGGAGGGCGAGACGGCGCTGTTCATGAGCCGCGCGCTGACCTGACCCCTAGGCGCCGGCCGTCAGATGGCGCGCGCCCTCCTCCGTCAGCGAGCCGTGCACACGCAGCCGCGCGATGCCCCCGTCGGGGAAGATGTCCACCCGGACGTGGGTGGCGACGGCGGGACGCTCCAGGACGAACCGGTGCACGGTGTCCGGCTCCAGCCGGGTCCGGGGCAGCAGTTCCCGCCATCCCGTGGTGTGGTCGGCCGGGTCGGCGCCGGTGGTGGCGTCCAGGACGGACAGGGCGGCCCACCCGGCCGCGTTGCCCTTGTAGCAGCCGGTGTCTATCTCCACGGCGCGGAGCGCCGCCCGGCCGGTCAGCCGGTAGCGCACCCAGTCGTGGCCGCGGTCGCGGCGGCGGCGGGTCTCCCAGCCGTCGTCCATCTTGCGGGAACGGCCCGGGTGGATGGCGTTCGCCGGGGACGAGTAGAAGCGGTCGGAGGCGTCCTCGGCGTGCCCGCCGTTCTCCAGCGCGGCGAGGTCGAAGGTACCCAGCGCCGCCAGCCAGGCGGGGTCGGGGGCGGCCTCGCCGTGGACTCTCAGCCGGGCTATGCCCCCGTCGGGGTACTGACTGAGCCTCAGGTGGGTGAAGCGTTCCCCGCCCCCGACGGCGAAGCCGTTGGCGGCGTGCCCGCCGACGGGGGTGCGGGGGACGAGGACCGTCCACTTCACGTCGCCGGCGAGCAGCTCGGCGGGGGACGGCGAGCCGGGCAGCGAGGCGCCCTCCAGGGCGACGGCCCGGGGGTGGTTGCCGCGGAAGTGGGCGGTGTCGACGACCACGCCCCGGACGACGCCGGGCACGCCGAGCCGGACGATCGCCCAGTCGTGGTCCTCGTCCGAGGGGTGGGGGTCGCCGGCCGCGGCGCCGCGCCGGCGGCGGGTCTCCCAGCCGTCCATGACCTTGCCCTTGTGGCCGAAGAGCGCGGGGTCGAAGTGCGGCGTCTCCGGCTTGATCAGGTTCTCGCGCTCGGCGAAGAACTCGTCGTTGGCGGCGATCACCGAGCCGCCCAGCCGGCGGTCGGCGAGGTCGGGGAGGCGGGTGAAGGGGAAGTCGGCGGTCCGGTAGTCGGCGTAGGGGTCGCCGCCGGGGTAGGGGGCGGCGCCGCCGGTGAAGGAGGGAATGGCGGGAAAGGAGGGAAGGCTGTCGGTCCGTGCACCGTTCGTGCTCATCAGCGCTCCAGGAGTCGGCCGGTGGGTGCGGTCAGGGGGGTGCCGTGATCGGCCGTCTTGCGGCCGCGCAGCCAGGTGGACCGGACGACGCCGTGGAGGGTCCGGCCCGCGTAGGCGGTGACGGGGTTGCGGTGGTGGAGTGCGGCCGGGTCGACGGTGAAGGTCTCGTCGGGGGCGAGGACCGCGAAGTCGGCGTCCCGGCCCGCCTCGATCGCGCCCTTGGCGGGCAGGCCCGCGAGGGCGGCGGGCGCGGTGGACATCCAGCGGGCCACGTCGGCGAGGGTGCGGCCGCGCCGCCGGGCCTCGGTCCAGACGGCGGACAGGCCCAGCTGGAGGGAGGAGATCCCGCCCCAGGCCTCTGCGAAGTCGGGGACCTTGAGGTCGGCCGTGCAGGGCGAGTGGTCGGAGACGACGCAGTCGATGACGCCGTCGGCCAGCCCGGCCCACAGGGCGTCCCGGTTGGCGGCCTCGCGGATCGGGGGACAGCACTTGAACTCGGTGGCCCCGTCCGGCACTTCCTCGGCGGTCAGGGTCAGGAAGTGCGGACAGGTCTCGGCGGTGATCCGTACGCCCTCGGCGCGGGCGGCGGCGATCAGGGGCAGCGCGCCGGCGGAGGACAGGTGCAGCACATGGACGCGCGTGCCCCGGCGGCGCGCGACGTCGACGAGCGCGGCGATCGCCTCGCGCTCGGCGGCGCGCGGGCGGGAGGCGAGGAAGCCGGCGTAGCGCGGTCCGCCGTACGCCGGTGCGGCGGCCAGCCGGTCCGGGTCCTCGGCGTGGACGATCAGCAGCGCGCCGAGCCCGGCGATCCGGGCCGCCACGGCGTCGAGGTCGTGGCGGCCCAGGTGCGGGAACTCGTCGACGCCGGACGGGGAGAGGAAGGCCTTGAAGCCGAGGACGCCCGCGTCGTGCAGGGGGCGCAGATCGGCGAGGTTGGTGGGCAGCGCCCCGCCCCAGAAGCCGACGTCGATGTGCGCCCGGTCGCGGGCCACGGCCTGTTTGGCGCGCAGGTGGGCCACGGTGGTGGTGGGCGGGAGGCTGTTGAGCGGCATGTCGACGAGCGTGGTGATCCCGCCGGCGGCGGCCGCCCGGGTGGCGGTCGCGAAGCCCTCCCACTCGGCCCGGCCCGGGTCGTTCACATGCACATGGGTGTCGACGAGACCGGGCAGGATGACGTCGTCGCCCAGTTCCTCGACGGGGGTTCCCGCGGGCGGCTCGGTCCCGTGGGGCAGGACCGCAGCGATCCGGCCGCCGGTCACGGCGACGGCGGCGGCGCGCATGCCCTCCGGGGTCACCACTCGTGTCGAACGCAGCAGCAGTTCCACCGTCCGCCCCTCGACGAATCGTCAACGATTTGTTGAACAGCGCTGCCCGCAGTCTTCAGCCGCCCCGCGACCCCGTCAAGACCCTTTTCGTTGTACGGAAGCATGATTTCACCTGGTAGAAACCGGCATGTGACAGGTGGGGTGGCCGGTAGGCTGCTGCCACCCATCCCGGAAGGAGCGCCGTGCCCCCGTCCGCCGAGCCCCGAACCGCCTCCGCCAGCGGCGGCGTCCAGTCCCTCGAGCGTGCATTCGACCTGCTGGAGCGGATGGCCGACGCCGGCGGCGAGGTCGGGCTGAGCGAACTGTCCACGAGCAGCGGGTTGCCGCTGCCCACCATCCACCGGCTGATGCGCACGCTGGTGGCCTGTGGATACGTCCGGCAGCAGCCCAACCGGCGCTACGCGCTGGGCCCCCGGCTGATCCGCCTCGGCGAGAGCTCCTCACGGCTGCTCGGCACCTGGGCCCGCCCGCACCTCGCGCGGCTGGTGGACGAGACCGGCGAGACGGCCAACATGGCGCTGCTCGACGGCGACGAGGTCGTCTACGTGGCCCAGGTGCCCTCGCGGCACTCGATGCGGATGTTCACCGAGGTCGGCCGACGGGTGCTGCCCCACTCCACGGGCGTGGGCAAGGCCCTGCTCGCCCAGGCCCCGGACGACGAGGTCCGCGCGCTGCTGGCCCGTACGGGCATGCCGGCCGCGACGGAGAAGACGATCACATCGCCGGAGGGCTTCCTGAAGGAGCTCGCCCGGGTGCGCGAGTCGGGCTTCGCGATGGACGACAACGAGCAGGAGATCGGCGTCCGCTGCCTCGCGGTGCCGGTGCCGGACTCCCCCACCTCGGCGGCCATCTCCGTCTCGGGCCCGGCGGGCCGCGTCACCGAGGCCGCGACGGAACGGATCGTGCCGCTGCTGCGGGAGGTCGCGGCGGAACTGTCGGCGACGCTGGCGGGGGCGACGGCGTCGGCATGACCGAAGGCGACGGCGTCGGTCCCCCTCTCCGGGGCCGGCGCCGGTCAGGCGCCCTCGCGGGGGCGCGGCAGCCCCTCCGGGACCTTCCCGGCGCCCGGAACGTCCGCGAACCGGTCGACCGCGGCCCGTACTTCACCGAGCGCCGGCCCCAGCGCGCTCACGGACCCGACCGCCCCCGCCACCAGCAGCAGCGAGCTCCGCAGCCGGGAGACGTCCGGGTGTCCCGTGCGCGCCATCGCGTCCAGCGCGGCCAGCTCGTCCTCCGCGGCGTCCCGGTCGGGTAAAGGCGCGGGGTGCCCGGCCAGCGCCCGGCGCAGCCGGGACACCGCGACGCCCAGCTCACCGGCTCTCGGGTCCGGATCCTCACCGGATCGCCCCGTACGCTCCTCTTCCACCACCACGGCGCCTTCCGCCACGACTGTCCCCCTCCCGCACGCCCGCCCGCGCGGATCAGTTAACGCCACTTCACGTGTGACGCGCCACACTCACAGCGAAATTCAGGCCGCGCGTTCACGTACGAGTGACGAACTCCCGTACGGCGTACATGCGGTCGCTCATACGGTATGCAGGGGCCATGACGTGGAGGGCGGACGAGGGCACTGATCCCGTGCCGTCCGTCGCGGGGCTGCTGCTGGCGGCCGGCGGCGGGCGACGGCTCGGCGGGCGGCCCAAGGCGCTGCTGGAGTTCCGGGGCGGCCCGCTGGTGGAGCACGCGGCGCGGGTGCTGCGCGAGGGCGGCTGCGCCCCGGTGCGCGTGGTCGTGGGCGCCGGGGCGACGGAGGTACGGGCGCGGCTCACCGGCGCGGACGTCATCCTCGTGGAGAACCCCGACTGGCCCCGGGGCATGGGCACATCCCTGCGCGCCGGGCTGGCGTCACTGGCCGCCGCGACGGACCCGGCGGCGGTGCAGGCGGTGCTGGTGACGCTCGTCGACCAGCCGCGCGTCGGCGCCGCGGCGGTGGCGCGGGTGCTGGCCGCGCACCGGGCGGGGGCCCGGCTCGCGGCGGCGGCGTACGGGGGCGAGCGGGGGCACCCGGTGCTGCTCGCCCGGGAGCACTGGGCGGGCGCGGCCCGGGCGGCCGACGGGGACATGGGCGCGCGGGCCTACCTCCGGCGGCACGCGGCCGCCGTACGCCTGGTGGAGTGCGGCGACATCGCGGCACCGGACGACGTCGACACCCCGGACGATCTCGGGCTGTTGAACGACCCCCGGCTCCTGGACTGAGCGCTTCCGATGCACCATTGAGATTCCACGATGAGAAAACTATTCTCCACTTGCCGCTGTGACACCGCGTGCCACGACCACCGCGAACCGCCCATGAACCGCCCGCGCACCGCTCGCTGAAGGAGTGACAGCCCATGTCCGCGCCTGCTCCGTCCTCGCCGGCAGCCGTCGAAGCCCCGTACGTGGAGCGGCAGGAGGAGGTGCTCACCGCGCCGGCCCTCGCGTTCGTCGCGGAGCTGCACCGCCGGTTCGCCCCGCGCCGTGACGAGCTGCTGGCCCGCCGCGCCGAGCGGCGCGCGGAGCTGGCCCGCACCGGCCGGCTGGACTTCCTCCCGGAGACCGCCGCCGTCCGCGAGGACCCCGACTGGCGGGTGGCGCCCGCCCCCGCCGCGCTGGAGGACCGGCGCGTGGAGATCACCGGGCCCGCCGACGACCGCAAGATGACCATCAACGCCCTCAACTCCGGCGCCCGCGTCTGGCTCGCCGACATGGAGGACGCCTCCTCCCCCACCTGGCACAACGTCGTCCACGGCCAGCTCAACCTCATGGACGCCTACGCCCGCCGCATCGACTTCACCAGCCCCGAGGGCAGGACCTACGCCCTCCGCCCCGCCGAAGAGCTCGCCACCGTCGTGATGCGCCCCCGCGGCTGGCACCTCGACGAGCGCCACCTCACCGTCGACGGCCGCCCCGTCCCCGGCGCCCTCGCCGACTTCGGCCTGTACTTCTTCCACAACGCCCGGCGGCTGCTCGACCTCGGCAGGGGGCCGTACTTCTACCTCCCCAAGACCGAGTCGCACCTGGAGGCCCGGCTGTGGAACGACGTCTTCGTCTTCGCCCAGGAGCGGCTGGGCATCCCCCGGGGCACGATCCGCGCGACCGTCCTCATCGAGACCATCACCGCGGCCTATGAGATGGAGGAGATCCTCCACGAGCTGCGCGAGCACGCCTCCGGCCTCAACGCCGGCCGCTGGGACTACCTCTTCTCCCTCATCAAGAACTTCCGTGACGCGGGTGAGGCGTTCGTCCTCCCCGACCGCAACGCCGTCACCATGACGGCCCCGTTCATGCGCGCCTACACGGAACTGCTGGTGCGCACCTGCCACAAGCGCGGGGCGCACGCCATCGGGGGCATGGCCGCCTTCATCCCCTCCCGCCGGGACCCCGGGATCAACGAGGTCGCGCTGGAGAAGGTCCGGGCCGACAAGGACCGCGAGGCCGGCGACGGCTTCGACGGCTCCTGGGTCGCCCACCCCGACCTGGTCCCGGTCGCCCGCGCCTCCTTCGACGCCGTCCTGGGCGAGCGGCCCCATCAGAAGCACCGCCTGCGCGAGGACGTACGGGTCACCGCCGGCGAGCTCATCGCCGTCGGCTCCCTGGAGGCGAGGCCGACGGTCGCCGGGCTGCGCAACGCGGTGCAGGTGGGCATCCGTTACATCGAGGCGTGGCTGCGGGGGCTGGGCGCGGTGGCGATCTTCAACCTCATGGAGGACGCGGCCACGGCGGAGATCTCCCGTTCCCAGATCTGGCAGTGGACCGACGCGGGGGTCGTGCTCGACAACGGGGAGAAGGTGACGGCGGCGCTCGTCCGGGAGGTGGCGGCGGAGGAGCTGGCGGCCGCTCCGGAGGCATCGGGCATGTGGCAGCAGGCTCACGACCTGTTCCTGCGGGTAGCGCTCGGCGAGGAGTACGTGGAGTTCCTGACGCTGCCGGCGTACGAGCTGCTGGACTG
>NZ_JAILXP010000239.1 GCF_020740895.1 Streptomyces sp. UNOB3_S3 | reverse complement strand
AAGGTGGGCTGGGGGACGAGAGGGCCTGCGCTGGGGCGAAGCACCGGCGGTGCGCAAGGGATCGGGTGGGGGCGGAAGGGGCGCGTGGAGGGGCTCAGACCGCCATGCCGTAGACAATGGTGAACAGCGTGCCGAGCGAGCCGATGATGAAGACGCCGGTCAGGCCGGCGACGATCAGTCCCTTGCCCTGCTCGGCGCTGAAGGTGTCGCGCAGGGCCGTGGCGCCGATCCGCTGCTTCGCCGCGCCCCAGATCGCGATGGCGAGGCAGAGCAGGATCGCCACGGCCATGATGACCTCGATCATTACCCGGGCCTCCCGGCCGAGTTGACCGAAGGGGCCCCAGTTAGGGGCGATTCCGCCAATAATGGTGTTGATGTCGCCTTTGCCGGCCGCCAAGAACATCTCTAACTCACCGCCCCATACGGGTAGTTGTGTCCACCCCGCCGCACGGCAAAGGCCCGGACCTATCTTCGCTGACATACCGCCGTTCGCATGTCGATTTGGCGGCATTTTTTGTCGGAACCCGTATGACCGGCGGTTGCATGGCCCTGACCTGCGACGAGGTCCGTTGTCAGTGGGGAGTCCTATGGTGACTCTGTGTATCACGCGCATGGACGGCGGGCAATGTCCGGCCACGTGAGGGGTATCGCAGGGGGTGCGGGGGATGTTCGAACGGCAGTGTGTTCGGTGGGTACTCTTCCTGATCTGCGCATGGTTCAAGATCAAAGGTGGTACGGGTGCTGGTAGCCGGTCGGTACCGGTTGGGGGAGCCGCTCGGCCGCGGCGGGATGGGCGAAGTGCGGCAGGGGCAGGACGAGGTGCTGGGCCGTCAGGTCGCGGTCAAGCTCCTCCTTGGCGACGACGGCGACGAGTCGGCCACCATGCGCTTCCGGATGGAGGCCCAGACAGCCGCCCGCCTGAACCACCCTCAGGTCATCGCCGTGTACGACTTCGGCGAGTGGGAGGGCCGCTTCTACCTGGTCATGGAGCTGGTCCGGGGGAAGAGCCTGGCGGCGGAGCTCGCCGAGCGGCGCGTCCTCGCGCCGGCCCGCGCGGCCGGCCTGGTGGCCCAGACCGCCTCGGGCCTGGCGGCCGCGCACCGGCAGGGAGTGGTCCACCGGGATGTGAAGCCCGGCAACCTCATGATCGACGCCGCGACCGGCACGCTGAAGATCGGCGACTTCGGCATCGCCCGTTTCGTCGACGAGACCTCGGCCGGGCTGACCCGGGCGGGCCAGATCGTCGGCACGAGCACCTATCTCGCCCCCGAGCGCGCCCTGGGCCGGACCGCCGGCCCGGAGTCGGACGTGTACGCGCTGGGCTGCGTGCTCTACCAGATGCTGATCGGCCGGCCGCCGTTCTGGGACGACAACCCGACCGCGCTGCTGTACCTCCACGTGGACAGCCCGCCCGAGCCGCCGCGCCACTACCGCACCGACGTCCCACCCGCCTTCGAGGCCTATCTGCTGAGGATGCTGGCGAAGCAGCCGGAGGAACGGCCGTCGGCGCAGGAGGTCGCGGACTTCTTCTCGGGCACCGCGTGGCAGGGCGCACCTCAGCAGCAGTCGCCGCCCACGACCTCGCCCTTTGCGGCGCCTGTGCCCCCCGCCGTACAGCCCCGGAGCGACACCGGCCCCTGGGCGGGCTCGCCGGCCACACCCCCGCATCCGCACGCGGCTACTGAGCCCCCCGTGCCCCCCGTGGCCACGGGAGTACCGCCGATGCCGTCCGCCCCGCCCGTGACACCCGTGGCGGCCGCAGCGCCGCCTCCGGTCTCGGCTCCGGCGGCACCCCTGTCCTCCGCCGCGCCCGTACCGCCGTTGCCTCCGTCCCTGCAGCGGGAGACGACGACCACGTACGCGCTGCCGTCCGCGCGGACCAGGGCGGCCGCGGTGGCGGGTGCCGCCGGGCGGCGACGGCCGAAGGTGCTGCTCGCGGCCGTCGCCGGAGTGATGGTCTTCGTCGTGGCCGCGCTGCTCGGTGCCGTGCTGTTCTGACGTCGACGGGCCAAGAGCCGGAGGCTAGTCGTCGATACCCTCGACGAAGTGGTCGAACTCCCCTGCCTGGACGCCCAGGCAGAAGGCTTCCCACTTGGCCTCGGTGGTGGTGACGACCGTCTCGGGGTTGATGTTCTCCCGGATGTAGACGTTGCCGTCGCCGCCGAAGGCCACCTCCAGGTACTCGGTCATCGTCTCGTCGTCGGTGGCCGGGATCCAGTTGAGCTCGGGCACGGTAACGCCCCTTCATACGATGGGATGTTCGGATGAACGTCGGCGACCACGATAGAGGAGCCCGCCGACTCCCGAAGTCTGCTCAGCGCCTCCTGGATGGAGTGCATCATCAGCCGGGGCCGGTGGAAGACGTCGTCGCCGCTGAATCGGAGCACCTGGCGAATGCCCTCACAGCCGGAGAGTTCATTGAAGCGAAGGATGTCGCTCTGGTGTGCGGACCGGCTGCCGTGCCAGGTGTATCCCTCGATCTCCACCCCCAGCCCTTCCTCCCTGAACAGGAAGTCGAGCCGCAGCAGTCGGCCGTTCGGTGTCGTCACCTCGACTTGCGATTCCGGATACAGCCCGGCCCCGTGCATCCACAGCCGCGCCATGCTCTCCGCCGGGGAGCCGGAGGCCGGATCGGTGAGCGCGAGCGCTGCTCGCGCCGTCCGCATGTTCCGCCGACGGCAGCCGTCCTGTCCGTCAGGGCCTAGCGCCTCGTGGATCTGCTGCCGGTCAGCCAGCCCCTGGGCGAGTACGAAGTCGGCGGCGATCACGCCCTCGTGCGCGGGCAAGGTCATCAGCAGGTCGCAGACGGTCCGGAGGGCCGTGGTGACCCGTACACCGGCGACGACTGTGATCTCGCGTGCCGCCAGTCGTAAGGCGTGTACGACGACGCCGGGCACCCGGGTCTGCCCCCGCCGGCGTGGATCGGTGAGTTCGACGACCTCGTCACCGACGGCGCGGGCGGCGCGGCCGCGCCGGACGGACCGGCCGCGTGGAAGGGCGGGAATGCCGTACAAAGCCGCCGCCGACCCATGGCTGCCCACCCACTCCGGATGTCTCAACTGCACCGCGAGCAGGCGCACCCGCGTATCGATCCGCAGGCCCGGCCGCCCCCATGTCCCGCAGTACAGCCGCGACCAGCCGGCCCGTCGTAGCGCCCCCGCCGCACCGCTGGGCCGCAGCCCGCACTCGACGGCCTGTGTCGTGAGCAGGACGCCGCCTTGCGCGGCGGCGACCTCGTGAAGATTTCGCTGATTCCCCCGTTTCATGACTCCAGGACACCGCACGGAGCGGAATCCCGCGAGGCCTGTGGATAACCCGTGGGCCGGACGCGGGACCGCTCCGTACTTCCTGCGCTTTTCTCGACTTCCCCTGCTGGGAAATGGAGATCAGCGCTGTCTGTCTCGGGTGACGCGCGAAGGCCGACGGCTAGTGCGTTGTCACCAGCGGTCGATGCCCATCGTCTTCGCCGCGCTGTGGATCGCGTTGTAGTGCGGGATCGACATGTCGGACTTCTTGTCCTTCGGCGGCAGCTTCTTGTCGGTCTGCCGGAACTCGTCGCGCGCCGCGGCCAGCAGGCTCGTTCCGTAGCTGACCGGGACGTCGTCCTTCCCATGAATGGGATGCGACTTGGCGGCGGTCTGGCTGCCCGCGTTGGCGAGGATGCTCCGCGCCTGGTTGTACGCGGCCGGCTTGATCGTTTTCGGGTTCGCCGCCACGGCGTGCGTGCCGGACGCCGCACGGGCGTGGTCGGCACCGATCGCGGCGGAAGCGGGAGCGACGACCGTGGCGACGGCGCCGACCGCGACCACCGCGGCGAGACCGGTCCGGGTGATGAGGTTCATGCAAGGCACCTCTCGTACTCGACGGAAGGGTTCCGGTTGTTGCGAGGAAGAGCCTTCTCCCCGGAGATGGGTGCCTGATGAACGAAGAATTGACGCGCTGGTCACGGGGGTGGCTGGCAGTAGCGGCTAGGCGCCTCAGCCCCAGGTCGTACCGGCCGGCTCCTCGACGGTGGTGTTGATGCGGTTGAAGAAGTTGGTCATGGCGACCATGAGGATGATGGCGGAGAGCTGCTTCTCGTCGAAGTGATCCGCCGCCTCGTCCCAGACCTCGTCCGGCACGGCCTTGCCCGAACGGTCGGCGATCCGGGTCGCGGCCTCCGCCAGCGCCAGGGCGGCGCGCTCGGCATCGCTGAAGAACGGCGCCTCGCGCCAGGCGGCGACCTGGTGCAGCCGCTCATCGGTCTCACCGGCCTTCTTGGCGCTGGCGATACCGCCGTACACGCAGGCGCTGCACCCGTTGATCTGGCTGGTGCGCAGATGCACCAGCTCCAGGATCTGCTGCGGGGCGTCGCCCTGGTGAATGGCCGAGATGAGGCTCTGGATGCCCTTCATGGCGTCGGGCAGGACCATCGCCGGGTTCTTCATACGGGCGTTCATGGTGTTCCCCTTCGTAAGTCCGTCGCTGCAATGACGGATGAGGAAGGGGGAGTGTGACGGGGGAGCGAGAAGAATTTCGGTCAGTCGGCGGTTCGCGAGTAGCGGAGGAGCGCCCGCAGGGTGCGGCGTGAGAGGGTGAGGGTGACGGTTGGGGTGTCGCTCTCGCGGAGGTGGAGCGTGCGTGGGTCTGTCGCGGCCAGTTCTATGCACTCGTCGCCGCCGCCGGCCGAGCTGTAGCTGGACTTCTGCCAGACGATGTCGGGCACGGCGCCTCTCTCACATGGTGTACAGCAGGTGCTGAATCAGGGCCAGCGAATCCCTCTTCTTATAGAACCCGGGTTCGATGTTGGGGTCAATCGGCTCCAGCGCCGCTCTCGCGAGGTGCTGGAAGGTGTCGTCGAAGCGCCTGTACTGCTCCTGGTCGCTGATGAACGGTGAGGAGACCGGCTGTTCGACGTAGGCGGTGCTCAACTCCGGTACGGCGTGCTCGAAGAGGACGAAGGGCGTGCCGAATGCGGTGGGGAAGACCTCCGCGTCGAAGGGCAGGACCTGGATGCGGATGTGGGGCAGGCGCGCCATCTCGACGAGATGCTCGATCTGCCGGCGCATGATGTCCGTGCTGACCATGCGCATGCGCAGCGCGGCCTCGTGAATGACCGCATGGAATCCTGGCGGATCCTGACGCATGAGGACGGACTGGCGCTGCTGCCGGAAGCTTGTGTACGTGTCGATGTCGTCCGACGGTGCGCTGGGCTGCCCGCCCTCGAAGAGGGCGCGCATGTACTCGGCGGTCTGGAGCAGTCCGGGGATGTGCATCCACTGGAACGAGCGGCAACTCGCCGACATGGCTTCGAGTTCTGCCAGGTCTCGCGCGGCCGGTGGGATCGGGCCTTTTCGGTAATCCGACCACCAGCCCTTGCCTGTCGACTGGCTCATCGCGACAAGGGCTTCCGCCTTGGTTTTGGGTTCGCAACCATATGCGGCAAGCAGGGCTCGGAGCTTCCCTTCAGGAATGGCTGTTCGAGCCGCCTCGATGTGTCCGAGGTGTTGCGGACCGAGGCCGGCGTAGGCGCCTGCCGTCACGCCGTTCATGCCGCACGCGTCGCGTAGCTTCCGCAGTTCGGTGCCCAAACGCCGTTGGCGCTGGGTTGGGTTCGGGCGTAGCCCCATGCTCTCCTCCACGTGATGACGGCCAGTCTGCCCGCCTGGGGAGGGGATGAGCCACTCGTTGGGGGTAACGTCGCCGAAAGGGTTGAGGGCTAGCAACCGAAATGCCTACCGTCGAAACCGACCCGCCCTCCCCGGCTCGTAAGCCGGAAGTGCACCGCGTCCGCATGCGCGCCCATCCGCGCCCCGTATGCGTGCCCGGCAACGCCACCGCGATCCGTCGTCCGGAGGGCAACCGGTGAAGCCCAGGAGTCACGCCATGTGTCCCATCACCACTGTCGTCCCCATCCGTCCCGACTTCTCCCTCGGTTTCCTCCCCGTCCCCCGTCTGATCCGTGAGGTCCGCGCTGCCGTACGGACCGCACTGGTCACCGCCGGGCGCGAGGAACTCGTCGACAACACGCTGCTCCTCACCTCCGAGGTCGCCACCAACGCGGTCAACGCCTGCCGCCGCAGTGCCTGCACGGCGCCCGTGACTGTCTACGCGAAGTGGATGTACGGCGGCGCCCTGCTCGTCCTCGTGCGGGACTACGCCCCCGGTGCGCCTCATGAGCGGGCGTGGCCCGTCGACGGCGAGAGCGGTCGAGGGCTGGCCCTCGTCCGGGCCTGTGTCACCGACTGGGGTGTGTGCCGGCACGGGTACGGGCCCGGGAAGGCGGTCTGGTTCCGCGTCGCGGCACAGGCGGCGGCGCGGGTGGAGGGCGCTCAATGATCAGGGACATGGCGAGATATGGCACAGTCTCACTTCGTGGAAGCGCTACGAGCTCAGGACCCCGCGAACATCGGCGTGCACACCGTTCTGGCCCGGCTCGGTGCCGGCGGGATGGGACAGGTGTATCTGGGGCGCTCGCCCGGTGGGCGGCAGGTGGCGATCAAGGTGATCCGGGAGGACTTCGCCGAGTCGCCCGAGGCGCTGGCGCGGTTCCGGCGGGAAGTGGAGACCGTGCGGGCCGTGCGCAGCGCGTACACCGCCAACCTGATCGACGCCTCGCTGGAGGCGACCCCGTACTGGCTCGCCACCGAGTACGTGCCCGGGCCGACCCTGGTGGAGGCCGTACGGGCGCGGGGGCCGCTGCCCGCCGACACCTGTCTGCGGCTGTTCGCGGCGCTCGCGGAGGCGCTGTCGCACGTGCACGAGCACGGGGTGCTCCACCGTGACCTGAAGCCCCACAACGTCATCCTCTCGGCCGTCGGCCCCAAGCTCATCGACTTCGGAATCGCACGCGGCGCCGAGCAGACCGCGCTCACGCAGGCCGGCGCCGCGCCGGGCACGCCCGGGTACACCGCGCCCGAGATCATCACGCGGAACGACGTCAGCCCGGCGGCCGACGTCTTCGCGCTCGGCGCGACCATGGCCGTCGTGGCGACCGGTCGGCCGCCCTACGGGGAGGGCTCGCTGGAGTCCGTGACGTACCGGGTCGTCCACGGGGAAGTGGACGTGGCCGGTGTGGAGCCGGCGCTCGCGGAGCTGATCCGGGAGTGCGTCGCGGGCGATCCGGGTGAGCGGCCCGATCCCGCGCGGATCATCGCGCGGTGCGCGGTGAGCTCGGCGCTCGTCGACGATCCGGTGTACCGGGAGCTGACGGCGGTGCGCGGGACGCCCGTCATGCCTTCCGCCGCGTACGTGCCCACGTTGGCGCCCGGCGTGCCCAGCGCGCCCGGCGCCAACGTCCTGGCGGCGGAAGCGAAGCGTCCGCGGACGAAGCTGTGGCTGACCGTCGGCGCCGCCTCCGTCGCGCTCGGCGTTGTCGCCGCGCTCGCCGTCCAGTCGCTGGGCGACGACGCGAAGGGGGGTGGGGACGACAAGGCGCTGGGTGAGGGCGGAGCCAAGCCGGCGGCCTCTTCGGCCGCGTCCCCTGCCGCCTCCCCCGCCGCGTCGGGTTCCGCCTCCGCGCCGGCCGCCGAGGCGGGCGGTGGGAAGGAGCCCGCGTACGTCGAGGCGACCGCCCCCAACCGCGACTACTGGTCGGCGAAGGAGGGCGCGCTCTACGGCGAGGGGACGTGCAACCTTCCGTCCGAGGAGCGGGTCGACGGGCAGTTCCAGTCCTCCGTGTCCGACGCGGTGAACCCGGAGGTCCGGGTGATGTCCGGCAAGGTGAAGATTGGCTTCCGTTTCAAGTACGCCAGCCCCGATCGCCTCAAGGCGCCCTTCTACGTCTCGGTGGCCGTCAAACCTCCGCACGAGATCGACTCGTCGACCGGTAAGCCGCTCTCGGGGCTGCGCCAGAACAACCTCGGCCTGGGTTACACCAGCAAACCCGTCGATATCGCCCCCAAGGGTTCCGGAGGTTGGGGAGCCGACTTCAAGGAACTGACCTACCCCGACGACTTCCAGCAGTACGTGAACGGGAAGCCGTACGCGCAGCCGATCCCCGTCGGCAACGACCCCGGCGACTGGACGGTGCTCTTCGAGCACGTCACGAGCGAGAAGGCGTACGCGAGCATCGGCTGCTACGGCTTCACCGCCAAGTAGCCCCCAGGGCGGGGGATCCGCACGATATTTCGGAAACGGCAGTGCAACGGGCCTGCCATGGGGGAAGGTTGACGGGTGCGGAAGCTCTGGGTGGGCGTGGGTGTCGGCATCGCGATGTGCCTGAGTTTCATCGGGCTGCTCGTTGTCGGGGTGTACGTGGCCGCAGGGAACATCACCGGCCTGGGGAAGGGCGGCACGGTCGGGCTCGCCAAGGGCGCCGTGCCCGAGCAGTACCAGGCGCTCGTGGCCAAATGGGGCAATCTCTGTCCCGCCCTCAACCCCGCCGTGCTGGCCGCCCAGCTCTACACCGAGAGCAACTGGGACCCGACCGCCAAGAGCCCCGCCGCGGCGATGGGGATCGCGCAGTTCATCCAGGAGACGTGGGACACCGAGGGCATCGACGGCAACGGCGATGGCAAGAAGGACATCTGGGATCCGGCGGACGCCATTCCGTCGGCCGCCTCCTACGACTGCCAGCTGGCCAAGGACGTGAAGGGCGTGTCCGGCGACATCACGGACAACATGCTGGCCGCCTACAACGCTGGCCCGTACCGCGTCATCAAGGCCGGCGGCGTCCCCGCCATCAGTGAGACGCAGGGCTATGTGAAGTCCATCCGCAGCCTGGAGAAGAGCTTCGCCCGCCCGGTGGGCCGGGTGGCGCCCTCGCAGCAGGCGGCCGGGGCCATCTACTACGCGCAGGAGAAGCTCGGCACCCCGTATCTCTGGGGCGGTGACGGCGGGCCCGAGGACAACGGCCGCTTCGACTGCTCCGGGCTGACCAAGGCCGCGTACGCCTCGGTCGGGATCGAGCTGCCGCGTGTCGCGAACGACCAGTGGAACGCCGGTCCGCACCCCAAGCGGGACGAGCTGCTCCCCGGGGATCTCGTCTTCTACGCGAACGACCTGAACGACCCGCGCAGCATCCACCACGTGGGGCTCTACGTGGGCGGCGGCTACATGATCCACGCGCCGCGGACCGGGGCCGTGATCCGGTTCGAGAAGATCGACTCGCAGCCGGACTACATCGGCGCCACCCGGGTCACCGCGGACGGCGCGAAGGCGCTGCCCACGGCGCCGGGAGCGCCGGGGCGGAAGGTCTGACCCGGCGTCGGGTGAGGCATCATCAGGCCACGATCGTGTCCGTGACCGACGCGAATGGCCTGAACGTCCCGTGAACCTCACCCCTGAGCTGGGGTGATGGGTCACCCTTCGATAACGTCCAGGTGATCATTGGGTGGAGAGTGGAACGCCGGGCCGGAGCCGGGCGTTCCAATGGAGTGGGAAAGCAGCGCCGCGTGCTGCGGCGCACGGACCACGGGGGTCGGTAGCTGGGCGTGGTGACGGGCGACAGATAGGGGCCGGGCGATGGCTGGACTCGTGACGGGAGACTCCATGCCGGTGGCCGTGCTGGCCGGGGGCGAGACGAACCCCGACGTCAGCCTGCTCTACGACATCAACGGCATCGCCAAGGACGCGCCCAACTGGATCGACCGGACCATGGAGTTCATCGGCGAGTACGGCATCGTCCTCGGTCTCGCCGTGCTGATGCTGTGCGCCTGGTGGAGCATTCGCAAGAGCAAGGACGCCCCCGCCGGGATGGCCGCGCTGCTGTGGTCGCCGCTCGCGGCCGGGATCGCGCTGATCGTCAATGTGCCCATCCGGGGGTTCGTCCGCCGGCCCCGGCCCTTCCTCGACCACCAGGGCCTGGAGGTACTGGTCAAGGGGAAGACCGACTTCTCCTTCGTCAGCGACCACGCGACGCTCACGATGGCCCTGGGCGTCGGCCTGTTCGTGGCCAACCGCAAGTACGGCCTCATCGGCATCGGCCTCGCCCTGCTGGAGGGGTTCTGCCGGGTCTATATGGGTGTGCACTACCCGACGGACGTCGTAGGCGGACTGGCCCTGGGGACGGCCGTCACCCTGCTGCTCGCCCCGCTGGCGATGATGCTGCTCACGCCGTTGACGCGGTGGGTCGCGGGGACGCGGTGCGGGTGGCTCGTGCGGGCGGGTGACGCGCCCGCGCCCATCGTGCCGGCCGCGACGGTGCCGCCCGAGGCGGCGGGACACGAGGTGCGGGCCCACGATCGGGATCTGGCCGCCTAGCGCTTCGCTGGGAGCGCGGTACGTCGTCTGCGGGTGCGCCGTGGCTGGTCGCGCCCACGCGGCGGTAGCCGCATATCGGCACTGCCCCGCGCCCCTGCGGGGCGCGCCTAGTCGCAAGCGCCGGACGTGCCCGTCAGGTGATCCTCCGCGTCCGCTCTCGCCAGGGAGCGGGCCCGGCGGGCGGGGCCGTACCAGCCGCAGGTGCAGCGCGCCGTGCAGAACGAGCCTCGTTCGCTCGTACTGATGATGTGGTCAGCGGGATCGGACACGTGACCACGCTACCCGGCCGTGACGACCGCCCCGGCGCGGTCGTTGGAAGGAGCGGGTTCCACTAGCGTGCGGCAGGGGGCTTACGACCATGGCGGTGCAGGGGCGCAGACGCGGAGGCGCGATCGTCGCCACCGCGGTGGCGGGCGGCCTCGCCCTCGGGGTGTTCGCCGTCTCCGGCTGCGCCGAGCAGGGCGGCCCCGCCGAGCGGGGGCAGGACGGCAAGGGCTTCCGGCACGGGGCCGGGGCGAGTGGCCAGGTCCGGCAGGCGCAGCTCGAGGGTCCGGTGGGGGTCGATCCCGCCCGGGCGCTCGCCGTCGTGCGGCACGCCCCCGAGGCCCTGGCCCGGGCCGGGGGCGCCAGGGTGCGGACGTCCATGGAGACGGTCAGCGGCGGGACGCGGCTGACGATCCGGGGCAAGGGCGGCTACGACTTCGTCCGTCCGGTGGGGCGGCTGACCGTGACGCTGCCCGAGGGCGCGGACGGGAGCGTCGGCCGCAGGGCGATCACGGAGGTCTTCACCCCCGGTGCGCTGTATATGAGGAATCGCGGCGCGGGTGTTCCCGTCGGCAAATGGGTGCGGCTCGACACGGGTGCCCTCGCGGACGGCGACCTGCTCACGAGCGGTGCCACCGACCCCCTCGCGGCGGCCGAGCTGCTGGGCGGCGCGCGCGAGGTGGCGTATGTACGGGACGAGTGGATCGGCGACACGCGCGTGGGGCACTACTGGGGGACGGTCGATCTGGACCGGGCCGCGCGCGCCGCGCCCGTACGGGACCGGGCCGCGCTGGCCGCCGCGGCGAAAGGGTTCTCCAGTGGGACGGTCGCGTTCGACGCGTATCTCGACGAGGCGGGGCGGCCGAGGGTGCTGCGCTATCGCTTCGGCGTCGGGGCGCGGGACGCGCGGGCCGGCGGGCGCGGGCCGGTGGGGGAGGCGG
>NZ_JAILXP010000238.1 GCF_020740895.1 Streptomyces sp. UNOB3_S3 | reverse complement strand
CCGGCGGTGTCGATCAGTCCGTGCGAGGCGGGTGGGGCGGGTGGGACGGCCGGGACCAGGGCCACTTCAGCTCCATCCCCGGCTTCCCCTCCGGGTCGTACGCGTACTTCCAGCCCTTGGGGAGCCCGAGGCGCCGCGTCACGGCCGCCGGCTCCCGCCGGTAGACGTACACGGTGGGGGCCGCGCCGGCCTCCTCGGCCGGCACGGGCACCTCGTACTTCTTGGGCGGCAGCCCGTTGAGGCCCAGCAGGACGTCCAGCACCCGGCCGTCCAGGGGACCGCCCTCGAAGGGCGTCTTCTCGCTTCTCACGCCCCCAGTCTCCATCAGACCCCGTCGGTCTCCGTCAGCCGCGCTCGCCCGCCGGTATGAGGTGCCGCAGATAGGCCTCCGGGTCGCTCAGATAGCGCCGCCAGTGGTCGACCAGCAGCAGATCCCGCCACTCCACCGGCTGGATGCCGTGCTCGCCCACCTCCAGGATCCGGGCGCCGGGGGTGGCGGCCAGGACCGGCGAGTGGGTGGCGCAGACGACCTGGGCGCCGGAGCGCCCCAGCCGGTGCATCAGGGCGACCAGGCGGAGGCAGGACGCGAAGGACAGCGCGGCCTCCGGCTCGTCCATCACATACAGGCCCGGCTGCCGGAACATCGCCTCGAAGACCGCGAGGAAGCCCTCGCCGTGGCTCATCTCGGAGGTGTTCTCCTCCCAGTAGCCGGGCAGGCCCCACACGGTCTCCATCAGGCCGAACGCCGTCTCCGACCGGAGGAAGAAGCCCTTCTTCCGCGTACGCGGGCCGCTCATCATGCGGGCGCCGCGCGAGGTGAGGTCGAGGCGGACGCGCTCGCCGAGGACCGTCTTCGGGCGGTCGTTGCCGTACTTCCGCCCGGCCCGGCCGCCGCGCGCGTCCAGCCCGAACCCCTCGGCTATCGCCTCCACGACCGTCGACTTCCCGGAGCCGTTCTCCCCGACGAGGAAGGTGACGGGCGCGTCGAAGACGATCCCGTCGGCCAGCAGCTCCTTCACACAGGGCACCGACCAGGGCCAGGCGTCCGCCTCGTCGTCACCGACGAGCTCGGGCGGTACGTAAGCGCGGTTCACGAGCATGCGTACGAGCGTAGGGGCGGGGTCTGACAACAGGCCGGGAAAGGCGCGTGAGCGCAGGTCAGAGCAGGTGCCCGGCGTCCTCGACCAGGGGGAGCACCCGGCGGGCGAGGTCGCCCACCGGCCCGTCGGCCGGCTCCCGGGCCAGCGCCGAGCGGGCCACCGCGGCGACCTGGGCATCGCCCGCGCCCGTCGTCACGAGCAGCGCCACGAAGTGGTCGACCAGCCAGTCGCGCAGCTCGTCCAGCGGGGGCCGCTTCCCCTCGTCCAGCCAGATCAGCGAGGCGGCCTCGACGGCCGTGATCCACATGCGCACCATGGTGCGCAGCCGCACCCCCGGCTCGGGCACGGACAGATGCCTGAGGATCTGGGCGACGGCGGCCCGGCGCACCTCGTCGACGATGGCGCCCGTCCGCGAGGTCTCCGCGACGCTGCCGCCCTGGAGCAGGGCGGCGAAGCCCGCGTCGTGCTCGTCGACGAAGGCGAGATAGCGGTCGAGGACCGCGGCGAGCCGGCCCGTGAGCGGGCCGGCCTCGGGCTCGGCGAAGCACTGCTCCAGCTCGTCGGCCGCGCTGCGCAGGGCCGCCTCGTACAACTGCTGCTTGCCGCCGGGGAAGTAGCGGTAGACCAGCGGGCGGGAGACCTTGGCGGCGGTCGCGACGTCGTCGAGCGAGACGTCCTCGGGCACGCGGTGGGCGAACAGCCGGAGGGCGGTGGCGATCAGCTGGGCACGGCGCTCGGCGACGCCGAGCCTGCGGTAGGAGGTCGTTCCGCTGCCGGTCATGGACCGCAGCGTAACGGGACGGACCCGGGCGGCGGGCCGGGCCGGACCCCGGTGGCAGAGGGCGTCAGGGGTCAGGCCAGCAGCCCGGAGCTGCGCCACAGCCGCCGTCCCGCGCCCCGCATCAGCCCGATCTCGTCCAGGAAGTCGGTCAGCCGCCCGGCGCCGGCCCGCATCACCTCGCGGCGGTGGCCGCTGGCCCGGACCTGGGCCACGGCCTCGCGGCGGTCCAGCCCCACGTTCGTATAGACCCGCGGGTTGATGAACGCGGCCGTGAAGACGCGGGCCGCCTCGCCCGTGCTCACGCGCGTCAGCTCCGCCTCCCAGCGCGGGCACGAGGTCATCTGCCGCCGCAGCTCCTCCCGCGCGTAGCGGACGTGGCGGGCCTCCTCGACGACGTGGATGCGGGTGACGCCGCGGACGAGCGTCTGGACGCGCTCGTCGGGGAAGGTCAGCCGCTGCATGTGGTCGAGGATCTCCTCGCCCAGCAGGGTGCAGGCGAAGGAGCCCGGCGTGGTCGAGACGGTCTTCAGGATCCGGGCGAGATTGTGGTGGCGGCGGGCGACGGGGTAGGCGGGGGCGCCGACCTTGTCGATCATCCGGGCGAACATCTTCGAGTGCCGGCACTCGTCGGCGATCTCGGTCAGCGCGTAGTTGACGTGGGAGCTGGTCACGGGCTTGTCGTAGATGTGCCGGACCAGCAGCTGCATCAGGATGATCTCGAACCAGATGCCGAGGGAGGCGAGCGAGGCGATCTCGTGCCGGGAGAGGTCCATCCGCTGCTCCTCCGGCATCCGCCGCCACAGCGGAGTGCCGTAGAGGGAGACCAGCTCCGGCGGGCAGTACCACTTGCCGGGCTCCAGGGGCGCGGCCCAGTCGAGGTCGGCGTCGGGGTCGAAGGAGTGCCGGGCGGAGGACTCGAGCAGCCGCTGGGCGACCCGCTCACGGTCCTTGAGCGGGCCGAGCGCGTCGCGGGCGCCGGGGACACCACTGGCATCGGGAACGCTCGCCATGACGGAAGCCACCTCATCGTCGGACTGGACTACCGGCGGTACGCCCTTATGAGACTACTTGTCAGCAAGCCCGTCAAGGGTTGCGGAAACGTTCCAGCCGACCCCTCGAACGGCTCATTGACCCGGCGGTAACCCCGTGTGAGCCTTCAAAAGAGTCATATGACCTGCCCGACAGCGCTGATGACACAGCGCTGATGAAGCCGATGAGCGAGGGACAGGAGGCGTCCACGATGACGCGCGACCTCTACCGCCACGACCCCGGCCCGTCCGTCTGGGAGGTCCCCGCGACGGGGGCCGCACGCTTCAGCTGGGACTACGACGAGGGCCGTGAACGGCTCCTGGCCCTCTACCAGAAGGGCAAGGACAAACAGTGGGACGGCTCCAAACGCGTCGACTGGGACCTGGAGGTGGACCCGTACGACCCGCTCGGCGTGCCCGACGAGAACCTCGTCGTCTTCGGCACGCCCTACTGGGACAAGATGAGCGAGCACAACAGGCGTGATCTGCGCCGCCATTACGCCTCCTGGAACTTCAGCCAGTTCCTCCACGGCGAACAGGGCGCGCTGGTGTGCGCGACCCGCATCGTGGAGGCCGTCCCCGACCTGGACGCGAAGTTCTACGCGGCCACCCAGGCGATGGACGAGGCCCGGCACGTGGAGATCTACAGCCGGTTCCTCCAGGAGAAGATCGGCATGGTCTATCCGGTCAACTCCAGCCTCCGCTCACTGCTGGAGGACACCCTGCGGGACTCCCGCTGGGACATGCCCTCGCTCGGGATGCAGGTGCTGATCGAAGGCCTCGCCCTCGCGGCCTTCGGAATGCTGCGCGACTCGACCGAGAAACCGCTGCCGAAACAGATCCTCGCCTACGTCATGCAGGACGAGGCCCGCCATGTGGCCTTCGGCCGAATGGCATTGCGCGAGTACTACAAGCAGCTTTCCGATGCCGAATTGCGCGACCGCGAGGAATTCGTCATCGAGGGCTGCTACCTGATGCGCGACCGGCTGCGCGGTGAGGAGGTCCTCGCCGACTTCGGTGTGCCGGCGGCGGACGCGGTGGAGCTGAGCGAGCGCTCCGAATTCCTTCAGATCTTCCGGAAGTTGCTGTTCAGCCGCATTGTGCCGTGTGTGAAGGACATCGGCCTGTGGGGCGAGAGGCTCCAGCGTGCCTACGCGGACATGGGGGTGTTCGAGATGGGCGACGCCAGCCTCGATCAACTCATGGCCCAGGACGAGGAGATCGCCGAACAACTCGACGCCCGCCGCTTCGCGGCCGAGGAGGCGGCCCGCACGGAAGAGGTCACCCGGACGATCGCGGAAGCGTAACGGTAGTGGGGCAACCGGGTACTTTACAGAGGATCCGTGACTGTCCTGTCTGAATTCTGTGAGCGATGCCGTGTTACGGAACGCTTTGCGGTACATCGCCGTCCTACGCGGGCAGGAATTGACTCAGCTGCGCGAGGGGGTGTGGGAAGTCATGACACGATTGACGGCCCGTAGGCGGCATCTGGTGATCGCGGCGGGAGGGGTGATCGCCATCGCGGGGGTGATATCGGGCACCGTGGCCGTGGCCACCGAGGGCTCGGGGAACTCCCGGGGTGAGGAAACGATCGCCCAGGGCCCGACGCCGACTCCGGACAGCAAGGGCGGCACACCCCCTCCACCAACCACACCGGGCGCACCCAACACACCCAGCACACCCGCGACGGCCGCCCCGACCGGCCCGGTCTCCCCGGAGATCGTCCACGAGGCGGAGACCGGCGGAAAGACCGTGGCCCTCACCATCGACGACGGCCCCGATCCCAAGTGGACCCCGAAGGTCCTGGAACTGCTGAAGAAGTCCGGCATCAAGGCCACCTTCTGCATGATCGGCCCCCAGGCCAGGGCCCGCCCCGACCTCGTCAAACAGGTCGTCGCCGACGGCCACCGCCTCTGCGACCACTCCGTCGACCACAACACCGCCATGGATAAACGCTCCGAGGACTACCAGAAGCAGCAGATCCTCGACGCCAAGAAGATGATCGAGGACGCGTCCGGCGGCGGCCCTGCCGGAACGATCCGCTACTACCGCGCCCCCGGCGGCGCCTTCACCCCGTACAGCCGCCGACTGGCGGCCGACAACGGCATGCGCCCCCTCGGCTGGGACGTCGACACCCGCGACTGGCAACGCCCGGGTGTGGACCGCATCATGGAAAACATCAAACGCGAACTCCCCAACGGCCCCATCATCCTCTTCCACGACGGCGGCGGAGACCGCAGCCAGAGCGTCGAGGCCCTGGGCCGCTGCATCGACTGGCTGAAGGGGGAGGGCTACGGGTTCGCGTTCCCGAAGGTGTGACCGCACGAAAGGACCCCGCACCCAGCCCTGCGGCTGGCGGCGGGGTCTTCCGGCACTTCTTGCGAAGTGCCCCCGGCAGGATTCGAACCTGCGCAGAGGCTCTGTGCCCTCACGGGTCCTGCCTGCAATCGCCTTGCGGCTGGCTTGGCGTGGGCGATCCAGCCACGACTCGTCCACGGTCTCGGAGCTAGGCCACCCGCTGTAGGGGGGGCACGTGCTCTCCTCCCGCTGAGTCTCCCCGCTGGCGACGAGCCGCTGTGTGTTGACTGCTCCGACGGTCGAGAGTAACAAGCGAGCGGCGGACCTCGGGGCGGCAAGTTTCCCTGTTCAAGGGACGTGCCTCAAGTTCCTCTTGTAACATGCGGATCTACAGTCACATGATATTGCTGTAGTCCAAGGGGTGGGTACTGCGTATGCAGTTCGAGGTGCATGACTTCTTCAACGCGGACAGGTTTTTCGACACAGAAGGAAAGCGTGAGTGGCGAGAGATTGAAGGGGCCATATCTCAGCTAAAACTGCAGCTGCAACCAAGTGGGCAGGATGGGCTGGGCGGACAAGCGATTTTTGACCCGAAGGCAACGAACAAGATCCTGACGGAAAGTACTGCAGCGCATGGGTGGAACAAAATTCCCGTTCCGGAAACTCTGAGGGCTTTCGGAGTCGATTGGGATGCGGGTAAGAATACGGTTCTCGCGGAGTGGCAGTTTTCTAACTATCCGTTTCTGTGGAACAATATCATCCGGAGTCAGGTAGTTGCAAGAAGGGGCCAAGAATTGGAGGGGATGGGGGCGCCCCCAAAGGCCCTGATTGTCGTGACAAAGAGTGGCTGCCTCCCTGCTTCTCAGAGCACTCTGTATTTCGAGCAGGGTAAATCACAGATGCAGAGCGTACTCGAATCACTCGATCTTGATATCGCGATTCGTCTAGTCGGATTGACTATCCCACACGACACTCAAACTGTGAACGCTTCCTGGAACACGTATAAGGGGCGCACGTCACGCAGTTCTGTCTCCAGTGAGGAGCAAACTTTTCAAGTTACGTGGCGTGACCGTACTCGGGTTGGCGGTCGCATTGCCACGATAGCGCCGGCTTTCTAGCTGCTCCTAAGCGCATATCGGGCGGCATGCAATGTGCTGCCGCCCGAACGCATCAGAAAAGCCCCAAAGTTTCAGACTCGCTCTTCTTTTTCGATTGTACGGGCAGGCTGGGAAGCCCGTCTGACTCTCCCCGAAGCCTTTCAGCGAATGCTGTCTCTTCGGTCGTAAGGCGTTGTTCAAGCTCTACGAGGTGATGCGCTTCGTCAAACCTCTTGGATTTTCCTCGCTCTGTGGGCTTCTTTCCCACCTGAACTTGGAAGCGGAATTTTTCAATAGGCTCGCCCGTGCGCTCTGTGTAGTCTCTCAGTGTCTTCAGGTTTGGGAAAATCCCGTCGGAGTCGGGTTCTCCGGAGAGCCGCTGCTGTGCGATTGAGTGGTAAATGGGGTCTAGCTCCGACCCTAGATATTTACGCTCATTATCACGAGCCACAACTGCTACAGTCCCGGTTCCCATGTAGGGGTCTAGTACCACATCGCCTGGTTTGGTTGTCGCCAGAAGCATGCGTGCGACCATGTCTTCCGGAAACTGCGCCGGATGGATTGTCTGTTCCTCGTGATTGTGCTTCACGTTCTGGAACAGCCAAATATCGCCCGGATTCTTGCCTAGCGGGTTGCAGGTCAGCTCACCCTTGTTTTCGCCGCGCCATGACTTTTTGTTTTGATACTTCTGGGGAACGCGAATTTCGTCTAGGAAGAACTGGTAGTCGTCCCCCTTTGAGAACCAGAGGATCGTCTCGTGTCGGGCGGAGAACTTATTCTTCGCGTGCAGGCCGTGCGGCCGCACCCAAACGATGCGGTTCCGTGGGATCATTCCAAGGTCTTCGAGCATCGGGAAGAACTTGACATCCAGAGGGATGTGCATGCCTTTATCGGCGTAGACTCCCACCTGCCAGAAGATGGACCCCGTATCCTTGAGTACTCGGTGGCACTCTCTGAGTACATCTCGCTGGGTTGCAAGGTATTCGTTAAGCTCCCGGCGCGACTCGTAGGATTTGCCAATGTTGTAAGGGGGCGAGGAGATGACACAGTCAACGCTGCCGCTTGGAATGCTGGTTAGCCACTCAAAGCAGTCGCCCAGATGAATTTCATTTTTCGGAGACAATTGCCACCCCTCGCGCTCTTCTTTCAGGACGCATTGGCGCACCCGCAGAGAGACAGTGTAGGTGAGACGGCCCTGCGTCGTACGAAGCTTGAAGGACGGGGCGGCCCCTCTTTGGCACGTACAGTGTGGGTTCGTGACGCTGTGTAGCGTGCTATAGATCGTTCTATCTAAGGCTTGTCCTGTAAGCGATCTTCAGCGGAGCGGGCAAGGGTGGTCGATGTGCGGTCTGCTTGCTTATCCGGCGAGGGCGAGGTTGTGCAGGCGGGCGATGCCGCACATGGCATGGTGGACGCCGTCGTCCTTCAGGCGGCAGTCGCGGAGGATCTTCCAGCTCTTCATACGGGCGAAGGCATGCTCGATACGGGCCCGGATCTTGCGGTGGAAAGCGTTGTGCTCTTCCTGCCAGGCGGGCAGTTCGTCCTGTCCCCGTTCTCGGCGATGCGGAACGAGTAGCCCGGTGCCCGGGAGCCGCCGTCGGCGATCATCGTGGTGTTCCCGACGGCGGCCTCCGCACCACCGCTTACGGGGACGGAGCGCGAGCAAGGGGCCGAGGTGGTTGATGATGCGGTCGGCCGAAGATTTGGAAACGCCGAAGAGCGGGGCAAGCTGGCGCAGTGTCAAGTTGATCCGCCAGTAGGCCGCACCCAGCAGGACCCGGTCCTCCAGCGGCAGGCTCCACGGCCGGCCCCGTCGGACCGTGTCCGCCCCTTCACGCCGCAGCATTGTCACCAGCCTGCCAAAACAGCGCGGGCTGAGCCCGGTAAAGGGCCTGCCCAGGACGGCTGCGACGTCGTGAGCACAGCAGCCATGGCGAGGTCCTCACATGGTTCTCGCAGGCACTGGCGCGCTGATCACTTGCTGGACAGGCGGAGAACCCCGGACCGAGTATCGCACCGCACACGGCCGGAGTCGAAGGTGATCTCCAGCGCGACCCGTCCGGTGCCCGGTTCCCTCTTCTCGCTAACCGCCCGTACCGTCTCGCCGAGGTGGCCCGCGAACGGGGTCTTGCTGCGGACTAGGGCCACCTCGACTCGGCCCGACTCCGCCATGTCATAGCCCGCGTAGGGGGCCGACCTCTCCACGGTCAGGCACCAGTCCGACCCGGTTGTCACGTGGGTGGAGACCTGTTCACTGTCGATCAGCCACACGTCCAACGGGCCGGACGAGGCCTCCGAGCCGCACAGGTGCCACGAAGCGACTACCTGCTCAAGGAGCCGTCCGACCAGGTACTCAAGATGCACGCCAGCCCCGTGTAACGGGCACTCGTCCAGCTCTTTCGGCTCCATCCGACGACCGTACCGTCAAGTAAAGCCCCAGCTCACACTTAGACCGTGTCCTATGTGGTGAGGAGGACGAGTCGCTTGTAGCAGCAGATCGCGGCGGCAAGTCCGAGGAAGGCCAGGTAGTTGCGGGAGTGGCGTTCGTAGCGGTGGGCGAGGCGGTGGTAGCCGGTCAGCCACGACATCGTGCGCTCGATCACCCACCTGCGGCGCCCCAGACGCTCACTGGACTCGATGCCCTTGCGGGCGATGCGGACGCCGATGCGCTTACCCCATAGCCATTTCCGCAGGACAGGCTGGTCGTAGGCCTTGTCAGCGTGCAGCCGCTGGGGCTTGAAGTACCTGCCCCGATGGGGGTCGTGTCTCGTTTGGAGGCCGACCACCATCGGCTTCAGGGCCTGACAGCCGTGGGTGTTGGCGGCGGAGAGCCCGACGAGAAGGGGCAGTCCGTTCGCATCCGACAGGACGTGCATCTTGGAACCCGGCTTGCCCCGGTCCACGGGGCTCGGGCCTGTGAGTTCGCCCCTTTTTTAGCCCTGACATGGGCGGAATCGAGGACCGCGCGGGTCATATCGATCAGGCCGGCGTCGTCGAGCCGGTGCAGGACGGCCTCGTGAAGCCGTCCCCAGACACCAGCCCGGGACCAGATCAGGAACCTGCGGTGGGCGGTGGACTTCGATACCCCGAAACACGGAGGCAGAGCCCTCCAGGCGCACCCGCTGACCAGCACATACACGATCGCGGCAAACAGCGTCTCATCAGGCGTGTTCGCCGTTCCGCCGCCCTGCGGCCGTACCCGGTCCGGCGGGATCAGCGGCTTCGCGATCTCCCACAACCCGTCCGGAACGATCCAGCTCCACGTACCCCGCCCCATGCCCGGACAACGTCCGCCTCACCACATAGGACACGGTCTTATTCGGTACAAGCTTTAGCCTCAGCTTGGCATGATCCTCCGGGAGCGCCTGGCCATCTTCGGCACCACACGGGGCGGGAGCCTGTTCACGAACGCGCGCGGGGGAGTGGTCGGCTCGTCCACGTGGCAGGAAGCGCGGGTGCTGGCGCTCCCCGCCGACCATGGCCGAACATGAAGGTAACGGTGTCAAGGTTCTACTGAGCCGCTACGCCAAGTACATTGACGGCCGCTTGGAGATCGACAACCGGAAAATCGAAGAGCCGTTGCGCGAATACGAGTAGATAAATACCTCCATCGTTAGCCCCTCGGCCCAAACGGGCCGAGGGGCTTCGTGGTGTCTCGGCCGGGTCGGTATCGGATTTCGCGCAAGTCATGTCGCAGGTGGCGGATGAACTGGTCGGGGTCGGTGAAGGCGGCGTTGGTCTGGGAACTGCGTCGTAGTAGTGACCTGATGCCCTCGACCGGGTTGAGGCCAGGTGCATAGGGCGGCAGATGGAAGGAGGTGATCAAGGTATGCGGGGCGATGAAGTAGCGCATGCCGGCGGCGCGATGGGTGTGGAGATCGATACCTCTATGGATCATCAAGTCGTTGGCACTGAGCTGAGGGGCAAGGCGGGGACGCATTGGAAGATATTCCGGGCGACGTAGCGTTTCAGGCAGCGGATGACCCCCTCGTTTGGTCTTGCGTTGGTAGTGCGCCATCGAAGGTGGGCGCGGATCCGTTCCTCCCATTGCAGGCGTGAGGGCAGGGTGTTCGGAAGAGTGCCGCGTCGACCTGCCGGTTTCCTCCACGGTTCAGACGGCGGCGCTGGCTCCTGCCGGACAGTCGTTTAGCGGGGCTGACTCCGCTCAACGCGGCGAGTGTTGCCTTGTCCTTGAGGTGGTCGTGGTTGTCGCAGGCTGCGGCCAGCAAGGCAGCAGCGCTGCCGGGAATCCATCACCGGTGGCAGAGAAGACGCGGGAGTCCAGCTGGGTGTCCAACGGGCCGACCACAGCCGCAGCATGCAGACCTTACGGGTGGTGATACCGAGGATGACAGGCGTGACATCGACCCTTGGCTGGGGGCGGCGACGAGCAGGTCGCGGAAGTCGGTCCAGGCGAAGCTGCGGCGCTCATTGGCTTTGTGGTCCCCGTGGGTCATGGACTGGTAGATCAGACGCGGGCCTGTCGCGTTCCAGCGCACGGCGAGCCGGGACCTGGCGGCGCCAGCTGTGCCGCCGCAGCGCCTGGGCGATGGCCGACAGCGTGATGCTCTTGTGGAGTCGGCGCCCGATCGGCGGCTTGATCTGCTCCAGGATCCAGGTCTGGTCCGGCCTGCCGTGCGCGACTGGCCCGTTGTTCAGTTCCTGTTCCAGGACCGTGAAGAGCGCCTCGCTGAGCTTGGGGCGGCCCGGCGAGCCCCTGGCTGGACACTTCCATGCGGATACGCTCACGAAGGCACCTGCCGTTGTGAGGTCAGGCCACCGCCCCAAGATCGGCAGGTCTAACGAAGCGCTGCTAGGGCCGCTCAGTGCTGCATACGCCTACTCATACACGAAGACCCTGCCCTCAGCGCTTTCACTGATGACAGGGTCTTCCGGCACTTCAAGCGAAGTGCCCCCGGCAGGATTCGAACCTGCGCACACGGCTCCGGAGGCCGTTGCTCTATCCCCTGAGCTACGGGGGCGTGTCGGCCGGTTCGCGGTTTCGCTCGCGGCGACGGGTAGAACACTACCAGCTTCGGGAGGGTGCCCTGCAACCTTGATCGAAAAGAGGTGGGAAGAGGGGGCCGGGGGGTCGCTGTC
>NZ_JAILXP010000237.1 GCF_020740895.1 Streptomyces sp. UNOB3_S3 | reverse complement strand
GTACGCCCCCTCGTCGTCCCCCCCCCGCGCCACGGGGCGCCGACGCTCCGTTACCACGAACCGTCCCGCGAGGACGACCGGGACCTCCTCGACTGGCCCAGCCACCAGTTCGACGGCATCGACGCCGCCGCCGTGCCCGCCCTCCTCGACGGGCTCCGCACGGCCCTGTACGACCCCCGGTACCTCTACGCCCACGCCTGGCGGACCGGCGACGTCGTCGTCGCCGACAACCACGCCCTGCTCCACGGCCGCGAGGCCCCCGCCGACGGCACCCACCGCCGCCTCCGCCAGGTCCGCGTCCTGGGCGAACCCCTCGTCACCACCCAAGGAGACCACCATGACCGATGAGCACGGACCACTCACGGACCCGCTCGACGACAGCCGCTACGCCGTGACGGCGATCGCCCCCTTCGGCGTGGCGGTCCAGGCACCGGAACACGGCGCCCACGTCCGCGACCTCGCCGTCGACCCCCTGCGCGCCCTGGTCCGCGAACACGGCGTCCTGCTGCTGCGCGGCTTCGACACCTTCGCCACGCCCGAGGAGCTCTCCGCGTACTGCGAGCGCTGGGGCGAGCCCAGCGTCTGGCCCTTCGGCACCGTCCTGGACCTGGTCGAGAAGGAACGGCCCGAGGACCACATCTTCGACTCCAGCTACATGCCGATGCACTGGGACGGCATGTACCGCGAGCAGATACCCGAGTTCCAGATATTCCAGTGCGTCCACGCGCCCGGCGAGGGCAACGGCGGCGAGACCACCTTCTCCGACACCGCCGCCGTGCTGCGGAACACCGCCCCCGCGACCGTCGCCAAGTGGTCCCAGGTGACGGGCACGTACCAGCGCAAGATGGAGTTCTACGACAGCGTCACCGTCTCCCCGCTCGTCACCGCGCACCCCCACAGCGGCACCCCCGTCATCCGCTACAACGAGCCCACGGCCACGGACGACGCCGGCTTCGTCAACCACCCCGACCTCCGCTTCACGGGCCTGCCCGAGGAGGAGGTCGCCGAGGTGCACCGCACCCTGCGCGCCGCCCTGTACGACCCCGCGCACCTCTACGCCCACAGCTGGCGCACCGGCGACCTCGTCGTCACCGACAACTACTCGCTGCTGCACGGCCGGAACGCCTTCACCAGCGGCGCGCCCCGCCATCTGCGCCGCGTCCAGGTGCTCGGCACCCCGGCGCTGGACAACCCGGGGCTGGTGCGATGACCACCCACGACATGACCACCCACGACACCCTGATGACGGGCGACGACTACCTGGAGAGCCTCCGCGACGGCCGCCAGGTCTACCTGGACGGCGAACGCGTCAAGGACGTCACCCGCCACCCCGCCTTCCGTAACTCCGCCCTCTCGGTGGCCCGGCTCTACGACGCCCTCCACGACCCGGCCACCGCGGACGTCCTCACCGGCGTCGACGAGGCCACGGGCATCCGCACCCACAAGTTCTTCAAGCCCAGCCGCTCGGCCGCCGACCTCGTCGAGGCCCGCGAGGCCATCGCCACCTGGGCGCGGATGGGCTACGGCTTCCTCGGTCGCACCCCCGAGTACAAGGCGTCCTTCATGGCGGGCCTCGGCGTCAACGCCGACTACTACGGCCCGTACGCGGCCAACGCCACCGCCTGGTACGAGGAATTCGCCCGCAAGGCCCTCTATCTCAACCACGTCATCATCAACCCGCCGGTCGACCGCAAGCGCGCCATCCACGACATGGAGGACGTCTACGTCCGCGCCGTGCGCGAGACGGACGCCGGGGTGGTCGTCAGCGGTGCGAAGATGCTGGCCACGGGCTCGGCGATCACCAACGCCGGATTCGTCGCCCCCGTCGGGTCGGCCGCCCTGGAACCGGGCAAGGCCGAGCCGTTCGCCCTGGTCTTCTTCGTCCGGATGGACAACCCCGGGGTGAAGCTCGTCAGCCGCACCCCCTACGCCAAGGCCGGGACGAGCCCGTTCGACGCCCCGCTCAGCAGCCGCTTCGACGAGAACGACGCCGTGCTCCTCCTCGATGAGGCGCTGATCCCCTGGGAGGACGTCCTCGTCTACCGCGACATCGAACGCGCCACCGGCTTCTACGCCACCTCCGGCTTTCCCAACCTGTACAACTTCCAGTCCGGGATCCGGCTGAGCGTCAAGCTGGAGCTGATGGCCGGGCTGCTCTCCCGCGGCACCCGGGCCAACGGCACCGACGCCTTCCGGGGCGTACAGGCCGCCGTCGGCGAGATCATCACCATGCGCGACATGGTGTGGGCGCTCACCTCGGCCATGGCGTACGACCCCGAGCCCGGCAGCGGCGGCACCGTCGTCCCCCGGCTGGAGCACGCCTCCGCGATGCGGATGTACAACGCCCAGATATGGGACCGGGTCCACGAGCTGTTCGAGACGACCCTCGGCGGCGCGCCGCTGGCGGTGCCCTCCAGCGCCCGCGACCTCGCCAACCCCGAACTGCGGCCGCTCATCGACCGCTTCTACCGGGGCTCGGACACCACCGCCGAGGACCGGATCAAGCTCCTCAAGCTGGTCTGGGACGCGATCGGCACCGAGTTCGGCGGCCGCCACGAGCTCTACGAGCGCAACTACTCGGGCAACGGCGAGCAGGTCCGGCTGGACGCGCTGCGCTGGGCCACCAAGCGCGGCAGCCTCGCCCGCTACGAGGCCCTGGTCCAGGACTGCCTGGACGACTACGACACCGACGGCTGGCGCCGGGGGCCGTGGCAGGACCCGGCGCACACGGACTGAGCGCCCCGCCGACCGCCGACCGCCGACCGAGAAACGGAGACACCACATGTGCGGCATCACCGGGTGGGTCGACTTCACCCGCGACCTCACCGCCGAGCACACGACCGTCACGGCCATGACCACCACCCTGGCCGCCCGGGGACCCGACGCCGAGGGCGTCTGGCTGGACACCCACGCCGCCCTGGGCCACCGCAGGCTCTCCATCATCGACCTGGAGCACGGCGCCCAGCCGATGCGCACCCCCGAGCGCGGCCCCGGCGACCGGCCCCGCGCCGTCGTCTCCTACGGCGGCGAGATCTACAACTTCCGGGAGCTGCGCGAGGAACTCGTCCTCCTCGGCCACCGGTTCACCACCCGCAGCGACACGGAGGTGGCGCTGCGCGCCTACCTCCAGTGGGGCACGGACTTCGTCCACCGCCTCAACGGCATGTACTCGATCGCCATCTGGGACACCGCCCGCGAGGAACTGCTGCTCGTCCGTGACCGCCTCGGCGTCAAGCCGCTGTTCTACCACCCGACGGACGGCGGCGTCCTCTTCGGCTCCGAGCCCAAGGCGATCCTCGCCAACCCCCTGGCCGAGGCCGCCGCCGGCCCCGAGGAGCTGTGCGACGCGCTGCTGTTCCTGCGCACCCCGGGCCGGGTGCCCTTCCGGGGCATGCGCGAGGTCAAGCCGGGCCACCTGGTGCGCGTCGGCCGCTCCGGGATCACCGAGGAGCGCTACTGGGCCCTTGAGGCCCGGCCGCACACCGACGACCTGAAGACCACCGTCGCCACCGTCCGCGAGCTGCTCGACGACATCGTCCCCCGGCAGATGGTCGCCGACGTGCCGCTGGTCTCGCTGCTGTCGGGAGGACTGGACTCCAGCACCGTCACCGCGCTGGCCGCCCGTGCCCGGGCCGCCGACGGCGAACGCCTCGCCACGTTCTCCGTGGACTTCACCGGCCACACCGAGAACTTCCGGGCCGACGCCATCCGCCCCACCCCGGACGGCCCCTACGCCCTGGAGGTCGCCCGGCACGTCGGCAGCGACCACCACATGATCACCCTGGACCGGGCGCGGCTCCTCGACCCGGCCGTCCGCAAGGCCGTTCTCGGCGCCTGGGACCTGCCGTTCAACTTCGCGGACCTGGACGTCTCCCTCCACCTGCTCTTCGCCGCCGTCCGCGAGCACGCGACCGTGGCCCTGTCGGGGGAGGGCGCCGACGAGGTCTTCGGCGGCTACCTGTGGTTCTCCGACCCCGAGGCGCGCAAGGCCACCACCTTCCCCTGGCTCAAGCTGGGCGCCCACCGCGGCCTGGACCCCCGCTCGCTGTTCCACTCCTGGTTCGTGGACGGCATCGACCTCGCCGAGTACGAGGCCGACCTGTACAGCACCGCCCTGGCCGAGGTCCCCCGCCTGGAAGGGGAGAGCGCCGAGGACCGGCGCACCCGCGAGCTCGGCTACGTCACCCTCACCCGCTGGCTGCCCATCCTGCTCGACAAGAAGGACCGCATGGGCATGGCCGTCGGCCTGGAGGGCCGGGTGCCGTTCTGCGACCACCGCCTCGTCGAATACGTCTTCAACGTCCCCTGGGAGATGAAGACCTTCAGCGGCGAGGAGAAGGCCCTGCTCCGCGCGGCAGCCGCCGACCTGCTGCCGGAGTCGGTGCTCCGCCGCAAGAAGGCCGCCTACCCCTCCATCCAGGACCCCGCCTACGACCGCGCCCTCATCACCGGCCTCACCGCGGCCGCGGGCGACGCCGGGGCACCCCTGCGCCCGTACCTCGACGCCGGCGCGGTCGAGCGCCTCACCGGAAGGACCACCGGCGGCAGCCTCTCCGAGTTCGAACGGATCCTCGTCGAATCCACCGTCCGGATGGACGACTGGCTGCGCACCTACGACGTCGCACTCACCGATCTGAAGGGACAGCACTGATGCACGCCATCGAGATCCGGGAGACCGGTGGACCCGAGGTCCAGCTCTACGTCGAGAAGCCCGACCCCGGGCAGCCCGGCGAGGGCCAGATCCTCGTCGAACTCGCCGCCGCCGGAGTCAACTTCATCGACCTCTACCGCCGCGAGGGCCGCTATCCGCTGCCCGTGCCCTGTGTACCCGGCGAGGAGGGCTCCGGCGTCGTCCTGGCCGTCGGCCCCGGCGTCACCCGCTTCGCGCCCGGCGACCGCGTCGCCTGGACGACCGTGCTCGGCAGCTACGCCGAACGGGTCCTCGTGCCCGAGGACAAGGCGATCGTCGTGCCCGACGCCATCGACCTGCGGACCGCCGGCGGCGTCCTCGTCCACGGCATGACCGCCCACTTCCTCGCCCACGACTCCTACCCGGCCCGCGCGGGCGAGACCGTGCTCGTCCACGCCGCCGCCGGCGGGGTGGGCCTGCTGCTCACCCAGCTGCTCAAGCGGCGCGGCGTCCGTGTCATCGGCACGGTCTCCACCGAGGAGAAGGAGCGCACCGCCCGCGCCAACGGCTGCGACGAGGTCATCCGCTACACCGAGACCGACGACCTGGCCGCCGAGGTCCGCGCGCTCACCGGCGGCGAGGGCGTTCACGCGGTGTACGACGGCGTCGGCGCCGCCACCTTCGACGCGAGCCTCGCCGCGCTGCGCGTCCGCGGCACCCTGGTGCTCTTCGGAGGAGCCAGCGGCGCGGTGCCGCCCGTCGACGTGATGCGGCTGCTGTGGGGCGGCTCGCTCACCCTGACCCGGCCCTACCTGGAGCACTTCCGGGCCACCGTCGAGGAGTTCGAGCGGCGGGCGAACGCCGTGTTCCAGGGCATCGCCGACGGCACGCTCACGTTCGCCGTCGCCGGGACGTACCCGCTGGCCGAGGCGCACCGCGCCCACACCGACCTGGCCTCCCGCGCCACCTCCGGAAAGCTCCTCCTCGTCCCGTAAATCCCGTAAAGGAGACTCGCCATGGGCGACATCGTCGGCGCGGGCCTGCTCTCGCACGCGCCCGTCATCATGTTCCCCGAGCAGATACGCGTCAAGGAGAACGGCGGCCGCGACTTCACCCTCGCGACCGGGCTGCGACGCCTCCGCGAGGAGGTGATCGACACCGTGGAGCACGACGCCGTCGTGGTCCTGGACTCCCACTGGGCGACCACCACCGAGACGGTGATCACCTCCCACCCGCGCCGCGCGGGCCTGTTCACCTCGGACGAGATGCCCGGCGCCATCAACCGGCTGCCCTACGACCTGCCCGGCGACCCGGAACTCGCCGGGGCGGTCGAGGAGTTCGCGGCGAAGCGCCCGCTGTGGCTCGCCGCGAACGACGACCCGTATCTGCCCGTCCACTACGCGACGCTCAACCTCTGGACGTACCTCGGGCGGCCCGGGACGCCCTGGGTGTCCGTCTCGATCTGCCAGACCGCGACCACCGAGGACTACCTGCGGGCCGGTGAGGTCATCGCCGAGGCGGTCGCCCACCTGGACCGGAAGGTGCTGCTGCTCGCCTCGGGCGGGCTCTCGCACCGCTTCCGGCCGCTGACCGAGCTGCGCGACCGCATGGCCGGGGACCCGGACAACATCGTCACCCCCGAGGCCCAGGCGGCGGACGAGCAGCGGATCGCGTGGCTGGAGGAGGGGCGCCACGACCGGGTCGTGGCGACGATGCCGGAGTACCGGCACTTCGCCCCCGAGGCGCGTTTCGGCCACTACCTGATGCTCGCCGGAGCGCTCGGCGGCGCGGGGTGCGCGGCCCCGGGCCGCCGCTTCAGCGCGTACGAGAGCGGCATCGGGACCGGCCAGGTCCATGTGTGGTTCGACCGTCCCGAGGCCGGCTGGAAGAGCGGGACGGACCGGCCGTGAACCGCGCCGGGGCCGGGCCGGCGGACGGCGGCAGGCGGCTGCGGACATGCCTGGGGCACTTCGCCACGGGTGTCACGGTCGTCACCTGCGAGGTGGGCGGCGCCCCGCACGGCGCCACTGTCAACGCCTTCACCGCGGTGTCGCTGGACCCGGCCCTGGTGCTGGTCTCGCTGGCCCGGGAGAGCCGGGCCGCCCGCCACCTCGGCGGCAGGCCCTTCACCGTGAACGTCCTCGCCGAGGAGCAGGAGGAGCTCGCCCTGCGCTTCGCCGGCCGGCCCGGCGCGGCCGAGCCCCGCTGGGAACGGCCGGCCGCCGGCCTGGCGCCCCGGCTGGCCGGGGCGCTGGCCACGGTCTCCTGCGCGCCGTGGGCGGCGTACGACGGGGGAGACCATGTGCTCTTCCTCGGCCGGGTCGAGGAGTTCGCCCACCGCGACGGCCGGCCGCTGGTCTTCTACCAGGGGGAGTTCCAGCGGCTCGGGCGGCCCGCCCGGGCGTGAGACGGTGGGGGAGCGGAGGTGGCCGGAGTTGAGCTGTACATGTCTTATATCCGGTGCTGCCATGGACCGCGCGAAGGGCGTCCTCTCGGACACCACCCATCAGCAGGGAGGTTCCCATGCTCAGACCTGTCATCGTCGGCGGCGCGGCCGTGGCGCTCCTCGGCGCGTCGTTCTCCCCCCAGGCCGTCGCGGCGGAGAAGACTCCCCCGCCCGACCGGATCGTGATCGACGTGGTCGCGGTCAACGGCTCGGGCTGCCCGGCCGGTACGGCCGCCGTGGCGGTGGCGCCCGACAACACCGCCTTCACCATCTCCTACAGCAGCTACCTCGCCCAGGTGGGCGTCGGCTCCAAGCCCACCGACTTCCGCAAGAACTGCCAGCTCGGCCTGAACATCCACGTGCCGCACGGCTTCACCTACGCCATCTCCCGGGCGGACTACCGGGGCTTCGCCCACCTGGAGAACGGCGCGACGGGCCTGGAGAAGGCCAGCTACTACTTCCAGGGCCAGTCCCAGACGGCCTCCAACAGCCACCGCTTCGCCGGCCCGGTCAGCGACGACTGGCAGACCTCCGACGTCACCGACGTCGCCTCCCTCGTCTACGCCCCGTGCGGCGTACAGCGCATCCTCAACGTCAACACCGAGCTGCGGGTGAGCGCGGGCACCTCCGACCCGTCGAGCACCAACAGCTTCATGGCCATGGACTCCACCGACGGCAGCGTCAACACCCTCTACCACTTCGCCTGGAAGGAATGCCCCTGACCGGGGGCCGTCCGGTGCCCGAGCGCGCCCCTAGGCAGTGGGAGGGAACTCGATGTTCGGACCGGTGACGACCGGTGGCGCGGCCGCGGCGCTCCTCGCCGCGACCTTCACCCCGGGTACGGCGGAAGCGGCCGTGGCGCCGCCCCCGGACCGGATCGTGATCGACGTGGTGGGAGTCAACGGGTCGGGCTGCCCGGCCGGGACGGCGCACGTGGCCGTCTCGCCGGACAACACCGCCTTCACCGTGTCGTACAGCAACTACGTCGCCCAGGTGGGCGTGGGAGCCAAGCCGACCGACTTCCGCAAGAACTGTCAGCTCAGCCTGAACGTCCATGTGCCCCAGGGCTTCACCTACGCGATCGCCAAGGCCGACTACCGGGGCTTCGCCCGCCTGGAGAGCGGCGCCAACGGCCTCGAACGGGCCAACTACTACTTCCAGGGCCAGTCGCAGACCGCCTTCGTCAATCACCACTTCAACGGCCCTCTGAACGACGACTGGCAGGCGTCCGACACCACGGACATCGATCAGCTGGTCTACGCCCCGTGCGGTGCCATGCGCTACTTCAACATCAACACCGAGCTGCGGGTGGACGCCGGCACCTCCGACCCGACCCGGACGACGAGCCTCATCGCGATGGACTCGACCGACGGCAGCATCAACACCCTCTACCACTTCGCGTGGAAGGAGTGCCCCCGGCCGTGAGGGCCCGGCCGCAGGGGCGGGTGGCGTGCGCGACAGCGCGCGCCACCCGCTCATGGCGCGCGGTCACACCCCCAGCGCCGCGGCGGCCAGGGCGGTGCCCTCGACCCGGGCGCGGACCTTCGCGAACGCGGTGTCGCGGGAGGTGGAGGTGTCGTCGGCGAAGGGGGAGAAGCCGCAGTCGTCGCACGTGCCCAGCCGGTCCACGGGCAGGTGCCGGGCGGCGGCCAGCACCCGGTCCCGTACCTCCTCGGGCGTCTCGACGCGCGGGTCGATCGGGTCGGTCACCCCGACGAACACCCGGACATCGGTGGGAAGATGGTCGGCGATGACGGCCAGCACCTTGTCCGGATCGGGTTCACTCGCGAGCTGGACGTAGAAGTTCCCCGCCTTGAGCCGCAGCAGCCTCGGCAGCAGCCCGGCGTAGTCGACGTCGAGGCTGTGGGTGGAGTCCAGGTCCCCGCCGGGGCAGGTGTGCACCCCGATCCGCGCCCGCTCGGCGTCGGTGAACCGCTCCAGCACCCGGTTGTTGAGCTCGACGAACTGGTCCAGCACACCCCCGCTCGGGTCCAGCTTCAGGGAGAGGCGCCCCTCGGTGAAGTCGAGCTGCACCACGTGCGCGCCGCCCTCCAGACAGCGCCGGATCTCCGCCTCCGCCTCGTTCGCCAGGTCGTCGAGGAACGCCTCGCGCGGATAGCCGTCGATACCGTCGGGCGGATAGAGCAGGCTCAGCGCCGAGGGGGCGATGACGGCCTGCTTGACCGGCACCTTCGCATGCCGCTTGGCGGCCGCCAGATAGCGGTCGGCGTGGACGGCGTAGCGCAGCGGCCCGGCCGTCAGCCGGGGAAGCTGCCGCTGGTGCCCGTCGGCGAACGGGATCACCACGCCGTCGGGCGCCAGCCGGTCCAGCCCCGCGACCGGGTAGGTCGCGAAGCTGGGCTTGGCCTGCTCGCCGTCCGTGACGACCGGCGAGCCGGCCTCCTCGAGGCGCTGGATCGTGTCACGGACCGCGAGGTCCTGGGCCGCCGCGAGACCGGCGTCGTCGAGCTCGCCCGACGCGTGGGCCGCCATGGCCGCGAGCAGCTCCGGGGGACGGGGGACACTGCCGATGGGTTCCGTGGGAAGAGTCACCCCGCGAGCGTAGATAACACCCCGTACCCCATCAATCGCACAACTGACCAGTCTCGTAGGAGAACTGACGTAGGGTCGATTATCGGCCACGCATCAGGTCGGCCGCCTTCTCCGCGATCATGATCGTGGGCGCGTTGGTGTTGCCCCGGACGAGCGTCGGCATGACCGAGGCGTCGGCCACCCGCAGCCCGCTCACCCCGTGCACCCGCAGCTCGTAGTCGACGACCGGGCCCATGGCACAGGTACCCGCCGGGTGGTAGAGGGAGTGCAGCGCGGCCCGCGCGTACGCCAGCAGACCATCGTCGGAGTCCGAGCGCGGCGCGAGGTGGTCGGACGTCCGGTGCGCCCGCAGCGCCGGCCGGTCCGCGATGTCCAGCACCACCCGCAGGGCCCGCACCGCCGCCGCCCGGTCCTCCTCGGTGGACAGATAGCGGTGCGCGATGCGCGGCTTGGCGCTCGGCAGCGCGGACCGCAGGGAGACCTTGCCGCGACTGGTCGTGTCCAGCAGCACCGCCCCGTGGTGGAAGGCGTGCTCGGTGGGCACGCCCAGCCCCTCCTCGTGGAACATCACCGGCAGCGCGTGCAACTGCACGTCCGGGGCGGCCAGCCCGGGCCGCGTACGGACGAAGCCGCCCGCCTCACCGGCGTTGGAGGTGAGCGGACCCCGGCCCGCCGACTCCAGCAGCGCCGCGTTCTCCGGGGACCCGGCCGTCAGCAACGACTCGGTGCCGGTGAGGTGGATCAGCGGCAGGTGCGGATGGTCCTGGAGGTTCTCGCCGACGGGCAGGTCCACACGGGGCTCGATGCCGAGGGCCGCCAGCTCCCCGGCGACCCCGATCCCCGAGAGCATCAGCAACTGCGGCGAGTTGTACGCGCCCGCCGACAGCACGACCTCCCGCTCCGCGCGGAACCGCTCCGGCGCGCCGAACCGTTCCACCTCGACACCCACGACCCGCTCCCCGGAGAACAGCAGCCGTGTGCACCGCGCGTCCGTGAGCACCGTCAGGTTCGGCCGCTCCAGAGCGGGCCGCAGATACGCCACGGCCGTACTGCACCGCAACCCGTCCCGCTGCGTCAGCTCGTAGAAGCCCACACCGTCCTGCCCGGCGCCGTTGAAGTCCGCCGTGAACGGATGCCCGGCCTCCCGTGCCGCCTCCACCCACGCCGCCATCAGCGGATGGCGCGAGCGCCCCTCGCTCACCGTGAGCGGCCCGCCCGCCCCGTGCCACTCGGACGCCCCGCCGTGATGGTCCTCCGCCCGCAGGAAGTACGGGAAGACCTCGTCCCAGCTCCAGCCCTTGGCACCCGCCCGCGCCCACGCGTCGTAGTCCTCGTGACTGCCGCGGATGTAGATCATCGCGTTCATCGACGACGAGCCGCCCAGCGTCCGGCCGCGCGGCAGATACGGGCGGCGCCCGTCCAGCCCGGGCTCCGGCTCCGTCGAGTAGTCCCAGTCGTACTTCGTGCGGAACAGCCTCGGGAACGCCAGCGGTATCCGGATCTCCGCCGCGTCGTCGACGGGCCCCGCCTCCACCAGCAGCACCCGGACGTCCGGGTCCTCGCTCAGCCGCGCCGCCAGCACACAACCCGCCGAGCCCGCTCCGACCACGATGTGGTCGAACGCCGTGTCGCTCATCGACTTCCCCTCCCGCTCGATCGGCCTCCGCCCCCTACCCGTCATACTCCGGAGCTACACGAAAGCTGGCTCCCCGGCGGGACGCCGACCGCACGGCTCTCTCCCTACCTTCCGTACCGAACCCCAGAGATCCGGTACGGAAGGACCCACCCATGGCGCCCCGCCCCCGCAG
>NZ_JAILXP010000236.1 GCF_020740895.1 Streptomyces sp. UNOB3_S3 | reverse complement strand
CCCTCTACGGTAGGGCGATGACCGACGCCCGCCGGAGGCGTCGTGCTGCGCGCCTTCGAGGAACTGCGCCACGAGGAGGGCGAGGCACGGGTGTGGTGGCTCGACGGGCGTCCACTGCTCACCACCGCCCACCCGGACACCCCCGGCCTGACTCCCGGGCCCGGCCTCGACGCGGTCGAGCCGCTGGTGGCCCGGCTCGGGTGCCGGTTCGTCACCACCGACCTCGCCCGGAGTGCCGACGGCGCCTGGCGGGTGATCGAGGTCGGCGACGGCCAGGTGAGCGACCTGCCCGCCGGGACCGACCCCTCGGCGCTGCTCGGACCACTGCTGAACGTGGGCTAGCCCCAGGTCAGCGCGCCTTCTGCGACCGTGCCGCCTCGGGGCGCAGGTCGTCGAGGGACAGGCGGTGACGAGGCGGGCCGGGGAGGGCGATCCGGCCGGTGGTGGTGAGGTCCGGGCCGACGTGGAGGAGTTCACCGCTCGCCAGCGGCCGCCAGCCGGGGTTGTCGTCCATGGCCTCGCTGGCGACGACCACGGCCGGCGCCTCGCTCAGGTCGTGCGAGTGGACGCGCAGCCGCCCGCCGGCGCCGCTGTGGTCCAGGTGCCGGCTGCCGTGGTGGCCGCCCGCCGCGCGCTCCAGCACGAACAGCTCATGGGTGTCGGGGTAGCGCAGCGCCCACAGCTCGTCCCGGGTGGTGAGGACGAGGTTGAGGGAGAAGACGGGCAACTCGTCGGCTATCCACCGGGCCGCGCCCACGATGCCCGCCGTGACGTCGCCGCCGTGCGCGGCGATCTCACGGGTGATCAGGGCGAAGAACCGCTCGGAGTCGGTGTCCCCGCGCACCGTGGCCCGGCCCGCCGGGCCCAGACGGGCGTCGAGCGCGTCGAGGCCCTCGATGACGCCGTTGTGGGCGAACAGCCGCCCGTCCTGCTCGAACGGATGGGTGTTGCGCGTCTCCAGCCGCCCGGTCGAGGCGAAGCGGATGTGGGCGAGGAACGTCGCCGACTCCACCTGCCGCGCCTCCTCGGCGAAGGCCCGGTCCGCGTAGGCGGCCACCGGGGCCTTGTGCACCCGCGGCACCGCCGCCGCGTCGAAGAACCCCAGGCCCGTCCCGTCCGGATCGCGACGGCTCTGGACGCTGAGGCTGTCGGGCGCGTCCAGCAGCCAGAACGTGGCCCGGGTACGGAGCGGAGTGCTGCTCATGCCGAACAGACGGCACATGGGCCCGTCCCCCCTCTCCCGTAGGTCCCGCCGCGTACAGCATCGGCGCGGCGCGCCCACGCCGACAGTCGGTATCCGGCTGCGTTCCGCTCCGGCAAGGGGAGGATGGGGGGATGACCGACATCAGGGACGGCTTCCTGTCCATGGCCCGGGTCGCCGCGGGCCTGTTGCGCGAGCCGGCGGTCGCCGCGGCCTGGGCCCGGCCGAGCTCCCTGCCGGAGTTCACGGTGGGAGGCCTGGCCGGACACCTCGCCTACCAGGTCCTCGCCGTCCCCGGGATCCTGAGCACGCCGGTGCCCCGGGAACCGGTCGTCTCGCTCCTGGAGCACTACGCGCGCGTGGAGTGGGTCGACGCCGCCCTCGACGCCGACATCAACGTCCGGATCCGGCGGTCCGGCGAACAGGAGGCCGCCGAGGGGCCCGAGGCCCTGGCGTCGCGCTTCGACGCCGCTGTGGGGGAACTGACGGACCGGCTGCCGGTGGAGCCGGACCGGGCGGTGCGGATCCCCTTCTGGGGGCCCTGGTCGCTGACCCTCGACGACCTGCTCGTCACCCGCATGATGGAGCTCGCGGTGCACTGCGACGACCTGGCGGCCGGCGTCGGCGTCCCCACGCCCCGGTTCCCGGACGGGGCCCTGGCACGGGTGCTCGGGCTGCTGTCCGCCCTGGCCGTCCGCCGGCACGGCCAGGACGCCGTCCTGCGGGCCTTCAGCCGCGCGGAGCGCGCCCCGGCCGGCATCGCCGCTTTCTGAGGGCCCCTCGGAAGGCGGTGGCCCGGCGCTCAGGCCATGCCGAAGAGCTGCGTCCAGTACGTACCGGCCGGGCCGCCGCCCGCGTATCCCACGCCGAGGTGGGTGAACCCGGGCTTGAGGATGTTCGCGCGGTGGCCGGGGCTGTCCATCCAGCCCTGGACGACCTCGGCGGGGGAGCGCTGCCCGCACGCGATGTTCTCGCCGATGCCCCGGTGGCCCGCGCCGGCGGCCGCCGCCCGGTCCCAGGGCTCGGTGCCCTCGGGGGAGGTGTGGGAATAGAAGCCTCGCGCGGCCATGTCCGCGCTGTACGCCTGGGCCGCCGCGGCCAGCCGGGCGTCGGCGCCCAGCGGCCGCAGGCCGGCGGCGGCCCGCTCGGCGTTGGTGAGCGCCAGGACCTCCGCCACCGTGCGCGCCAGGCTCCCGTCGGTCAGCGGCTCGGCCCAGAGCGCCGTCCAGTACGTGTCGCCCGAGGCCGCGACGGCGTGGGCGATGCCCACGTGGGTGAGGGCCGGGTCGTGCGCCGGATGGCCGGCCCCTGCCCGGCCCTCGCCGAGGCAGTAGTCCAGGAACGCGTCGACGGTACGCGGCCCGGACACCAGGTGCTCCGCTATGCGTACGTACGCGTAGCCGCCGGCGGTGACCCGCTGGAAGACCGAGGCCCCGTCAGGGCCCGTGGCGTCCAGGCGCCCCTGGGCGGCCATGGCCGCCGCGTGCGCCCGGGCCGCCGCCACGAGGCGGGCGTCGGAGGCCAGCGGGGGTACGCCGGCGCGCCGGCGTACGGCGTTGACCAGCGCCGTCGTGGCGGGGTCGGCGTCCGGCCCGGCGTCCGGCCCGGGGTCGTCCTCCGTCACCTCGACGCCGAAGTCACGTGCCAGCCCCGCCAGCCCGTCCGCGTAGCCCTGGCCGAGCGCGCGCAGCTTCCACCCCGGCCCGCGCCGGTAGATCTCGGCGAGCAGCAGCACCGTCTCGCGGTCCGGCCGCGCGGGCGCGAAGCGGGCGAGCGCGCCCTGCCCGTCGGCGGCGACGCACAGGACGGGCGCGGGCAGGGCGCCGAGGGCGGCACCGGGCTCGGCGGGGGAGACGACCACCGTGACCCGGGTCGCGCCGGCCCGCAGCCGCCGCGGGTCCACCGTGAGCCCGCCGGGCGCGAGGCGGGCGCCGGGTGTGGCGGGCTGGTTGAAGAAGACGAAGTCGCCGTCGCCGGAGACCTTTCCGTCGTCCCCGGTGATCAGCGCCGATATGTCGAACGGGCCGGGCACCCGGACCGACACCGGGCCGTCCGGCAGCGGAAGGTTCCCTCCGGAAGTCAGGTCGCGCACCGGGTCCGCCCGTCGTGAAGGAGGCGGGCTCCCGCCCGCCCCGGATCGAGGTGTGTGCCGGAGGAACGCCCGGCGGACGGCGAGCGTTCCCGTTCACATCTCGACGAGTCACATCTCGACGACCGCCTGCACGGGAAGGTGATCGCTGGGGAAGCGGCCGTCCTCGGAGTATGTGTTGATGGCGGCGCCGAGGGTGCGCACGGTGGACGAGGTGAGGATCCAGTCGATGCGGTCGCCGTCGGGCACCAGCGGCTTGTAGCCGTGGAAGGTGGCGTACTGGGGGCCGCGTTCTTCGGCGGTGTCCCAGCTGTCGGCCAGCGCTCCGCCGTCCAGCATCGCGCCGTACACGGGGTTGCCGTGGGCGGGGACGTTGAAGTCGCCGGTCACGAGCCGGGGGAGGGCCGGGGCCGCCGCCTCCCTCAGACGGCGGGTGACCAGCTCCGCGCCACGCTCGCGCGCGTACTGGTGGGCGTGGTCGAGGTGGGTGTTGAGGGCGAGGAACTCCGTGCCCGTCCGCAGATCGGCGAAGCGCACCCGGGTCGCCATCCGCACCACGGTGTTGCCCCAGGTCGCCGAGCCGATGAGGGCGGGGGTGTCCGACAGCCAGAAGTGGTCGTACTCGACGGGGGCGAGCCGGCCGGTGTCGTAGAAGACGGCCGCGAACTCGTCATGGCTGCCGCCGTGGCGGCCCAGGCCGATCCAGTCGTGGTCCGGGCCGAGATCCTCGGCGATGTCGTGCAACTGCCCGTACAGCCCCTCCTGCGTGCCCAGCAGCTGGGGCCGCTCCTCGCGCAGCAGCCGGCGCATCACCGGCCGCCGCTCCGACCAGGGGTGCGGATCGCTCTCGGAGGCGTAGCGCAGATTGAAGGACATCACCCGGAGCGCGTGCGACACGTGTGTGGTCACGGTCCCGGTGTTCCCTCGCCGGGCCTCCCGTAACCGCGCGGCCCGGACGCGACCGCGTGGCCGAAAAGCGTCATGGCGGGCGATTCGGGCCGCCGGTCAAACGGGGCTGCCGGGGCGATTGGAGGTGTTACTCCTGGTTGGCGTAGTATGACCGGCGTCGCTATTGCGTCCTCGGCCATCTCGTCGTCAACGAGCCCGGACCGTTCCCGAACCGCTTCGGGGGCAGTCCCCGGGCTCGTCGCGTCGTACCCGGTGTCCGTTCCCGGGGCCGATCTCGGCGAAGCCCAACAGGCCGGTACGCGGTGTCGGCGACTGATCCCCGCTCAGTTCAACAGGCGTCGCCGTCCATCGGTGCGAGCCGGTGGACGGCGACGCCTGCTGAACGCCGAAGAGGCGCATAGGGGCTTCCAGTCCTTGTCTCCCGGCAGAACGGAAAAACAGCTCGTGGACGTGAGCGCGGCCAACAGGAAAGGCCTCAGCCTTTTCGCCTTGATCATGATAGGCCTCGGGTCCATCTTCGGCTCCGGCTGGCTCTTCGGAGCCGGTCAGGCGGCCCAGGTCGCCGGGCCCGCCGCCCTGGTCGCCTGGGTCATCGGCGCGATCTTCATCGGCATGATCGCCATGACGTACGCCGAGGTGGGCGCCGCCTATCCGCTGCCGGGCGCCATGGCCCGCTTCGGCTCCATCTCCCACGGCCCGGTGCTGGGCTTCATCACCGGCTGGGCCGTGTGGATCGCGACCGCCTCCCTGATCCCCATCGAGGCCATCGCGGGCACCCAGTACATGTCCTCCTGGAGCTTCGGCTGGGCCAAGGGGCTGGTCTCCGGCGGCAGCCTCACCGCCACCGGCATCGCGACGGCCCTGATCCTGACCTTCGCCCTGTGGCTGGCCTGCTACTGGTCGGTCGAGCTGCTGGCGCGCGCCAACAACCTCCTGACGCTGGTCAAGTTCGCCATCCCCGTCCTCGCGGTCGGCGCGCTCATCGCCTCCGGCTTCCACACGGAGAACCTCACCTCCCACGGCGGCTTCGCCCCCAACGGCTGGTCCGCGGTCCTCACCGCCGTCACCGCCTCCGGCGTCGTCTTCGCCTTCAACGGCTTCCAGGCCGTCGTCAACCTCGGCGGCAACGCCAAGAACCCCGGCCGCGCCATCCCGCTCGCGCTCGTCGGCGCGCTCTCCCTCGGCCTGGTGATCTACCTGGCCCTCCAGGTCGCCTTCCTCGGCGCCGTCCCGCCGGAGAAGCTGGCCGAGGCCGGCGGCTGGAGCGGTATCAACTTCGCCTCCCCCTTCGCCGACCTCGCCAAGCTGCTGATGCTCCACTGGGTCGTCACCATGCTCCAGTTCGGCGCCTTCATCTCGCCGAACGGCGCCAACATCGGCAACGTGGCCTCCTCCGCCTACCTGGCGCAGAACCTCGCCGAGACCGGCTTCTTCCCCAAGAAGATCGCCGAGGTCCACCCCCGCTACGGCGTCGCCCGCCCCGCCATGTGGCTCAACCTGGGCTTCTCCGTCCTCCTGCTGCTGACCATCGGCCACAGCTGGGAGGCCCTGGCCAGCGTCGTCTCCGCCGCGATGGTCGTCTCCTACCTCATGGGCCCCATCGCCGTCGGCGTCTTCCGGGAGACCAAGCCCGAGCTGCCCCGCCCCTTCCGGCTCCCGGCCGCCAAGGTCCTCTGCCCCATCACCTTCGCCTTCGCGGCCTGCGCCCTGTACTGGTCGAAGTGGCCCAATACCGGCAAGGTCGCCGTCCTCACCCTGATCTCGGTGCCCATCGCCGCGATCGTGCTGCGCCGCCGGGGCGAGAGCGATCTGCGCCGCCAGTTCGCGCCGGCCTGGTGGATGGCCGCGTTCCTGCTGTGGCTCTCGGCACTGTCGGCGCTGGGCAGTGAGGAGTTCGGCGGTCACGGTGTGATCCCGGGCGGCCTCGACATCGCCCTGGTGGGCGTGTCGGCCCTCGGCTTCTACTTCTGGGCGGTCCGCGCGGGCGTCCAGGCCCACCGCGCCGGGCTGCCGGACCCCGACCCCGTGCTCGACGCCGGGGCCCGGCCCGCGCGCGAGGCCGAGGACGAGCGGGAGGTCCCCGAGCCCGCCACGGTCACCGCCGTCTGACAGCGGCCGCGCCGAGCTCATCGGCGCGCGCTGATCTCATCGACGCGCGTGGCTCAGTGCCGCGCGTGGCTCAGCGCCGCGTCGCGCTGTGGAAGCCGCCCCGGGCCGGACCGGTCCCGGGGCGGCCGTATGTCTCCGACAGTTCCTCGATGGGGTGGGTCGCCACCTCCCAGCCGTTGGCGCCGAGCCAGTCGCCGAGACCCGGCCCCAGGCCGCCCAGCCAGAGCGGGGCGATGTGCGCGAGGCCCGGCTCGGCGTCGGCCGGCGGGAGGTCCCGGCCGCGCTCCAGGGCGAGCCGGTCGCCCGGGCGGGACAGCCCGCCCAGGGCGAGGAGCAGCCCGGTGGCCTGCTCCTCCGTGAGGTACACCAGGAGTCCTTCGGCCAGCCAGGCCGTCCGCGCGGCCGGGTCGAAGCCCGCCTCGACCAGCAGGCCGGGCCACTCGGGCGACAGCAGATCGGCCGCCACCGCCGTCCGGGCGCAGCGCGCCCGGGCCGCCCGCCCGGCCAGGACGTGCTCCTTGAAGGCCAGCACGGGCGGAAGGTCGAGCTCGTACAGCCGCATCCCGTCCGGCCAGGCCAGCCGGTAGGCCCGGGTGTCCAGACCGGCGGCCAGCAGGACTGTCTGGCGGCAGCCGGCCGCGCTCGCGGCGAGCAGGTGGTCGTCGTAGAAGCGGGTGCGGATCACCGTGTGATGGGTGATGGCGGTGGCGTACGGCCCGGGCCGTACGCCCGGCTCGGCGGGGTATCCGGCGGCGCTGAGGAACGCCTCGGCGTAGGGGTCCGTGAAGAGGGCGTCGGGGCGTTCGCCCTCCCGGGCCCGGACCCGGGCGACGGCCAGGGCCGTCCTGCTGACGGGGCTGAACGACGCGGCCCCGGTGGGACCGGCGGCGGGTTCTGGTGTCGTCATGGGGGCAGGATGCCCACCGGAGCGGCCGGGGACCGTGGGAAGCGCCCGCGCGCCCGCCGGGTCCGGCGGGCGCGCTCGGGCGGTGTCCCTCAGACCCCCACGGCCTCCTCCATCTCCTCCTCCGCGTCGCGGGCCGTCGTCGCGGGTGCCACGGGTGCCGCGGGCCGGGCGCGCCGGGCCTCGGTGGCCCAGGCGGCGCAGATTGCCACGACGCCGGCGACCAGCCACAGCGCCAGCGTCCACACGTGCCGGCCCAGGCCCGCGTGGCCGAAGTAGACGAGGCTGCGGACGCCCTCGACGAACCCGGCGCCGTTCCAGAAGGAGTGCAGCGCGGCGAAGAAGCCGTTCTGGAGCTCGGGACGGTAGACGCCGCCCGCGCTGGTGAAGTTGAGCATGACGAAGAGGACCATCACCCCCAGCGTGGTCCAGCGCTTGAGGAAGGTGTGCAGGCCGGTGCCGACGAGCAGGACGCCCGCCGAGTAGACCCACGCCATGGCCCACAGCCCCGGCAGGCCCTGGTCGACCAGGTGGAAGACGGGTCCGGCGAGGACCGTGCCGATCACGCTGACGACGAGCGACATGGCGCCGGCGAGCGCGGCCCGCAGCCGCATCGGCAGCACCGCTCCCGCTCCGCCGATGACGGCGACGGAGGCGTACGAGCCGATGCTGAGCGCGACCAGCAGGAAGAAGATGCCCTGGCCCGTGGGGTCGCCCTCGGCGGGCGGCACCACGTCGGTGACCTTCAGCGGGGCGCCCTGGCGCGCGGCGACGGGCTGGAAGACCTTCTGCACGGCGACGGCCGTGGTGTCCGAGCCGGCCGAGGCGATCAGCAGCTCGGGGGAGTGCCGGCCGGGTATGTAGGCGCCGAAGACCTGTCGGTCCTCGATCTGCCGGACCGCCTCGTCGCGGTCGGCGACGGTCCGCACGGCGAGCCGGTCGCCCGCCTTGTCGCCGATGGTCTGCGCGAGCACCTGGGTGCCGGTGCCGGAGCCCACGACGGCGACCGGCAGCCGGTGCGGCTCGGGGTGGGCGAACGCGCCCAGGTAGGCGAGGCCCATGCCGACGCACATCAGCAGGGGGGTGAGCAGGTGGGCCAGCACATGACGCAGCGCGCCGCCGTTGGTGGATCTCATCGGTGCCTTCCTGGGCTCCCCGGTGCGGGGAGCCGTGAGCGTGATGGTTGGCAAATGCAACTCTGTCTTCAAGTTGTACTCTACAACCACATGGCCTGAAAGGAGCCCCCCCCGTGCCCCACCGAGACGAGTCCGTGGAGATCATCCAGCGGGAGCTGACCGCCTTCGCCCGCCGCGCCCGCGCCTCCGCCGCCCGGATGCACCCCGAGCTCTCCCTGGTCTCCTTCACCCTGCTGTCCCACCTGGAGGACCAGCAGGGCTGCCGAGCCACCGACCTCGCGGCCCACTACCTGCTGGACAAGTCCACCGTCAGCCGGCAGGTCGCCACACTGGAGCGCCTCGGCCTCGTCGAACGCCGCGTCGACCCCGACGATCAGCGCGTTCAGGTCCTCCACCTCACGGCGGCGGGCCGGGAGACCCTCGCCCAGGTCGCCGCACGGCGCCTCGCCGCCTTCCAGGAGCGCCTCGCCGACTGGGGTGAGGACGACCTCGCCGGCTTCGCCGCGCACCTGCTGCGCTACAACGCGGCGCACGATTCCACCGGGGACGCGTAGCCGTCGCGGGGAGCGGTCTTCGACGGAGATCGAAGCAGTCGACGACGCTCACCAAGGGTGCGGATGATGTCGCTGTCGGTGGCGGTGAAGCGACTGCTTCAGGACACCGCCGACGCCATCCGTGACCGTTCCTGGAAAGGACGAACCATGCGCATCGTCTCCGCCGTCACCATGTCCCTGATCGCGCTCATCATGCCCGCGACAAGCGCCTTCGCCGCCCCGGCCGCCGGGCCACCGGCCTGCCCCAACGGCTCGGTCTGCTTCTTCAGCGGGTCGGACTACCACGGCTCCAGCTGGGAGTGGACGGCCTCCAGCGGCTACCGCGACATGCCCCCGGCCCTCCACGACAACGTCGGCTCGTTCGTGGCGAGCACCGACGCCTGCTTCATCAACTGGGACCCGAAGGAGACCCGCCAGGTGCACAACGGCGACTGGCGCAGGGCGTACGGGGGCGACTTCGGCGGCCGGATCGACGGGGTCAACGGGGGCAACTGCTGACCCCATGACCCGCATGGCCCGCATGGCCCGCATGGCCCGCTGAAACGCCCGCGGGTCCCGGCGTGGGGGACGCCGGGACCCGCAGCGGTGCGACAGCCGTGTCAGACGACGGCCGCCGCCGCGTCCCGCTCCGGCTCCTGCTCATGCTCCGGGCGGCGCAGTCCCTTGAGGAGGACGACCAGCGCGGCACCGACCACCGTGCCCGCCGCGACCGCGACGAGGTACAGCAGCGGCTGCCCGATCAGCGGGACGACGAAGGCGCCGCCGTGCGGGGCCCGCAGGGTGCAGCCGAACGCCATGGACAGGGCGCCCGTCACCGCGCCGCCCGCCATCGCGGAGGGGATCACGCGCAGGGGGTCCGCCGCCGCGAAGGGGATCGCGCCCTCGGTGATGAAGGAGGCGCCCAGCACCCACGCGGCCTTCCCGTTCTCCCGCTCGGCCCGGGTGAACAGGCCGCCGCGCACGGCCGTGGCCAGGGCCATCGCCAGCGGCGGCACCATGCCGGCCGCCATGACCGCCGCCATCACCTTCAGACTGCCCGCGTTGGGGGCGGCCAGCCCGCCGACCGCGAAGGTGTACGCGCACTTGTTCAGCGGGCCGCCGAGGTCGAAGCACATCATCAGGCCCAGCACGGCGCCCAGGACGACCGCGTTCGTCCCCGACAGGCCGCCCAGCCAGTCGGTGAGCGCCTTCTGGAGCGCGGCGACCGGCTTGCCGACCACCAGGAACATCAGGAACCCGACCACCGCCGACGACAGCAGCGGGATCACGACCACGGGCATGATGCCGCGCAGCACGGGCGGTACGGCCACCCGCCGGACGCCCAGGACGGTCGCCCCCGCCAGGAGACCGGCGATCAGCCCGCCCAGGAAGCCCGCGTTCACGGTCAGGGCGATCGAACCGCCGACGAAACCGGGCACGAGACCGGGCCGGTCGGCCATCCCGTAGGCGATGTAGCCCGCCAGCACCGGCACCAGGAACGCGAAGGCGGCCCCGCCCGTCTGGAAGAACAGCGCGGCCCAGCTCGCGGACTCGGTCCACAGGAAGTGGTCGGCGACGGACGGCGCCTTGTTCACCTGGTAGCCGCCGACGGCGAAGGCCAGGGCGATCAGCAGGCCGCCCGCCGCGACGAACGGGACCATGTAGCTCACGCCCGTCATCAGCCATGTGCGCAACCGGGTGCCGAACCCCTCGCCCGCCCCGGCCCCCGCGTCCATGGGCGCGGCCGGGCGCTCGGCCGGGACACCACCGGCCGTCACGAGCTTGCGGAGCTCGGCGATCAGCTCGCCGGGCCGGTTGACCCCCGCCTTCACCCCGACGTCCACAGTGGGCTTGCCCGCGAACCGGGCCCGCTCCCGCACCTCCACGTCATGGGCGAGGATCACGCCGTCGGCCGCCGCGACGACCGCCGGGTCGAGCCGGGTGAACCCGGCGGAACCCTGCGTCTCGACGGCGATCTCCACCCCCGCGTCCAGGGCGGCCTGCCGGAGGGCCTCGGCCGCCATATAGGTGTGCGCGATACCGGTCGGGCAGGACGTGACGGCGACGATACGCAGCGGCTGCCGCTCCGGCACGGCGGCTGCCGCCGAGTGCGTCGACCCCGCCGCGGCGGCCGTCGCCGGGCGCGCGGAGTCCGCTGCCCCGGCCTCCTCCCGCGCCGGAGGCGTGTCGCCGCGCAGCAGCGCCGCGACGGCCTCCGCGCTCTCCGCCGCCCGCAGCGCGCCCGTGAACTCCGCGTCCATCAGCTGCCGCGCCAGCGCCGACAGGATGGTGAGGTGATCGCTGTCGGCACCCACCGGGGCGGCTATCAGGAAGACCAGGTCCGCGGGCCCGTCCGGCGCCCCGAAGTCGATCCCGGCGGACGCGCGGCCGAAGGCCAGCGTGGGCTCGGTGACGTGCGCGCTGCGGCAGTGGGGGATGCCGATGCCACCGTCGAGCCCCGTCGGCATCTGCGCCTCGCGCGCGGCCACGTCGGCCAGGAAGCCCTCCAGATCGGTGACCCGGCCCAGGGCCCGCATCCGTTCGGCGAGCGAGCGCGCCGCCGCTTCCTTGGTACCGGCGGACAGGTCGAGATCGACCAGTCCGGCCGTGATCAGTTCACTCATCGCGGGCTCCCTTGCACGCGCTGACGCCCGAGGGGCGATGGGGGACAGGAGGGGGGA
>NZ_JAILXP010000235.1 GCF_020740895.1 Streptomyces sp. UNOB3_S3 | reverse complement strand
GTGCGGGGGTCGCGCAGCCGGGCGAGGGCGTGGGCGGCGGTGGCGCAGCGCACGGGCTCGCGGTAGTTGAGGAGGAGGACGAGCGTCTCGAAGGCGCGACGGTCGCCCTTGACGCCGAGGGCGAAGGCGGCGATCTCCCGCGCCCACAGGGGGCGTTCGGGGGCCACCAGGACCTCGGCGAGTTCGTCGCGCGCGGTGGTGTCGTCGGCCCGGACCAGCGCGAGCAGCCGTTCGTAGGCCGTGAATTCGGCCGGGGAGACCAGTTCGGCCCGGACCCGTCGCAGCAGCGCGCGGAATTCGTCGTCCATGTCCCGCTCTCCTCCCCGAGTGGCCTGGGCCACATCGTAAGTCGCGCGTACGACCCCTGGCGCTCTTGGTTACCCGTGAGTTAATCTCCCGGCAAGAGCAGTACCCCCGCTCTGGCGCCTGGTGACGCAGCCGCCACAGCGTTGACGTCGGTTCGGTTCTCTCCGAGTACGGCGCGCCCCGGGACAGGGCCGCCGGTCGTACAACTCCCTTCCGCGGCCCCCCCTTCGTCCGGTCCCGGAAGCCTCTGGCCGCCGCCTCGCGCGCGGTCGCCGACCGCCGTCCGCTCCCCTCGCGCAGGGGAACACCTTCTGGAGTCTCACGATGGACCGTACGTCCACCTCTGAGCCGTCCTCCCTCAGCCCGAAGTCTCTCAGGACCGTCGCCGTGATCGGGCTCGGCACGATGGGTACCGGCATCGCCGAAGTGCTCACACTGGCCGGCCGCGACGTCGTCGGCGTCGACGTCAGCGCCGCGGCGGCCCTGCGGGCCGGCGCGGCGCTGGAGGCCGCCACCGCCCGCGCGGTGGAGCGCGGCCGGATCACCGGGCCCGAGCGCCGGGCCGCCCTCGCACGCTTCCGCACCTCCACCGACCTGGCCGCGGCCGCCGACGCCGATCTGGTGATCGAGGTCGTGCCGGAGGACTACGACCTCAAGCACGAGGTGTTCACCGCCCTCGACGCGGTCGTGCGCCCCACCACGATCCTGGCGACCGGCACCAACGCCCTGTCGGTGACCCGGCTGGCCGCCGACTCGGCGCACCCGGAGCGGGTCCTGGGCCTCCACTTCTTCAACCCGGCGCCGGCGATGAAGCTGGTGGAGATCGTCTCCTCGGTGCTCACCGACCCGGGCGCCGTGGCCGCCGTCACCGATCTCGCCCATGAGCTGGGCAAGGAGCCGGTCGCGGTGGGCGACCGGCCCGGATTCGTCGCCGACGGGCTGCTGTTCGGCTATCTCAACCAGGCCGCCGCGATGTACGAGGCGCGCTACGCCACCCGCGAGGACATCGACGCGGCGATGCGGCTGGGCTGCGGGCTGCCGATGGGGCCGCTCGCGCTGCTGGACCTGATCGGCGTGGACACGGCCCGGACGGTCCTGGAGGCGATGTACGCCGCCTCGCAGGACCGGCTCCACGCGCCCGCGCCCATCCTGGGACAACTGGCGGCGGCCGGGCTGACCGGCCGCAAGGCGGGGCGCGGCTTCTACACCTACGAGGCCCCCGGCTCCTCCGCGATCGTGCCGGACGCCCTGACCCCGGCCCCGCCGGCCGCCCGGGGAGCGGGCGGTCGCGCGGTGGACCTCGTCGGCGTGGTGGGCTCGGGGACGATGGCGAGCGGCATCGCCGAGGTCTTCGCCAGGGCGGGTCTGCCCGTGGTGCTGGTGGCGCGGACGCCGGAGAAGGCGGAGGCGGCCAAGGGGCGGATCGCGAAGTCGCTGGCGCGCGCGGTGACGAAGGGGCGGATGACGGCGGAGGAGCGGGACGCCGCGCTCGCGGCCGTGACCCCGGCGGGCTCGCTGGACGCGCTGGCCGAGGTGGACCTGGCCGTGGAGGCGGTGGCGGAGGACCTGGACGTCAAGCGGGAGCTGTTCGCCGCGCTGGACAAGGTCGTGAAGCCGGGCGCGGTGCTGGCCACCACGACCTCCTCGCTGCCCGTCGTGGCCTGTGCCCGCGCCACCTCGCGCCCGCGGGACGTCGTCGGGATGCACTTCTTCAACCCGGCGCCGGCGATGAAGCTGGTCGAGGTGGTGCGGACGGTGCTGACCGCCGACGACGCCCACGCCACCGTCCGCGCGGTGTGCGCCCGGGTCCGCAAGCACCCGGTGGACTGCGGGGACCGGGCCGGTTTCATCGTGAACGCCCTGTTGTTCCCGTATCTGAACAACGCGGTCAAGATGGTCCAGGAGCACTACGCCTCGCTGGACGAGATCGACGCGGCGATGCGGCTCGGCGGCGGCTATCCGATGGGCCCGTTCGAACTGCTCGACGTCGTGGGCCTGGACGTCTCCCTGGCCATCGAGAAGGTGCTGCACCGCGAGTTCCGGGATCCGGGGCTGGCGCCCGCGCCGCTGCTGGAGCACCTGGTGGCGGCGGGCTGCCTGGGCCGCAAGACCGGCCGCGGCTTCCGTGAGTACGCGAAGGCCTGACCGGCCGGTGCCCGCCGAAGGGGCGGGGTGGGGCGGACTGCTCGAACCCCGGACAGGTCCGTCCCGCCACGCCTGCACGGACGCGTGTTACGTTCCCCACATGTCCCAGCCCGCCAAGTCCGCCCGCGTACCGCGCGGGGCCACCATCGAGTCAGGAGGAGCCCCGGGCCCGAAGGCCGCCAAGGACCGCCGGGAGACGGTGAGCGCCGGTGCCCGCCGCGCCGCCGCCCAGCGGCTCACCATGCGCCGCAAACTGGCCGCCGCGGCGATGGAGTTGTTCGCCTCCAAGGGCTACGAGGCGACGACCGTCGACGAGATCGCGGCCACGGCCGGGGTGGCCCGGCGCACGTTCTTCCGCCATTTCCGCTCCAAGGAAGAGGCGATCTTCCCCGACCACGACGACACGCTCGTCCGGGCCGCCGGCGTGCTGGACGCCGCACCACCGCACGAGAACCCGCTGGACACCGTCTGCCGGGGGATCAAGGAGGTGATGCGGATGTACGCGGCCTCCCCCGCCGTCTCCGTCGAGCGCTACCGGCTGACCCGTGAGGTGCCCGCGCTGCGCGAGCGCGAGATCGCCTCGGTGGCCCGCTACGAGCGACTGTTCACCCGCTATCTGCTGGGCCACTTCGACGAGGCGGCGCACCACGCCGGGGACGACGACCCGCTGCTCGCGGAGGTCGCCGCCTCCGCGGTGGTCACCGCGCACAACCATGTGCTGCGCCGCTGGCTGCGCGGGGGCGCCCAGGGCGATCTGGAGGCCCAGCTCGACCACGCCTTCGCCATCGTGCGGGAGACGTTCGGCACCGGCATCGGCGCCGGCCGCCCCGCCCAGGAGGAGACCCCGGCCGCCTCGGCGCGGGCCCAGGGCGAGGTGCTGGTGACGGTGGCGCGGACGGACGCACCGCTGGACGAGGTCATGCGCGCGATCGAGAAGGCGCTCAAGAAGACATAGGAAAAATCCCGACAACTCACCACAACGGCCACCCCTTTGGGGTGGCCGTTCTTGCTCATCCGTGACCTCTGGATGACATCTGAGAGAAATTGTTGGCACGCAGTGTCTTGTCGAGTGGCACGCGGTGCCATACCTTGTCGGTGTCCGGGCGGCCGGCGCACCGACCACCGTCGCGTGCCGGCTGTCCCCGCAGACCCTGTCGTGCGCGCCCGGACGCCTGCGTCACCAGGCATCGCTTTTCTCCGCGCCACCCCGCGCGGGAGCACCACCCCGCCGGACCGACGGCACCGCCCCCTCGCTCCACCGCAGCGCTCCACCCCCGACGTTCCCTCAAGCCCGTTTCCACGACGTGCTTCGCCGGAGGCAAACCGTGAACCAGATCCTGGACGCCATCCTCGCGCCCGACAGCCGCGCCGAGGACTTCGCCGCGCTCCCCCTGCCCGAGTCGTACCGCGCGGTGACCGTGCACAAGGACGAGGCGGACATGTTCGCCGGGCTCCCCACCCGGGAGAAGGACCCCCGCAAGTCGCTCCACGTGGACGAGGTCCCCGTGCCCGAACTCGGGCCCGGCGAGGCCCTGGTGGCCGTCATGGCCAGCTCCGTGAACTACAACTCGGTGTGGACCTCGATCTTCGAGCCCGTGCCCACCTTCGCCTTCCTGGAGCGTTACGGAAAGCTCTCCCCCCTCGGCAAGCGGCACGACCTGCCGTACCACGTCATCGGCTCCGACCTCGCCGGCGTCGTGCTGCGCACCGGGCCCGGCGTCAACGCCTGGCGGCCCGGCGACGAGGTCGTCGCCCACTGCCTCTCGGTGGAACTGGAGTCCGCCGACGGGCACAACGACACCATGCTCGACCCGGAGCAGCGCATCTGGGGCTTCGAGACCAACTTCGGCGGACTGGCCGAGATCGCCCTGGTGAAGTCCAACCAGCTGATGCCCAAGCCGAAGCACCTGAGCTGGGAGGAGGCGGCGGCTCCCGGGCTGGTCAACTCCACCGCCTACCGCCAGCTCGTCTCCCGCAACGGCGCCGGGATGAAGCAGGGCGACAACGTGCTGATCTGGGGCGCGAGCGGCGGACTCGGCTCGTACGCCACCCAGTTCGCGCTCGCGGGCGGCGCCAACCCCATCTGTGTCGTCTCCAGCGAGAAGAAGGCGGAGATCTGCCGGCGGATGGGCGCCGATGCGGTCATCGACCGCGGCGCCGAGGACTACCGCTTCTGGAAGGACGAGCACGAGCAGGACCCGCGCGAGTGGAAGCGGTTCGGCAAGCGCATCCGCGAGCTCACCGGCGGCGAGGACGTGGACATCGTCTTCGAGCACCCCGGCCGCGAGACGTTCGGCGCCTCGGTCTACGTCACGCGCAAGGGCGGCACCATCGTCACCTGCGCCTCGACGTCCGGCTACAACCACCAGTACGACAACCGCTACCTGTGGATGTCGCTGAAGCGCATCGTCGGCTCGCACTTCGCCAACTACCGCGAGGCGTGGGAGGCCAACCGGCTGATCGCCAAGGGGAAGATCCACCCCACCCTGTCGAAGACCTACACCCTCGCCGAGACCGGCCAGGCGGCGTACGACGTCCACCGCAACCTCCACCAGGGCAAGGTCGGCGTGCTGTGCCTCGCCCCGGAGGAGGGCATGGGCGTCCGCGACCACGAGCTGCGCGAACGGCACCTGGACTCCATCAACCTCTTCCGTAATGTCTGAACCAACGACTGAAGAGACGGCGCGCACATGACTCAGCGTCAGAAGGATCGTCCGTGGCTGATGCGGACGTACGCCGGGCACTCCACGGCCGAGGCGTCCAACGAGCTCTACCGGCGCAACCTCGCCAAGGGCCAGACCGGCCTCTCGGTCGCGTTCGACCTCCCGACGCAGACCGGCTACGACCCCGACCACGTCCTCGCCCGCGGCGAGGTCGGGCGGGTCGGGGTCCCCGTCGCCCACCTCGGCGACATGCGGCGGCTGCTGAAGGACATCCCGCTGGAGCGGATGAACACCTCCATGACCATCAACGCCACCGCCATGTGGCTGCTGGCCCTGTACCAGGTGGTCGCGGAGGAGCAGGGTGCCGACATCGCCGAGCTCCAGGGGACGACGCAGAACGACATCGTCAAGGAGTACCTCTCGCGCGGGACGCACGTCTTCCCGCCCGGGCCCTCCCTGCGGCTCACCACCGACATGATCTCCTACACGGTGGGCCGCATCCCCAAGTGGAACCCGATCAACATCTGCAGCTACCACCTCCAGGAGGCGGGGGCCACCCCGGTCCAGGAGATCGCCTACGCGATGTCCACGGCCATCGCCGTCCTGGACGCGGTCCGGGACTCCGGCCAGGTGCCGGCCGAGCGCTTCGGCGACGTCGTCGCCCGGATCTCCTTCTTCGTCAACGCGGGCGTCCGCTTCGTCGAGGAGATGTGCAAGATGCGGGCCTTCGGCCGCATCTGGGACCGCGTCACCCGGGAGCGCTACGGCATCGAGAACCCCAAGCAGCGCCGCTTCCGCTACGGCGTCCAGGTCAACTCCCTCGGGCTGACCGAGGCCCAGCCGGAGAACAACGTCCAGCGCATCGTGCTGGAGATGCTCGCCGTGACCCTCTCCAAGGACGCCCGCGCCCGCGCCGTGCAGCTGCCCGCCTGGAACGAGGCGCTGGGCCTGCCCCGCCCCTGGGACCAGCAGTGGTCGCTGCGCATCCAGCAGGTCCTCGCCCACGAGAGCGACCTGCTGGAGTACGAGGACATCTTCGCCGGCTCGCATGTGATCGAGGCCAAGGTCGAGACGCTGGTCGCCGAGTGCCTGGCCGAGATCGAGCGGATCCAGGCGATGGGCGGGGCGATGGCCGCCGTGGAGTCCGGCTACCTCAAGGCCCGATTGGTCGCCTCGCACGCCGAGCGCCGGGCCCGCATCGAGTCCGGCGAGGAGAAGATCGTCGGGGTCAACTGCTACGAGGCGACCGAGCCCAGCCCCCTCACCTCGGATCTCGACACCGCCATCATGACCGTCGACCCGGCGGGCGAGGCCCGAGTGGTCGCCGCCCTCCACGCCTGGCGCGACGACCGCGACGAGGGCCGCGCCCAGGAGGCCCTCTCGGCGCTGAAGAAGGCCGCGGCCGGCACGGAGAACCTGATGACCGCCACCCTGGAGTGCGTCCGGGCGGGCGTCACCACCGGCGAGTGGTCCTGGGCCCTGCGGGACGTCTTCGGCGAGTTCCGCGCCCCCACGGGCGTCGGCGGCGCCCCCCTGGCCGTGGCCGCCGAGGCGGGCAGCCCGCTCGCCGCCGTCCGCGAGAAGGCCGCCCGCACGGCCGGCGAGCTGGGCGCCGGCAAGCTGCGGCTGCTGGTCGGCAAGCCCGGCCTGGACGGCCACTCCAACGGCGCCGAGCAGATCGCCGTACGGGCCCGCGACGCGGGCTTCGAGGTGGTCTACCAGGGCATCCGGCTCACCCCGGAACAGATCGTCTCGGCGGCCGTCGCCGAGGACGTCCACTGCGTGGGTCTGTCGATCCTCTCCGGCTCGCACACCGAGCTCGTCCCCGACGTACTGGCCCGGCTGCGCGACGCGGGGTCGGACGACATACCCGTGATCGTCGGTGGCATCATCCCGTCCGCGGACGCCACCGCCCTCAAGGCGGCCGGAGTCGCGGCCGTCTTCACCCCCAAGGACTTCGGCATCACGGAGATCATCGGCCGTATCGTCGACGAGATCCGCAAAGCGAACAGCCTCGACCCCCTGGAGGTCACCGCATGACCGGCACCACCCCCGCTCCGGGCAACCGTCTTCGCCCGCGCCGCTCCTGCCTCGCCGTCCCCGGCAGCAACCCGCGCTTCCTGGAGAAGGCCCAGGGCCTCCCCGTCGACCAGGTCTTCCTCGACCTGGAGGACGCCTGCGCCCCGCTGGCCAAGGAGGGCGCCCGGCACACGGTCGTCGACGCGCTGAACAAGGGCGACTGGACGGGCAAGACCCGGGTCGTGCGGGTCAACGACTGGACCACCCACTGGACGTACCGCGACGTGATCACGGTCGTCGAGGGCGCGGGGCCCAACCTCGACTGCATCATGCTGCCCAAGGTGCAGGACGCCCAGCAGATCGTCGCCCTGGACCTGCTGCTCACCCAGATCGAGAAGACCATGGGCTTCGAGGCCGGGCGCATCGGCATCGAGGCGCAGATCGAGAACGCCAAGGGCCTGGTGAACGTGGACGCGATCGCGGCCGCCTCGCCCCGCCTGGAGACGATCGTCTTCGGGCCGGCGGACTTCATGGCGTCCATCAACATGAAGTCGCTCGTGGTCGGCGAGCAGCCGCCCGGCTACCCGGCGGACGCCTACCACTACATCCTCATGCGCATCCTGATGGCCGCCCGCGCCAACGACCTCCAGGCGATCGACGGCCCCTACCTCCAGATCAAGAACGTGGACGGCTTCCGCGCGGTGGCCGGCCGCGCGGCCGCCCTGGGCTTCGACGGCAAGTGGGTGCTCCACCCCGGCCAGGTGGACGCCGCCAACGAGGTCTTCTCCCCCTCCCAGGAGGACTACGACCACGCCGAGCTGATCCTGGACGCCTACGACTGGTGCACCTCCGAGGCGGGCGGCAAGAAGGGCTCGGCGATGCTCGGCGACGAGATGATCGACGAGGCGAGCCGGAAGATGGCGCTCGTCGTCGCCGGCAAGGGCCGCGCCGCCGGAATGGTCCGCACATCCGTGTTCGAGATCCCGGAGGCGTGAGCGATGCAGTTCGGCCGCACCTATGAGGAATTCACGGTCGGTGACGTCTACAAGCACTGGCCCGGGAAAACGGTCACGGAATACGACGACCACCTCTTCTGCCTGCTGACCATGAACCACCACCCGCTGCACCTGGACGCGCATTACGCCGGGGAGACCACGGATTTCGGGAAGAACGTGGTGGTGGGCAATTACGTCTACTCGCTGCTGCTGGGCATGTCGGTGCCCGATGTCTCGGGCAAGGCGATCGCCAATCTGGAGATCGAGTCGCTCCGGCACATCGCGCCGACCTTCCACGGCGACACCCTCTACGGCGAGACCAGGGTGCTCGACAAGACCCCGTCGAAGTCGAAGAGCGACCGCGGGATCGTGTACGTCGAGACGATCGGCTACAAGCAGGACGGCACCGTGGTCTGCACCTTCCGGCGCAAGGTGATGGTGCCCACCGCCGAGTACACCGAGAAGCGCGGCGGGGAGCAGCCCGGCCGCCCCGAGCCGATCATCCGGGAGAAGTGAGATGGGCCGTCTGGCGCGCACCGAAGGGCTGACGGACGTCCAGCGGGAGATTCTCGCCACGGTCCGGGAATTCGTCGACAAAGAGATCATCCCGGTCGCGACCGAGCTGGAGCACCGTGACGAGTACCCCACCCGCATAGTCGAGGGCCTCAAGGAGCTCGGCCTCTTCGGGCTGATGATCCCGGAGGAGTACGGGGGGCTGGGTGAGTCCCTTCTCACATACGCCCTGTGCGTGGAGGAGATCGCCCGGGGCTGGATGAGTGTGTCGGGGATCATCAATACGCATTTCATCGTCGCCTACATGATCAAGCAGCACGGCACCCAGGAACAGAAGGATCACTTCCTGCCGCGCATGGCGACGGGCGAGGTGCGGGGCGCGTTCTCGATGTCGGAGCCCGGGCTGGGCTCGGATGTGTCGGCGATCACGTCCAAGGCGGTGCGCGACGGCGAGGACTACGTCCTGACCGGCCAGAAGATGTGGCTGACCAACGGCGGCTCGTCGACGCTGGTGGCCGTTCTATGCCGGACAGACTCCGAGGACGGTGCGCACCCCGAGGGCACGGCCCCGCACCGGTCGATGACGACCTTCCTGATCGAGAAGGAGCCCGGTTTCGGCCAGGTCAAGCCGGGGCTGACCATCCCCGGCAAGATCGAGAAGATGGGCTACAAGGGGGTCGACACCACCGAGCTGATCATGGACGGGCTGCGGGTGCCCGGGGCCCGGGTGCTGGGCGGCGCCACCGGCCGGGGCTTCTATCAGATGATGGACGGCGTCGAGGTCGGCCGGGTCAATGTGGCGGCCCGTGGTTGCGGCGTCGCACAGCGTGCGTTCGAGCTGGGCGTCTCCTACGCACAGCAACGTCACACCTTTGGAAAACCCATCGCTCAGCATCAGGCGATTCAGTTCAAGCTTGCCGAAATGGGGACAAAGGTCGAAGCGGCCCATGCGATGATGGTCAATGCAGCCCGGAAGAAGGACTCGGGGCAGCGCAACGACCTCGAGGCCGGCATGGCGAAGTATCTGGCCTCCGAGTACTGCAAGGAGGTCGTCGAGGACGCGTTCCGCATCCACGGCGGCTACGGCTTCTCCAAGGAGTACGAGATCGAGCGGCTCTACCGGGAGGCCCCGATGCTCCTGATCGGCGAGGGGACGGCCGAGATCCAGAAAATGATCATCGGCCGCCGGCTGCTCGAGGAGTACCGGATTCAGGGCTGACACGGGGGTTGACCGGGGAATAAAGTCCCATTTACGGTGAGATGGCGGTGATGGTGCAGAGAAGAAGATCACACCCTGTAGTCGCGGTTCGGCCATCGACTGGCCCTGGCGCTTAGCCAGTTGCCGCCCGCAACCGATAGCATCCCCGGAAAGCCGCCGTCCCCCGATCGTTATGCGGCACCCTCCGCTACGAAGGTCACCCATGCCCCACAGCTCTTCCTCTGCACCTCGCGACAGCCTCCGCGGTGTTCGCCTCGCGCGCGGAGCATCGCCGTGGCTCCTGCCGACCGTCGCCACGGCGGCGGTCAGCCTCACCAAGGCCCGCCGCTCCGGACGCTGGGCTGCGCTGGCCGTACCCACCACCGCTCTCGCGGCCGGCATGCTGTGGTTCTTCCGCGACCCCGATCGTGAGATCGGCCAGGGCCGGGTGATCTCCCCGGCCGACGGCGTGGTGCAGAGCATCATGCCCTGGAAGGACGGACGAACCCGCGTCGCGATCTTCATGAGCCCGCTCAACGTCCACGTCAACCGCGCGCCGCTGGCCGGCACGGTGACGTCGGTCGAGCACATCCCGGGTGGATTCGTGCCGGCCTTCAACAAGGAGAGCGAGAACAACGAGCGTGTCGTCTGGCACTTCGACACGGAGCTCGGTGACATCGAGATGGTCCAGATCGCCGGTGCCGTAGCCCGCCGCATCGTCCCCTACGTGGGGGCGGACACCAAGGTGGAGCAAGGCGATCGGATCGGCCTGATCCGCTTCGGTTCGCGCGTCGACATCTACCTCCCCGAGGGAGTCGAGGTCGCGGTCGAGGTCGGCCAGGCCACCACGGCAGGGGTGACACGTCTTGACCGTGATTGATCCGGACACACAGGCCGCCTGGGTTCCCGAGGCGGAGGCCGAGGACACGGACCCCATTCCGCTGTCCACCCGGCTGTCGATAGCGGACACCCTCACCCTGGGCAACGCGATCTGCGGCTTCATGGCGGTGTACTTCACCACCACCGGCGTCCTCATCCCCCACCTCACAGGGAACGAGGACGGCGGCATGGCCCGGCACAGCGCGGCCACGGCCGTGATACTGATGCTGCTCGCGTCCGTCTTCGACCTCTTCGACGGCCTCGTGGCGCGCAAGCTGCGCAGCTCGGCGATGGGCGCGGAGCTGGACAACCTGTCCGACCTGATCAGCTTCGGCCTGGCGCCCGCGTACTTCGTGGTCGTCTGGGGCATGGTCGCCGACGACGCCCACCAGCGCGTCTCGGCGGTCGCCGCGATCGTGGTGCTGCTCGCGGTCGTCCTGCGGCTGGCGCGCTTCTCGTGCGTGCCGATGCGGGACGGCATCTTCCAGGGCATGCCGAGCCCCTTCGGGGCGCTCACGGTCGTCTCGATCGTGCTGCTGGAGCTGCCCTTCGTGCCGACGCTGCTCGCGATCATGGGTGTGGCGTGGCTGATGGTCAGCCGGGTCGAGTACCCCAAGCCGCGCGGGCCGCTGGCGGTGGCCATGCTCAGCTGGATCGTGCTCAGCATGGGCCTGCTGGCCGCGTGGGCGTTCGACGCGCCCGGCGGTGAGCTCCTCCTCCAGACCGGCTGCGCGCTCCAGGTGGTCCTGGGCGCGGTGATCCCGCTCTTCGCGACGGCGCGCAGGGTGAACACCTTCCGCGACAACCGGCGCGAGGCGCGGGAGGCGGAAGCCACGCAGTAGCGCCTACGCGCGTTTCGACTGACGGCGTGGGGGCCGGGCGATCTGCCCGGCCCCCACGCCGTTCGGCGTTCCGGGCCCCGCTGCGCGGGGCCTTCGCC
>NZ_JAILXP010000234.1 GCF_020740895.1 Streptomyces sp. UNOB3_S3 | reverse complement strand
GGCGAAACCCGTGCCGAAGGCGCGGGAAGCCCCACGGCTGGTTCAGCCGCGCGGCAGGACCGTGGACAGCACCCGCGGCAGCGGATACCAGTCCGCCGTGGCGAAGCTGGCCCGCGCCCGCGCCATAAGGGCGACACGGTCGCGCGCCTGCGCCTCCGTCGGCCGGGTGACATCGATCGCCGGCGCCACCTTGTGGGCGTCCGTCATCACGACGATGTAGTGTCGGCTGTCGTACCACCCGGTGTCGATGCCGCCGCCCGTGTACGCCGTGGCGTCCCCGTCGAAGAAGACGAACCAGGGCCGGATCGCCGGATCGGCGTAGCGCGACCGCGGGTCGCCGGGGACCGCCCCGTGCACGGCCGGGAACGCCGCGGCCTGGCGGATGCGCCCGGCGGCGGCCAGGTCGCGCAGGTACATGGCGTATTCACGGTCGGTCCACAGCCGGTCCGCCGGGTTGCCCTCCTCGACCGTGCCGGGGATGAGCTCGACGATGAACTTGCCCGCGAGCGCCGAGCGCGCGGGCCAGCCGCCGGCCCGTACGGCCTCGTCGAGGTTCGCGTGCTTGCCGAGCAGGTCGCCCGGGCGGTAGAGGGCGTCCCCGAGCTTCGCCGTCAGCAGCGCGTCGAGCTCGGCCGGGCCGCGCCCGCTGTTGGCGTTGAAGCCGTCCTTCATCTCGACCTTGAGCAGCACCGGCCGGTGGCCCGGGTGGGCGTCGTGCCAGGCGCGGATGTCGGCGAGGCAGCCGGACAGCGGCTGGTTGCGCGAGCCGGTGCGGAGCCGGGCGGCGGAGCCGGCGCCTTCGCAGTTGTTGTCGTTCGCGACCGGGTTGGCGTGGGAGACGCGGAAGGCGCGGCCGCCGAAGCCGTTGGACCACACGTCCAGTTCGAGGAGTGCGGCCCCGGAGTCGAGGGCGTCGGCGAAGTAGGGGTACTTGGCCTTGTCGTAGGCGTTGTGCACCCCCACGGACGTGGTGGCCGCGTACGACGCGGAGGGCTCCGCGGCGGCCGCGTCCGTCGCCGCGGCCGGTACCGCCAGAAGCGCCGCCGTCACGGACGCGATCATGCCGCTGCGTATGGTCATCGTGCGTTCGTTCCCGTCCCTGTGCCGATGTGAACGGTCGGTAGGGTACGGGAACTGACGCCGGGTCACCCACTCGGCCCGGTGGCCGCCGCGTCGCCGTCGAGCAGGTGCTGCGGGACGGACCGGAAGGACCAGACGCCGCGCCGCCGGGTCAGCACCCAGACCAGGTCGAACCGGTCCGGCCAGGACTTCGGCACCCCCGGCGCCCCGGCCGCGCCCAGCCCCTTGACGATGTCCTTGATCCTGGAGTGCTCCCAGCAGATCAGCACGGGCTGCGGCGACGCGAGCGCGGCGGCGGCCAGCTTCTCCTCCTCCGTCTCGGAGAAGGAGGTGTTGACCGGCAGCTTGAGCTCCTCGGACAGCGGGGTGACGGTCTGCCGCATGCGGTGGGAGCCCGCGTTGGGGCCGTAGTCGGCGGCGGCGAAGAGGGTGAAGGGCCGGGGCAGCCCGGCCCGCCCGGCGGTGTCCGTCGCGGGGGTGAACAGCTTGGGGAGGGCCCGGGCCCGCTCCCAGCCCCGCTGCGTCAGCGACTTCTTGTCCGGCTCGCCGTTCTCGTCCATCCCGCGCGCGCCGCCGCGCGGTTTCTCCCCATGCCGGATGATCATGATCGTGGCGTCGGGGCCGGACTTGCCGCCGGGCGGCGGTGGCCCCGAGGGCTCCGTCCGCTTCTCCGAGCCGCTGCCGCAGCCCGCCACGGGCAGCAGGGCCGCGCCCGCCAGGACGCCCAGCACCCGGCGGCGGCCGATACGGGTCTCGCCGCCGCCGCTCGTGGTCGTCGTCGTGGTCTCGGTCGTCCCGCTCACCGACCCCCCTGTCCCCCGTGAAGCCGTATGCGGCCGCGCGTGCCGCCCGGCTCAGGCCGCAGCGTAGCCGCTGCGGCCGTACCGCGTCGCCGGTGGGTTCGGGCGGAGCCGGGCGGGCGCGGGTCTCACCCCGCCGCGTACACGTCCTCGACGTACCGGCCCGCGTCCGTCAGCTCGCGCAGCCACGCGTCGGCGGCCCGGGCGTCCGCGCCCGTCCGGCGGGCGCAGAGGTCGCGCAGCGCGGCCCGGACACCCGGGGCCATACGGGCGCCGTCACCGCAGACGTACACCCGCGCCCCCGCCTCCAGCAGCGACCACACCTCGTCGCCCTCGGCGGCGAGCCGGTGCTGGACGTACGGGCCGCTCTCCTCCGGCCGTTCGCTGAACGCCGGGCGCACGGAGACGGCCCCCGCGTCCTCGGCCGCGCGGAGCTCGGCCGAGTGGAGGAAGTCCGCGTCCGGCGCGTCGCAGCCGAAGTACAGCAGCGCGGGCGCGAGTTCGGCACCGGCCGCCGCGAGGGCGGTGCGGTCGGCGATCGTCCCCCGGAAGGGGGCCAGCCCCGTTCCGGCAGCGACCATCACCACCGGCGTCCGCTCGTCCACCGAGATCCGGAATGCCTCACGGCACGGCTGGACACGGGCGAGCACCGTGTCGCCCGGCCGCAGCGCGGCCAGGTGCCCGGACGCCGTTCCTTTGAAGACGCCCCTGCCCGAGCGGGCCGGGGCCTCCAGTACGGACACCATCAGATCGGTGTGACGGGCGTCCACGGCCGGGGAGGAGGAGACGGAGTACGTACGCGGGCGCAGCGGCGGCAGCAGCTCGGGCAGGGCCGCCGCGCCCAGGGCGCCGCGCAGGGCGGGGTGGTCCTCGATCAGCTCCAGGAGCGTCCGCGGGTCGCCGGGGGAGAGGGACTCCAGGGCGGCCCGCTCCGGCGGGCAGGGGTTGCGCTCCGCCAGCGCCGCCACCTGCCGGGGAGTGGGTCGCTGCGCCAGTTCCAGGTGGTGGGTGAGGAGTTCGCGCACGGTCAGCGGCCGGTCGACGGGGAGCGTGTCACGCCCGGCGCGGCGCGGCCGCAGCGACAGGACCGTGTCGAGGTCCGCGCCGAAGAGCGCGGCGGCGCGGGCGACGGGCTCCGGGGCGTTGGCGGGCAGCACGGCCAGATGGTCGGCGGTCCGGTACGTGACCCCCTCCGGCAGCGCCAGCCGCAGGAATCGCTTGGTGCGCGGATGGGCCGGGTCGGTGAGCTCGTACGCCTCGGTCACGGTCATCGGCAGCATCCCGTGACGCTCGGCCAGGGCGGTCAGCGGGCCGCCCGCGACCTCGGCGACTTCATAGGCCGGGCCGTCGGTGTCCTGGGGCGCCGCGACGGCCCCCGCGCTCTCCGGGTCGCCGTAACGCTCCAGCAGCGTCCGGCACAGCGAGCGGGTGAAGTCCTCGACGGTGCCGGTGAGATCGCCGGACGCGTCGGCCTCGGCGCGCGGCAGCAGCCGGGTGCCGCCGAGCGCGGCGAGCCGCTCGTCGAGGAGGGTGGGAACGCGCTGATAGGTGGCGGCCCAGTTGCGGTCGCCGACGCCCAGGACGGCGTAGTGGACGCCGTCGGCGGCCCCCGCCCCCGCCGTGCGCTCGGCCCACTCGGTGAAACGGGCCGCGTCGTCCGTCGGCCGCCCGTTGTACGACGCGGCGACCAGCACCACCGGCGTGTCCGTGGGCAGCGCCCCCGTGCGCTCGTCCAGCGGGGCGGCGGACGCGTCGAAGCCCAGGCGCGCGGCCTGGTCGGCGAGGTCCCTGGCCAGCTCGCGGCACGTGCCGTAGTTGGAACCGTGGAGGATGAGAAGCCCGGTGCCGGTGCGGGCCCGGGTGGGCCCGCCTTCGCCCTTCTCCGCGCGGACGGTCTCCGTGCGTGCCGAGGTCGGCAGAGCAGCCCGGTTCACGGCCCGGTCGGCCGCCGTGCGGCGGGCGAGGGTGAGGGTGAAGCCGTCCGGCTTGAGGGTCAGGGTCTCCTTGATCCGCAGCCGGTAGCCGGTGGAACCGGCGGAGTCGGCGAACCGGTAGCGGTGGATCAGCATCCCCAGCAGCATCGTCGCCTCGTGCAGCGCGAACTGCCGCCCGATGCAGGCCCGTTCCCCGGTGCCGAACGGCTCGTACGCGTGCGGGGAACGAGCCGCCTCCACGGCCGGGTCGAAGCGCGTGGGGTCGAACAGCTCGGGGTTGTCGCCCCAGACCGGGTCCCGGTGGAGCATCGGCGTCAGCACGGTGACCCCCTCCCCGGCGCGCAGCGGATAGCGGCCGCCGAGCAGTGTGTCCTCCCGGGCCTCGCGCGTGAACGCCGCCGCCGTCGGCCACAGCCGCAGCGCCTCCAGCAGCACCTGCCGGGTCCAGCGCAGCCGCCCGACGTCCTCGAACGTCGGCTCCGGGTCCTCGGCGTCGCCCCACAGCTCGTCCGTCTCCCGCTGCGCCAGCCGCAGCGAGACCGGGTCCTTGAGGAGGTGGTGGAGGGCGAAGGAGAGGGCGCCGGACGTCGTCTCATGACCGGCGATCAGGAAGGTGATGACCTGGTTGCGGATGTTGGCGGCGTCGAGGGTGGTCCCGTCGGAGGGGTGCGGGGCGCCGAGCATCAGGCCGAGCAGGTCGTCGGTGCGGGTGTCGCCGGAGGCCGTACGGGCGGCGATGACGTCGTCGACGACACCGGCCAGGAACGCGGCGTCCTCCCGGAACGCCGCGTCCTCGGCGGCGAAGTCCTCGTCGGGGTCACGGCCCAGCTTGTTCATCGCCCAGTCCAGGCAGCGCACCATCGCCCCCACGAAGGGGTGCGGCTCGGGGCGGGCGAACGACTCGAAGTCGTAGCCGAAACCCGCGAGCCCGATGGTGTCGAGCGTCATCCGCGTCATGTCCTCGGGCACGTCGACGGGGACACCCGTGGCCAGGTGGCCGTCCCACGCGTCGATCAGCCGGCGGGCGACGCGCAGCATGGCCGGGTGGTAGGCGCGCATCGAGCCCAGGGCGAAGGCGGGCATCAGGATGTCGTGCGCCTTCGCCCAGTTCGCCTCGTGGTTGTAGGCGGTGAACAGCCCGTCGGCGGTGAACTCCCGGACGTTCTCCAGCGCCGGGCCCACGGACTTGGTGAACCGCTGCTCGTCCGACAGCTCGGACACGAGATCGAGGGAGGTGACGAACAGCCGGTCCGAGCCGTGCAGCCTGCGGGTGAAGACCGGCCCGTGGCGCCGGGCCAGGCGCATGACCTGCTGCAACGGGGTGTCGGTCGCTCCGACGGCCGTGATGTCGACGAGGGGGATGTCGGTGGTGAGTGACGTCGCTGTCATGACTTCAGGGTCACCGCCCCGGACCGAACCGTCGGTACGTTTCACTGCATGATTGTGCAGTGACCAACGGCGTGTCGCTCTTGCGCCATAGACAGTCACCGTACGAACGAGGGGGACGGGGAACCGTGAACAGCGCGGAACACGAGGCGTACTTCACCTGGCGCAACTACTTCATGATGCTGCTGGACCGGCTGCCCGTCCCCATCGCCATCTCCCGCGCGAACGGCGAGGTGACCAGCGCCAACCCGGCCATGGCGGCCGAGTGGGGCCTCGCGCCCGGGCAGGTGCGCGGCCGCAACCTGCTGGACCTCTTCCACCCCAGCGACAGCGCGGCCCCCCAGATGAACCGGCTTATCGAGGCCCTGCGCCTGGGCCGCCGGTCCCGCTACACCATCGACGTGCGCTGGACGGTGGGTGGGCGGGAAACTCCGCGCGAGGGCGAGCTGATCGTCGAACCGGTCGGCGACGCGTCCCCGACGTATCCGGCGCTGCTGACGGTGCTGCACGTTCGGTCAGCCGAAACCTCGACGCCGTCGGGCCCGGAGACGGAGGTGAGTGCTGTGGAAGCGCGGATTCTGGAGCTCGCCGCGGCCGGAGCCACGACGGCGGCGATCGGCAAGGCGGTCGGACTGACCGTCGACGGCGTCAACTACCACCTCACCCGCCTCAGCCGCCGCTGGCGGGTGCCGAACCGTACGGCGCTGGTGGCCAAGGCGTACGTCCTCGGCGTGCTCGACCCGGGGAGCTGGCCGCCGGCTCAGCGGCGCCGGGCGGAGTGACGCGGCGGATGGCGCAGGACACAGTCGCCGCACATGCCGCCGCCGGGCACGCGGTAGTAGAGGCAGCAGGTGCGGCGGATGTAGGTGGTGTCGCTCAGCACACCGGTGTCGCGGAGGAGCGGGTCGGTGAAGAGCTCGTGGGTGAGGGCGACGGCCCGGGCGGCGTCCTCGGTGCGGTTCCGGCCGAGGCACCAGGTATGCAGGACGCGGAGGGAGCCCGCGAGGGAGGAGCCCGCGTTGCCCCAGAGGAGAGGGGAAGAGATGGGGGTGACGGTACGGATGAGGTCGTGCAGGGGGACGAGAAGGTCCTGCACCACGGCCGTGCGGAGGTCCTCCCCGGGCAGCGCGGCGGGGGAGGGCAACCACAGGTCGTCGGGGGCGGCGCTGGTGGGCTCCCAGCGGAGGCCGCCCGCGGCGAGGTCCGGGACCTCGCCGGTCAGCACGGCGGATCCCAGACCGATGGACAACAGCCGCCCGGCGATGCCCTGGAAGGCGATGGACGCGGCGACCCGGGTGTCGTCGGTGCCCAGGCGCGCGGCGACGGTCGCGACGCGCTGCCGCACGGTCTCCTCGCCGAGGAGCGGAAGGCCCCCTTCGCCGGTGCGCAGGGCGAAGAACGGCCCCACGTCGGCGAGCTCGTCGAGGCGCATGGGCCGGGTGGTTCCTTCGGTCGTGCGGACGGGGGGCGTGTGTACGGGGGCGATCGCACCCTATCGCTCGGGCCGCCCTTCTCCGGTGGTCCTCGTCCGGCCGTCCTTTGGCGATCCGGACAGCAGCGACGAGAATCGGCCACGTGATCGAGAACACCGCCCCCGCGCTCGCCGACGCGCTCCTCACCACCGTCGCCCCCCTGCCCTTCCCCCAACGCGTGCGCCACATCGCCCTCTGGGCCCGCGAGCTCGGCGCCCGCGGGGAACTGGGCGCGGCACTGGCCGAGCTGTCGGGGCGCGGCACGTACGAACGGGGCGTCGCCGCCATGGCCGCGACGGCCGGCCGTGACGTCGCCTGGCTGCGGGACCGGCTGACCGACCCCGATCCGGCCGTCCGTGGCCACTCCGTCGCCGCCGTCCGCCAGGGCCTGATCCCCGACGCCGCCGTCACGGCGGCGCTGGACGACGCCCCCATGGCCGTCCGCCGCGAGATCGTCCGGGCCGTCGTCGCGGGCCGCCGCACAGCCGTCGCCGAGGCCCTCGTCCGGCCGGTCCGTGAGCGCTGGGGCGACGCGGAGGCGGCGAAGCTGCTGCCGGCCTGCGGTCCCGCCACCGTCGCGGAGCTGCTGCCCGCTCTCTTCCACACCACCGTCCCCTGGCACCGGCTCGCCGACCGCCACCCCGACGCCGTCCTCGACGAGGCGGAACGCCGGCTCACCGCACTGCCCGAGGACCACCGCAGGAGGTGGTGGCAGGCGTACGGGTTCATCGTGGCGGCCGCCATCGGGACACGGCCCCTGAGGGTGCTCGAGCTGCTGGAACGGCTGTGCCCGGGCGCGCTGCCCGAACGCGTCCGCGGGCGGCTCGGCCGGCTGGCCGCCGCCGGCCCGGACGCCACCCTCCGGGTCCTGCTGGCACCGGGGCGCGAGGACAGTGAGCTCCACGGTCTGAAGCCGTCCGTGCTGCGCGTGCTCGTACGCCACCGGCCGCCCGGCTTCGACGCGTTCGCCCGGGTGATGGGCCGTGACGACCGCGCCCTCGCACGGCTGCTGAAGACGATGGCGCCGTCGCGGCGTGCCGAGTGCTACGACCTCGCGATGAACGGGCGGAGCACGAGCCATTCCGCCCTGGCGCACGGCATCCTCGACGTGCTGCCCCGGGCCCGGCGCCAGGCCGAGGCCCGGCGGATGGCCGAGCAGGCCCGCGAGTACGGCGGGAGCTGGCAGACGATCCTGTCGGCCATGGCGCACCTGCCGGTGGCGGAGGCCCGCCCGGAACTGCTGGCCGCCACCCGCCGCTCCGAGCCCACCGAGCGCGCCTACGCCTACAAACTCCTGGTGCGCAACGCGGCCCTCACCCGGGACCCCGCCGCCGTCACGGAACTGCTCGCGGGCCTGGACCGGCTGCGCAACGAGCAGCAGCCGGTACGCTCCGCCGTCCTGGCCGCGCTCGCCGAGCTCCGGCCCGCCCTGTTCGCCCCCGAAGCCGCCCCCCACCTGGAGCGCGTCACCACCGACACCGTCGAGGCCCGGGACTTCTCGTGGCCCGAGAGCCACGCCCTGCGCACCCTGGCCCGCGGCCTGCTGCGCGAGGCGGGGAAACCGACGGAAGCGGCGGAGCCGGCGGGCTGGGCGCTCCGCACCGTGGCCCGGCTGCAGGGCGCCGTGCCCTCGCGCGAGGACCTGCGCCCCGGTCAGGAGCACGAGGTCTTCGCGGCGCTGCGCCCTGCCCTCGAAGCCGCCGCCGACAGGGCCGACTTCACGGAGACCATCCGGCTCGCCGACGCGCTCCAGGAGCTCGGCCACGGCATACCCGGGCTGCAGGCCCTGCTGCGGCGCGCGATCGAGCACGGCACACCCGGTGACGGACAGCAGGCCGCCGCGCACTGGCTGGACGACCCCCGGACCCGGGACGCCCGCCTGACCGAGCTGCTCGCGCTGGAACCGTCCGCCGCCACGTTCTCCCATGTGCGGTGGACGCTGGTGCGCCGTCGCACCGATCTGCTGGACGTCCTGCTGGGCGACACGCCTCCGTACGGCCGGTTCCTGATCGAGGGCAGCCACTGGCTGCCGCCCGTCTGCCGGGACACCGCGTCCTGGACGCCGCATCAGCAGGCCGCCGCCGCACGGCTGCTGGCGCGCGCGGCGGCGGACGACGGTCTCACGACCCACCAGCGCGTGTACGCGCTCCGGCTGGCAGCGTGGATCCCCGGACACGGCACCGAACTGCTGCTGCGTTACGCCGACAACAGCGACGTGCCGCTCGCCGAGGCCGCCCTCGCGGCCCTCGCCCGGACGGAGACCCCGGGGCGGCATCTGCGGCTGCTGCTCTCCCACGCCGGCGGGGACCGGGCCCGGGTCGCGATCCCCGCGGCGTCCCGCGCGAGCCGGTTCGTCGCGCCCTCCACCCTGGCGGGAGAGCTGAGGTCACTGCTCACCGGGACGAGCGGGACGAAGGTGACCAGCAGGAAGGAGGCCGCCCGGCTCGCCGCCACCGCGCTGCCCGCGCCGGAGGCGGTGGCACTCCTGGCCGAGGCGTGCGCGCTCCTGGACCAGCACCACGACGTGCGGGCCGCGTGCGTGGCGGTAGCGAAAGGTCTGCTCGCGCACGAAGCGGCCTGGGCGTTGCTGGAGACGGCGGCGACCGGGCGGAGCGAACTCCGCAAGGCCGTCCTGGCGAGCCGGCCCCACGACCTGCCCGAGCACCACCGGCCCCGTTACGCCGCACTCGTGCGGGCCGCCTGCGACACCGACGACCCCGAGGTCGCGCGCCTGGGATACCCGGCGCTCGGGACCTGGTCGCCCTGGTCCCCGGACGCCGCGCGCGCCCTGGAGGCCGCCGTCACCGACCTGGAGAACCGGGCGAGCTGGCGCCAGGCCGCCGACGCGCTGTGCGACCTCGTCGCCCTGGCCCCCTCCGGCTCACCCGACGCCGCCCCGCTCCTCCGTACGCTCACGGCCCTGGCCGAGGCCGAAGCCCTGCCCGGAACCCCGGACGCCGAGCCCGACCGCGACCGGCCGGCCCGCCGGCGCGTCCGGCACCTGACCGCCGGCCTGGCGGCGCGGAGCACCTGGCAGCCGCGTGCCGTACGGGAAGCGGCGCCCGCGGTCGCCGAACTCCTCGGCCGGCTGGGGGACTACGCGCCCGAGGCGGCCGACCTGCTGGCCCGGACCCTCGACCCGCACGCGGCACCGGAGACGCTGACAGCGCGACTCGAACACCTCGCACGCTGCCACGACGGCAGGCCCGCGCTCGCGGCCCGCACGGCCGCCTCCCTCACCCAGCACCTGGGCCCGCGCACCACCGACGACTCGCTCGCCCACGCGGCCCGCGCCCTGACCTCCGCCGGGACCCACGCCGCCGGGCTGTTCGCGATCACCCTCACCGCGATGGGAGGCCGCCGCACCAACTGGTCGGCCCCCTGGCGCGAACAACTGCGGGCCCTGCGCCGCCACGCCCACCCGGACGTACGCGACGAGGCGCTCGCCACGGTCACCGCCGAGGAGTGACGGAACCCCGCCCGGCTCGTCGGCTCGTCACGCGGAGAGCGCGGCGGGCGCGACGAGCCGGGCGCGCTCGTGGAGATGGCGGGCGTGGGGGTTCTTGAGGTGGGGGCGGATCCGCGTGAACATCTCCTTCACGCGCTCGTCGCACTGCCCCGACTGCACCAGCGGATAGATGTCCAGGGCCCTGCCCCAGGTGTCGCACGCGGCTTCGAGATGGCCGACCTGGCACTGCCGCTCGGCGAGCATGGCGAGGTAGCGCACGCGATTGCGCCAGAGCGAATGGTGGCGCAGCCGGTCGGACTCCTCCAGCGCTTCGATGGACCCGGGCAGGTCGCCGAGCTCATAACGGACCTGGCCGACGTGGTAGGTGAGGGACGACGGGTTGTAGGAGCCGAACGTCGTCGCCTGGGACTCGGCCTTGTCCATGGCGATTTCCGCTTCCTTGAGATACATCAGCGCGGTGCTGCGGTCTCCGAGCTGTGCGGCGGAATGCGCCTGCTGTCCGGCGAGGAACGCCCGCATACGCGGCCCGGCCTGCGGGGACGCCGCTGCGGCGGCATCGGCCAGCCGCATGGCGTGCGGACCGTGCCCGAGATCGACCGCCTGCACGCTCATGCCCCGCAATGTCGTGCAGAACGTCAGGTGATCCTGGGAAGCACCGGCCAGATGCAGGGCCTTGAGGTAGTACTGCTGCGCAAGACCGTGAAGTCCTTCATCCACGGCCATATATCCCGTGAGATAACAGAGGTCGGAAGCGGCGGACATCATCGCTCTGCGCACGGATTCGGGCCCGTCGGCCTTGAGATAGGGCGCGACCGTATTCACGAGGAATGCGGCGGCCATTGGGCGTGCGTGCCGCCCGCCGAACTGGTCGTCGAGTTCCGAGACCCGCTCGGTCATGGCGATGACCATCTGCACATCGGGCATTCCGATGCGGCCGATCGTTCCGCGCTGCGCCGCCTCCATCCGCCCCACCACATCCGGCCACCCCGGAACCGTCAACGCCACGGAGAACAGGCTGTACCCGAGCACGCTCCTCCGCGACGGGTCCATGTCCTGTCGCCCAAGGTCGACGAGCCCCTCGACCGTGCCCCCACCGGACTCGTCGCCGGGCGGCGCGGGAAACCCCGCCTCCGCGTACGTCACCGGGCGGTTGAGGCGCCGGGACAGTGCCTCAAGGATCAGCGGGCGGACGTCCTCCCTCGGCACGTAGCCCTTCAGCCACTGGTGGACCGAGGGCTCCTGGTACCTGAGCGGGGTGCCGCGCTCCGTCCCTATGCGGTTGACCTCGCGGGCGAACTGCCGCAGCGTCCACGAGGCCTCGCGGTACAGCCGCTCCAGACCCGTGTTCGGCTCTCGGTTCGTCAAGGCACTCAACTCCTCGCCCATGGCCCCCGTTTAAAGGGTTTAACAACAGCTAACAGAATGAGATCTGTTGACGCTGGTTGCCGTGTCTGACGGGCGGGTTGAGCGTTGTCCGGCTCGTGGGGGCATCGCCGTGGATCGTGTCGGATGAGTTGTGGGAGCGGATCGGG